>NZ_JASJWR010000037.1:0-42560 GCF_035019065.1 Actimicrobium sp. CCI2.3 | reverse complement strand
CATCCCGAACAGGACCGTGAAACGACGTTGCGCCGATGATAGTGCGTCAACACGTGTGAAAGTAGGTCATCGTCAGGTTAAGTTACAAGCAGCAAACAAGAAGGCCCTTCGAAAGAAGGGCCTTTTTGCGTTTGGGAAACGAAAAAGTCATGGCTCATTGAAAAGCAGAACCGTTACTACGGTTAATCCCCGTTGACTTGACGCAGGGTAGCTCCGCCGCGCACTGTGTTTTTGTTTTTCAGGTAATTTTCTTTTGTAGAAATGAAACCTGAAAACTCACCTTCTGGTGAGTTTTTGCGTTGTGGCGATGGCAAGTGAGACACCGGTTCCCGGAAACTTGCGCGTTACAATTTCCTATCACTGGCTGTCCGCAAATCTGGCTCGACCAGATTGTGATCAACATCCTGAATACGGATCTTGATCAACAAGTAAATAAAAAAGGAATCCAGTTTGACTACAACAGCACTCTCCCTCCTAGCTTTCGTTCCTCTTGTCCTGGCAGCAGTCTTGCTCGTCGGGTTGAATTGGCCGGCCAAACGTGCGATGCCAGTCGTATTTTTAGTCGCGGCCCTCATCGGGGTAACCGCGTGGGGTATGTCCTTCAACCGGGTCGTCGCGTCGAGTCTGCAAGGATTAATCCTGACTGGATCAATTCTATGGATTATTTTCGGTGCTATTTTGTTGTTGAACACCCTGAAACATTCCGGCGCCATCACAGCGATACGCGGTGGCTTTGCCAATATCAGCCCTGACCGGCGTGTGCAAGTAATCATCGTCGCCTGGCTATTCGGTTGTTTTATTGAAGGCGCGTCCGGCTTCGGCACGCCTGCTGCCGTCGTGGCACCGTTGTTGATGGCGCTTGGATTTCCTGCGCTCGGTGCGGTGATGCTCGGTATGCTGGTGCAGTCAACACCCGTGTCGTTTGGCGCGGTCGGTACGCCGATTGTGGTTGGGGTTACCGGCGGGCTGGATAAAGCCGGAATCACGGAAAGATTGATTGCAAACGGTTCTGACTGGGATGTATTTTTCCGTCTGATTACCTCTGAAGTCGCGATCACGCACGCCATCATCGGCGTCCTGATGCCGCTCTTCATGTGCATCATGATGACCCGATTTTTTGGACAAAAAAAATCCTGGATGGAAGGCATGTCAATTGCACCGTTCGCGATTTTTGCAGGGTTGGCATTTGTCCTTCCGTATGCTGCAGCCGGAATTTTCCTCGGCCCTGAATTTCCATCGATGGTGGGTGCGTTGGTCGGATTGCTGATTGTGATTCCCGCAGCGAAATCAGGATTCCTGATCCCCAGGGATACATGGGATTTTGCCGAACCCAAGGAGTGGCCGGTAGCATGGATGGGCAATATCGAAATGAAACTCGAGAGCTTGACCAATACGAAGCCAATGTCGATCGGCATGGCCTGGTTGCCCTATGTATTGCTGGCCGGTTTGCTGGTGTTATCTCGCGTAAATGCTGACGTCAAAGAATTCTTTACGACCTTCCTTGCCTTCGGCTGGAACAATATTCTGGGTGAAACCGGTATTTCCGGGGATATTCAATTGCTATTCCTGCCGGGCGGCATCATGGTGCTGGTGGTGCTGGCGACCTTCCTGCTGCAACGTATGAAGGTGGGTGCGATGACCGCCGCGATCTCGGAATCATCAAAGACGTTGCTGGGTGCGGGCTTCGTGTTGATTTTCACTATTCCGATGGTGCGCATCCTGATTAACTCGGATGTCAATCTGGCAAACTTACCGTCGATGCCAAGGGCAATGGCGGAATTGGTATCGAGCAGCGTTGGCAGCATCTACCCGTTTTTTGCACCGTCAGTCGGTGCATTGGGCGCCTTTATTGCCGGCTCCAACACGGTGTCAAACCTGATGATGGCGCAGTTCCAGTTTGACACCGCCCACTTGATCGGTGTGTCCGGTGCCATGCTGGTGGCATCACAAGCAGTCGGTGCCGCAGCGGGCAACATGATTGCCATTCACAATGTCGTAGCGGCGTCGGCGACAGTTGGCATGCTCGGACGTGAAGGTCAGGTTATTCGGATGACGATCATTCCAACGATTTATTATCTGATCATGACGGGGTTGATTACGGTCATTGCCGTCTATGTCACCGGCATCAGCGATCCGATGATGGGCTTGACCGGCGTTGCGCCTTGATTCGGCTAAAAAGGGTTTACTCACAGATCGGAAGACGCTGCATGTTCCATCACACACGACGTTATTGGCCGCTGCTGATACTTGCGCTGGCGACTGCGCAAGCACAGGCCGCCGACTCGGGGCCTGTCTACGGCCCCGAGCTACAAGGATTTACGTATCCGTTTCCGGTCGGTCATTTTCAGTTCAGCTCACAAGGCCAGGAACTGGACATGGCCTATATGGATGTCGCGCCGACAGGCACGCCAAATGGCAAGACGGCCTTGCTGCTGCATGGCAAAAACTTTTGCGGTGCCACGTGGGAGGCGTCAATCAAGGCATTCAATACGGCCGGTTATCGGGTGATCGCGCCTGACCAGGTGGGGTTCTGCGCTTCCACCAAGCCTGCGCATTATCAGTACACCTTTCAGCAACTGGCCTCCAATACCGAGGCCTTGCTCAAGCAACTTGGCGTCACGCGTGCCGTCGTGGTCGGTCACTCCACGGGTGGCATGCTGGCGACGCGTTTTGCCTTGATGTTTCCACAAACAGTGGAGCATCTGGTGATGGTCAATCCGATTGGGCTGGAAGACTGGAAAGCACTCGGGGTGCCCTATCGAAGCGTCGATCAATGGTATGCGCGCGAGCTCAACATCACGGCGACATCGATTGAAAGCTATGAAAAATCGACCTACTACAACCACCGCTGGAAGCCGGAATACAGCCGCTGGGTGGATATGCTGGCAGGCCTTAACCGCGGTCCGGGACAGCAGCGCGTCGCCTGGAATTCGGCGTTAATCTACGACATGATTTACTCGCAGCCGGTGATTTATGAATTCCCATTGCTGACCATGCCCACGTTATTACTGATCGGCGATGCCGACACGACGGCCATCGGCAGCGATATGGCATCGGCGTCACTCAAAGCGCGGCTAGGCAATTACAAGGTACTCGGAAAAAAAGCGGTGCTGCAACTACGTCAGGGACGCTTGATCGAATTTCCGGGTCTCGGGCATGCGCCGCAAATGGAGGACCCGGAAAAATTTCATCAGGTATTGCTCGATGCGCTGCGCGAGTAGACGCGCAGCGTGACGGCGGCCTTGATGGCCGCCGTCCCCGCACAGCAAGGCGTTCTTAAAACTCCAGGCAGATCTTGCCGAAGTGTGCGCCGCTGGCCTGATAGCGAAATGCATCGGCGATCTCGGTCAGCCCGAAAGAGCGGTCGATGACCGGACGGAACCCGGTCGCCTCAATGGCACGAACCATGTCCATCTGCTCTTGACGGCTGCCGACGATCAAGCCTTGCAGGCGCGCCTGCTTGGCCATCATCGCCGCGGTCGGCACATCGCCGGTGTAGCCGGTCAGTACGCCGATGAGCATGATTTTTCCACCGACACGCACCGCATCAATTGACTGCGGCAGCGTGCCCGGTCCACCGACTTCAATGACATGGTCGACGCCCAGGCCGCCGGTCAGTTCGCGGACTTTGGCACCCCAGTTCGCATGCGTCTTGTAGTTGATGGTCTGGTCCGCGCCGAGTGCACGGGCACGTTCCAGTTTTTCATCCGACGACGACGTGATGATGACGGTGGCACCCATCATCTTCGCGAATTGCAAGGCAAAAATCGACACGCCGCCGGTACCCAACGCAAGCACCGTATCGCCCGCCTTGATGTTTCCTTCAACGACTAGCGCGCGCCAGGCAGTCAGGCCTGCAGTCGTCAGCGTGGCGGCTTCAGCGTGTGTAAATCCCTTCGGTGCCAGCGTGAATGCGTGGGCTGACGTGGTCACCATTTCGCGCGCGAAGCCATCGATGCCATCGCCCGGTACCGTGCTGAAACTGCCAATCGTGGCAGTGCCATTTGCCCAGGTCGGGAAAAAGCACGAGACAACATGATCGCCCACCTTGAACTCGTCGACCCCGGCTCCAACGGCGTCCACCACACCAGCGCCATCGGACATCGGAATACGGCCATCGGCTTCCCAGCCTGCACGGGTAACGACACTGTAGTCGTGGTAGTTGAGCGAGCTGGCGTGGATGCGGACACGGATTTGTCTGGCCGCCGGAGCAGCAGGTGACTCGCCATCAACAACATGAAGATTGGCAAGGCCACCGGGAGAGCGCAAGGTAATGGATTTCATGTGGAGTCCTGAAAAAAGGTGAAAAAAAGCGAACGAATGCGGTAGGGAAGGCGGCGAGATACTGTTTGCCCATGACGGGCAGCCACTGCCCCAAAAAAACGGGCCGCACTGATCGACGTCGCAACGTCGGTCAGTGCGGCCCGGATATGTCGGCCAGCCGGACAACGCATCCGGTTTGGCCAACAGCCGTTATGCTGCCAGCGACGCGATGTCGATGACGAAGCGATAGCGTACATCGCTCTTGATGACGCGATCGTAAGCGTCGTTGATGTCCGCAATCTTGATCAGTTCGATGTCGGCAACGATGTCGTGCTTGCCGCAGAAATCGAGCATTTCCTGTGTCTCTTTGATCGAACCGATCATCGAGCCAGCCAGCGTGCGACGCCCGCCAATCAGTACGTGCGCCATCACCGGAATCGGCTTTTCCGGTACGCCGATCAGGACCATCGTGCCATCGACCTTGAGCAGATTGATATAGGCGTTCCAGTCAATATTGGCACCAACGGTATTGATGATCAGGTCGAACTCGCCCTGCAACTTATCGAACGTGGCAGCGTCGCTAGTCGCATAGTAATGCGCCGCGCCAAAGCGCATGCCATCTTCCTGTTTCGACAAACTCTGGCTCAATACCGTCACATCGGCCCCCATCGCACTGGCCAGCTTCACGCCCATGTGGCCGAGACCGCCCATGCCGATGATGGCGACTTTCTTGCCAGGACCGGCTTTCCAGTGGTGCAGTGGCGAATACAGGGTGATGCCGGCGCACAGCAGCGGCGCAGCAGCGTCGAGTGGCAGGTTCTCTGGGATCGACAAGACATAGCCTTCCTTGACGACCATGTGCTCGGAGTAGCCGCCCATCGTCGGTGTGACACCGTCGGCTTCAAAGCTGTTGTAGGTCTGGACCAAGCCCGGCATGTACTGTTCGAGATCGACATTGCGGGTCGCGCACTGGGTGCAGGAATCGACAAAGCAGCCGACGCCGACATGATCGCCGACCTTGAATTTGGTGACCTTGCTGCCGACCGCGCTGACGACACCGGCGACTTCATGACCAGGCACCATGGGAAATTTGGCACCGCCCCATTCGTCACGGACCTGATGGATATCGGAGTGGCAGACGCCACAGAATTTGATATCGATAGAGACGTCGTCTTCGCGCGGGGCGCGGCGTTCGAACGTCGTTGGTGTCAGTGGAGCGTTGGCTGCAGTCGCTGCATATCCTCGGGTAATTGTCATGTGGAAAATCCGTTTCAGAGAAGAAGGAGCTTTTTAATATACGCGCTTAACGCGGTGTACGTACACTACCGGAAAGCCACTTTTCCGGGTTTCTAGGGGTTAAGCCAGTGCATTGTCGCGTGCTCATCTTCCCAGGAAAACAGCGCGCGCCGCTGTCCGTGCGTATGCAAATACAGCCATTCCAGCCGGACAATGTCGACTGACAGCACGGCAAAAAATGGACGGCCGGCGGCCACTGTTTTGCGAGTCGCCTCGCTGCCGTCATGGTCCGATGGCAGCGCACAAGCCGCCGCCGGCAAGGGTCCTGAAAAGCACCGTAACGCATTCGGTGAGGCATCGCGCCACTGCTGATCGGCCAGGGCATCGCTGGTATGGAGCTGTGCGATGCCATTGCACCGCAGCTGGATCTTGCGATGCGCGTCGTAAAAAGTGACGGCCACGCGGTTGTCGTCGCCGAGCTGTTCGGCTTTGCCGCTGCGCGTGTCCGTATGAAAAATAAGCTGCCGCCGATCCGCATCGACAGCGCGCAAGACCAGCACCCGCGCCTGCGGTCCGTCGGCGCAGACCGTCGCCAGAACCGGCGTACGAAACGCCGCCTTGCGGTCTTTGGTGGCCCGTCCGAGCATTTTCCAGGCCATTTGCAATGACCCCTGAAGGTCATTATAAAAGTTGGGAAAAGGCTCCTGGGGATGCGCAATGATAGGCATAGCGGGGTGGTTCTCCTGGTGGTAAAAGTGAATCAGTGCCTAACGTGGCACCGCCAGCCACGCATCGACCGCAGCCAACTGACCCGAACGAATCCTGATCCGGTCCGCGATGCGTGCGCGAGCGGTATTGACATCGCGCCGTGCATCGCTGTTGAGGTGGGCATCGGCATACGCCTGCAGCTTGTCGCGCATCACCGGGTCGGCAGAGTTACTCGCTAGTCCGGGAAAATACCGGCTGCTCGACGAACTGTCGATCAGTGCACTGGTGCGCTCCAGATGGGCAAGCGCGAAGTCAAATGCCAGGTCCGGATGATCGTCAGCGACACGATGAATCATGCCGGCGCTAGTCGTCAGACCCGGTTCATCGGTGAGCGCCAGATCGAGCGCACGTTGTGCCAGCGAGGCGTCCTGGCTGGTAGCCAGCAAGTCGTACAGCTGCTGTTTTACGAGCGACGATCTGGCGTCACGCGCCGATTGCAGCATCGCATTCCAGCTGGCCGCATCGGCATGATCGGCCTGCACCGACAGCGTCAGCTTGCGCAGCGCAGCCGTTGGCATCGCAGCAGTGGGCATTGCAGCATCAGCGACGCGTCGACGCGCTTCGGCGATGGTAACCGGGTCGCCGAGCGCACTGAGTGCATCGACCAGTTTTTCGCGCACGGGCGCGATCGCTTCGGATTCCCCGGCGCGGGCTTCCCAGCCCAGCTGTGCCATGACTGGCGCGAGGCGGGCGATGGCAAAGTCTGCGAAGCGTTGCTGGCCAGCCGGGTTGCCGTCGTAATAGCGATGGAGTGCGACAAACTGACTGGCGATCGCACTCCAGACACGCGGTTCGGCCGACAGTGGCGTCGCGCTGGCCAATCCCAGGAAGTCCGCGATCGGCTGCAATCCGGCTAGTCCGAGTTGGGCACTGTCAGCCAGCATGCCGAGTTGATCGACAGGATTGAGTGTGGCAAAGCTACCGGCCAGTCTTGAAAACTCCCGAGGCGCATACAGCGTGCGGTAATAGCCTGCCTGGCCGGCATTGACCAGCACCGGTTCGCAACCGGGCACGGTCACGCTGGCCTTGCCGCCACTGACCAGCGTGCGCGTGAGCGCACCCGACGGCCCTGATTGCAGCGTCACCGGTACGCGCCACCGGAGTGATTTCTTGTTGGGTTCGCTGCGGCTGAATTCACCTTGCGTCAGCGTGACGGTCGACTCGCCATCCTTGCAGGCGACCTGCTCGACGCGGATCAGCGGAATTCCCGGTTGCAGCGTGAAATCATGGGCGATCGCGGTGACCGGCTGGCCGGCAGATTGCTCGATCTTGCGCCACAGGTCATCGCTGACCGTATTGCGATACGCATGCTGCTTCATATAGGCACGCACGCCGTCGCGCCAGGCTGTTTCGCCGACATGGTTTTCCAGCATGCGGATGACGGCTTCGCCCTTGCTGTACGTGATTGCATCGAAGGCCTGACTGGCCTGCTCGACGGTGGCAATGTGCTGGACCACCGGATGAGTCGTGTCTAGCGAATCGAGATTCATGGCCCGCTCGCGATCATCAATGACGCCCAGCGCGGTATGCCATTCCGGATGCAGGCGCATGGTCGTGCGGCTTTCCATCCACGACGCAAAACCTTCATTGAGCCAGAGATCATCCCACCAGGCCATCGTGACCAGATCGCCAAACCACTGGTGCGCCATCTCGTGAGCGGCGATGCTGAAGACGCGCTGCTTGTCGTTCTGGGTCGAGATCGTCGGATCGAGCAGCATCACATGTTCAAAGGTGAAGATCGCGCCCCAGTTTTCCATTGCGCCAAAAAACTCGCTGCGTCCCGGCGCAGCAATGTTGTCGAGCTTCGGGAGCGGGTAGGGCGTACCGAAATAATCGTTGTACTCGCGCAAGATCACAGCCGATGCATCGAGCGAAAACTGCGCCTGGGCGAGCGCGCCTTTCTTGGTGACGACGCCCAGTTCGGTGCCATCGACCTGGGTCGTGGCGCGTTCAAAATCACCCAGTCCGAAGAACAGCAGGTAAGTCGACATCTTCGGCGAGCGCGCGAACTGCACCACCCGGCGGCCATCAGGACGCAGCGTCGAGGTCTGCACCGGCATGTTGCTGACGGCCATCTGGTCGGCCGGCACGATGGCTTCCAGCGAGAAGGTCGCCTTGTAAGCCGGCTCATCCCAGGACGCAATCATGCGTCGCGCATCGGAGTTTTCGAACTGCGTATAAAGAGCGCGTCGGGGGCCGGTCGCACCGGCATAGTCGAGCGAAAACAGGCCGCTCGACTGGGTTCCGATCACGCCGGAATAAGCCAATACCAGACGGTATTTTCCCGGCATCACCGCTTGCGGAAAACGGAACGAGGCGGTCTGCTTGCTGCTATCGAGCGTCACGCGGGCAGTCGCGAGCACCTTGTCGCTATCCATCGCAAGCAAACGCACGCTACTGAAATCGAGTTCGGCCGCATTGAGCGTCATGCTCGCAGTCGGCTGCAGCACCGTGATACTGATCGCTACCTGCGCACTGAAGCGGGCTTTGGCTGCATCCGGCGTGATCGACACCTGGTAATGCTCGGGACGCACGGTGCGCGGCAACTGGGTCGTCACCAACGGTGCCGTTGCCATGGCCTGACAGGCACACAGCAGCGCAGCAGCAGCTAGCAGGGTGCGCATCAGCGCAGGTGGTCGGGGCAGTGGGCGAGTTGTAGAACAGGCAGCCATATTCCGGATAGGAAGGTGATTCATGGGAGGCTCCGATAGCGTAGAACAGGCATGGCCCGGATAGGGCAACTGGAACCTGAATAAACGGGCGCTCATTAAGACATGATTAGCGATTGTTTTCCACACTTATTGCTTACCGGTAGCCGAACCCGACTCCCGGCATGAATTGCCATCATGGCGACACAGGGATTATCCCGGTGTCATCGCTTCGGCCACGGGTTTTGTCGGCAGCTGTTTGCCCGCAGCCTTGGCCGTCACCGCCTCGGTATTTGTCTTCAGCAGACCGGCCTGGTCGCTGACGATGTGGGCCGCTTCTTGCAGGTAGACGTCCTTCGCTTCCTTTTGTGCCAGTCCGGCTGCCAGTTCGATTCCGAGGTCACGCTCGTTCGAATCAAGGCCATCGTCGAGCATGGCTCTGGCCGATTCGGTACGGGTCATGCCGGGATTAGGTGAAGTCAGCCGTGCTGTCAGTCGCGTCAGCTGGGCTTCGCGTTCCTTGCGCCGGTTCGCTTCGTTGAGCGAGATGACGTTGGCTTTTTTCTTCAGCATGAAGCGCGTCATGTCCCCTTCGATATTAATGAATTCCGGATTGGCCTTGATACGCGTTTCGCTGCGTTTCATCAGTACCGGAATCACCGGTTTCAACGCTCCCGAAGCAGCGTAGGTGGCGGGCTTGATCTGGCTCCACGGCAGTGCGTTGTCAAAGCCGGACTCGCCGCGATCATCGTCATCAATACTGGAGGGAAAGGCGATATCGGGCTGGACGCCGCGCAATTGGGTGGTGCCGCCGTTGATCCGGAAAAACTGTGCCGTCGTCATTTTCAGTTCGCCGAATTCCGGCTTTTGCTGCTTCACGAGCTGGTCGAGATTGATCGTGCTTTGCACGGTGCCCTTGCCAAAGCTGCGCTCGCCGATAACCGTGCCACGGCCGTAATCCTGGACCGCTGCGGCAAAAATTTCCGAGGCCGACGCCGAACCGCGATTGATCAGGACGCCGACCGGACCATCCCACGCTGCGGCGGTCGCCGTATTGCTATCGACGATGATCTTGCCGCGCGCATCGCGCTGCTGCAGTACCGGACCTTTGCCGGTGAACAGGCCGGTCAGCCCGATGGCTTCGGTGAGCGAACCACCGCCATTGTTGCGCAAGTCGATCAGCACGCCATCGGCCTTCGCGGCCTTCAGTTCGGCGAGCAGGACCGCGACATCGCGGGTGACGCTGCGGAAGTCTTTTTCGCCCCGTTGTTCGGCCTCGAAATCACGGTAGAACGTCGGCAGCGTGATCACGCCGATCTGTCGTGTAGCGGCACCATCCGGTACGCTGATCATGGTCTTCTTGGCAGCGGCATCAGCGAGATCGATTTTCTTGCGGACTATTGTTACCCGTCGTCGGCCGGCATTTGGCAGGGCACCGGCCGGCAAGATATCGAGTAACACCGTCGAGTCAGCCGGGCCGCGGATCAGACCGATGGTTTCATTGAGACGCCATCCCTCCACGTCGACCATCACGCCATCCGCACCCTGGCCGACAGCAACGATGCGGTCACCCACACGCAGTTTGCCGGAACGGATTGCCGGCCCGCCGGCCACCATCTCGCGGATCGTGTTGTAGCCGCCTTTTTGCGACATGGTCGCGCCAATGCCTTCGAGCGACAGGCTCATCGCGATATCGAATTCCTGCGTCGCACGCGGGCCCATGTAATTAGTGTGCGGATCAATGGCCATCGTGTAGGCATTCATGAAGGTCTCGAAAGCTTCTTCCGGCGTCACGCGGGCGACTTCCTGCAGCGAATTGTCATAACGTTTGTCGAGCGTCTCGGCAATGGCCGGCGCAGCCATGCCTGCCAGCTTCAGACGTAGCCAGTCGTTCTTGACCTGCTTGCGCCACAGTGTGTGAAGCTCGTCAACCGAACTCGGCCAGGCTTGCTTTTCGCGGTCCACCTGAAAGCTGTCTTCCTTGCTGAAATCGAAGGTTTCTTTGGTCTGGCTACGCGCATAGGTAAAGCGCTCCGAGACGCGCTGCGCATACAGGTTGAAGATGGCAAACGGGGCGGTGAGATTTTCGCCGACGATCGCGCTGGCCAGCTTGCTGCGCTGCTGCGAAATCAGGTCGATATCGGCCTTAGTAAAAAAGAACTTTTCAGGATCAAGCGATTTCAGATAACGCTCGAAAATCTTGTCGGACATCGCCGCATCAAGCGGCTGTGCCCGGTAATGAAAGCGCGCGACGACTTCAGCAGAGAGATGCGCAGCCTGCGACTGTTCTGTCGTAGGAGCCAGTGCATTCGGTAAGGCAAACGCGACGTTGGCGCAAAAAGACAGCGTTGCCGCGATCAGGAAGTGAAGTAGCTGTTTTTTCATTTGAACCTGCTAACAAGTAAGTGGACAGTGCGCGTCGGGGTGAAGCGATATTGCCTGAAGTGTGCCGGCCGGGTGTTGCCCTTGTGTGTCTGTCTGGACGGCCATGTGTCCGGTTGTCTTGTCAGCCGCCTGAGCGCTTGACGGTGTATCCCTGAAGTTTCAATGCCTGCGCGACGCGTTCGCAATGATCGCCCTGGACCTCGATAATGCCATCTTTTACCGTTCCGCCTGCGCCGCAGGCGTTACGTAGTTGCTTTGCCATTGCTGCCAGGGCGGCGGTATCGAGTGCCAGCCCTTTGACCAGCGTCACGCCTTTGCCGGCACGGCCCTTGGTTTCACGCGAGACGCGCACCACACCATCGGTGACCGCAACGACCTTGTTGCGATTGCAGATACAGTTCGCTACCGGCTGGCTGCAGTCCGGACACATGCGTCCGGTTTCAGTGGAGTAGACCAGCGTGCTGCGGGAAGAAGGGTGGGTCATTGTGTTTGCCGGGTTGACGGGATGGGTAATTTTAGCTGTTGTCGCGCCGGAAGCCACTCCACCCCGGTACGGTGTACTAGTTCTTCATAGCTGATCGGTGTCCCCACCCGCGCTGCATTGGTGTTTTCAAGCCAGTGTGCCCACGCGCGTTGCGTGGAAGGATCGTAGACCAGCTTGAACAAATGTTGCGGTACCCAGACCCGGTTCGATCCGATCGTCGGTGGATCTGCATCGAACACCGGACCGGTAATGACATACACATCGCCCTTCGCCCGCAGTGCATAGCTGCGGGTCGCCTGTTCGATACTGGCCCACGGTTTGCGATTGTTGATTGACGCTTGCGGAACCATGTTGGCCAGCGAAAAACTTTGCGCCATCGAGGCGTCGCTCACCATGTCGGCCGCCGGTGCCATGTGGCCACGATCAAAACCGGAACGCTTGTAGTCGGCCAGTTCGGCGCGCTCGGCGCGGGGCAGACGGGCATCGGCATAGAACCGCGAACCACGTTCGATCTTCAGGGCCAGCTGGTCTCTGTTGAGACGTTCGGCAACGTACATCGGCGTGCGGCTTGTCCCCGAATGCAGGACGGCAAAATTGTCAAAGCACAGTGCCCGGGGTTGCATCGCCGGTGCGGACAGAAGCGGAACTTGTTCGCCGGCAAAGAACTGTCGGCAAGAGGAAAAATCATTACTGGCAGCAAACGAGGATGAGAGCGACGCCAGCGATGCCAACGACAGGCAGGCTGCGGCAAAAAGAGTTTTAAACGGAATCAAAGCGGAACAATCAGAAGTGATCAGCAACAAAGGAGGGCGCGACTGGCTGCATTGAAGTTGCCAGTTTTGATGAAGCGCAAGGATAAAGCTTTGAGGTCGATCTGGATGTTTATTTTGTGATTTTTATCAATGCAGAGGACGTTAGAGTAATGCAGATTTATCCGCTCGCACGCATTCTTGAAGAACGTGTTCTCTGCTATCGTTCGGCTCCTTCTGCGCAAGCGATCGGGTTCGCTGCTCGCAGACCGAAGGAATGATTAAAGGAGTGACATGATTGATGAGGTCGATGGTGTGACGCAGGCCTTGCCCCTGCATTCGGATAGTCCGATCCGGCGTCGTTTCGTCTGTGCCGATCGGACCTATTCACTGATGCTAAGTCGGGATCTGTTGGGTGACTGGGTCGTGATGCAGACATGGGGCAGTCGCATCAGCAAACATGGTGGTGGCAAAAGCCGTGCGTTCGCGTCGTTTGAAGCTGGCCTGGCAGCCTTGTCGGCGCTGGCGCGGGTGCGGCAGGAGCGCGGTTACCAGCTAGCCGAATGATCTCTCAGTGACGACCGGCCGATTCATCGAGTTCGGTCTGGCAAGCTGCTTTGCGATGTCGCTAATTGGTTACTTAATCTGTGCGCCTGAAAAGAATTCAATCGCACAAAATTAAATGTTTACTCATCAGATTGGGTGCTATTTAATGACGTACATTTTACTTGAAAAGTAACATTCAATCCGACCGCCCCGAGCTCTGAAACGATCAGCAGCAACATCTTTTGATAACTCATATAATGCCGTCAAGAAATTATTTCTCTGATAAAGCCTGTCGTTTCTTGTGTTGTCATTTCCGTGTTTTCCTGACGTGCTGCCAGCTGCCGACGCAATTTAGCCAAGCACTCCGTGCCCTGTCGGGCAATGCATTTTAGTTATCGTTGGTTATTTCTCGTTAGGGAATTCATGAACTCCTCCTTCTTTGCCGGCCTGACTGTCAAGGCACGTATTGCGCTCGGCTTCGCCGCTATCCTGTCACTGATCGTGATCCTGTCAGTCGTTGGCGTGATGCGCGTCTATAAAATTTCTGACAGCCTGACCACAATCAATGACGTCAACAGCGTCAAGCAGCGCTACGCAATCAATTTGCGCGGCAGCGTGCACGATCGCGCGATTGCCATCCGCGATGTGATTATTGCCAATGTCGACGAACTGCCTGCCACGCTGGCCAAGATCACCCAATTGCGTGCCGACTACCAGAAATCGGCTGCGCTGCTCGACACCATGTTCAGCACACGCACAGACATCACCGAGGAAGAGCGTCAGATCCTGGCCAGCATCAAGGAAATCGAAAGCAGTACGCTGCTGACCATGATGAAGATCATCGAACTTCAGCAAGCCGGCAATATCGCCGAAGCGACTTCCCTGATGCTCAAGGACGGTCGACCTGCTTTCGTCGAATGGCTGGGCCGGATCAACAAGTTCATCGACTACCAGGAGACGTTGAATCAGGCCGAATCGACCAAGGCACGCGGACTCGCCAGCGGATTCGAATTACTGATGCTGCTCACTTGCGTAGGGTCCCTGTTTATTGGTGGGGTGATTGCGTGGCTCATTACCCGTGGCGTCTTGCAAACAATGGGTGGAGAGCCAGCCGAAGCCAGTGTCGTCGCACGGAGCATTGCCGCGGGTGAATTGGGTGTGGCGATTGCCACCCGGCGCGACGATCATTCCAGCCTACTGTTTGCCATGAAAGAAATGCGCGACAGTCTGGTCGACATCGTTTCCCGTGTGCGCGCCAGCACCGTCACGATTGCCACCGGCTCGGCCGAAATTGCATCGGGTAACCAGGATTTGTCATCACGCACCGAGCAGCAAGCCTCGTCGCTGGCAGAGACGGCCGCCTCAATGGAGCAGCTTACCGCCACCGTCAAACAGAATGCCGACAATGCACGGCAAGCCAACCAGCTGGCGCTGTCTGCCTCATCGGTCGCGGTCAAGGGGGGCAGTGTGGTGGCGCAGGTGGTCGACACGATGGAATCGATCAATGCTTCATCGCGCAAGATCTCCGACATCATTGGCGTGATTGACGGTATCGCGTTCCAGACCAATATTCTTGCACTCAATGCGGCGGTCGAAGCGGCGCGTGCGGGTGAACAGGGTCGTGGTTTCGCCGTCGTCGCCACTGAAGTCCGTAACCTGGCCCAGCGCTCAGCTGCCGCCGCGAAGGAAATCAAGACACTGATTGGCGATTCGGTCGATAAAGTCGATATCGGTAGCAAACTGGTCGTGGAAGCAGGTTCGACCATGGGCGAGATCGTCAACAGCGTGCGGCGCGTTACCGACATCATGGCCGACATCATGGCGGCGAGCGTCGAACAGAGCGCCGGTATCGAGCAGGTCAACCTGGCCATCGGCCAGATGGATCAAGTCACGCAGCAAAATGCCGCGCTGGTCGAAGAGGCCGCTGCCGCAGCGGAATCACTGCAAGAGCAGGCCGGTGAACTGGCCCGCACCGTGGCGATCTTCAAGTTTGATGGCTCGGACGCCAGCGCTGTGATGGCCACTCCGGTGCCTGCCCGTCGAGTAGCACGGCCGGTTATCAACAAGCCGCTTGTTGCCCGTTCGGCGTTGCCGTCGCCAGCAAGAAAACCGGCAGTCAAGCTGGCTCCCAAGTCCGACGGCGACTGGGAAGAATTCTGACCGGAGCAGGATGTTCGTTTTATAAAAGGCCGCGCAAGCGGCTTTTTTGCATCCGGCACCCGCTCTGGCTATCATGTGCCACGTTCACCGACCAAGGATTGATGATGCTTGTTTCCCGACTTGCTTTCTTATTGACTTCGCGCTTTGCTCCGTGCGGCACGTTGCTGCTCGCCCTGATGACCCTGTTACCTGCGGCCCGGGCCGACGAAACGGCCGCCTGGGCGGCGCTGCAGCGCGGTGGACAGATCGTGCTGATGCGCCACGCCAGCACCGAGTCCGGCATCGGCGATCCGCCGGGATTTACGCTGGCTGATTGCCGTTCACAACGACAGTTGTCGGCCGCAGGGCGGGCGCAGGCGCAACGGCTGGGCGCGGCATTTCAGAGTCGGCGCATCGCGGTGTCCGATGTCTGGTCCAGTCGGTGGTGTCGTTGTACCGAGACCGCGCAACTGGCATTTGGCCAGGTCACGCCGATGCCGATGATCGATTCGAGTTTCGAGGACAGTGCCACAGTGGCCAGTCAGAAATTGCGCGATGTCGTCACCGCAATCGGCAATCACACGACTGATGGCAACCTGGTGATGGTCACCCATCAAGTCAACATTACCGAACTGACTGGCCTGGGAACGCGGATGGGCGAGGCGCTGGTGCTGTCAGGGCAACGCGATGCCGATGGCAAGTTTGTCGTGATCGGGCGCTTGCAGGTCGATTGAGTGCGGCGACCAGCCCGGTGGCCGGGATGCAGTATTGTTACGGGTCCGGCATGCGCTTGTGATCTGGCGCGCGCGACGTCTTTGATCCGTTTATTTACCTCTTATTTCGGAGAATCTCCTTCATGCATATCAACCTGACCAATAAAACCGCATTGATTTCCGGCTCGACCAGTGGCATCGGTTTTGCCATCGCTGCTGGTCTGGCCGAATCCGGTGCCACCGTGATCCTGACCGGACGAACACAAGCGTCCGTCGATGCTGCCATTGACGCGCTCAGGAGTCGTCTGCCTGCTGTCACGGTGCGAGGAGTCGCCGCCGACCTCGGTACGGCCGAAGGGTGCGCGGCGCTGTTCGCGGCCGAACCGCATGCCGACATCCTCGTGAACAATCTTGGCATCTACGGCGTGAAGGATTTTTTCGAGATCGGGGATGAGGAATGGACCCGGTTTTATGAAGTCAACGTTCTGTCTGGCGTACGCTTGTCGCGGGCCTATGCGCCGGCCATGGTGCAACAGGATTGGGGGCGCATCGTCTTCATTTCGTCGGAGTCAGGCCTCAATATTCCACCCGACATGATTCACTACGGTTTTACCAAAACGGCCAACCTGTCGGTCTCGCGGGGTTTGGCCAAGCGCCTGGCCGGGACCGGCGTCACCGTCAACGCAGTCCTGCCGGGGCCCACCTTGTCGGACGGATTGGTCGATGCCTTTCGCGACGCTGCCGAAAAAGCCGGACAGACGATCGAACAGGTCGCCACCGCGTTCGTCAAGGCCAAGCGACCCAGTTCAATCATTGAGCGTGCAGCGACGGTCGAAGAAGTCGCCAACATGGTCGTCTATGTCTGCTCGCAACAGGCCTCTGCCACCACAGGTGCAGCATTGCGTGTAGACGGCGGCACCGTCGATACGATAGCCTGACGGGTACTGGTATGATCGCGCGCTCGGCCTGTCGGTCACACAAGACGGCGCTGCCCGACCAACAATAAATTGACTCTGACCCTTATTGAGCAAAAATAAATTGACTCTGACCCTTATTGATTCCAATTGATTGATGGATTAAATTGACTCTGACCCTTATTGACCAAAAACAAATTGACTCTGACCCTCATTGATTACCTCATTGATTAATGCGCCATATATTTCATTCTCATCCGCGGTTGGTGGTGGCCGTGGTGCTTGGGTTGGTGGCGGGTGCTGTGGTGCCGCAATCATGGCGGGTCGTCACGCGTGTGCTGGCGGGGTGGAATGTCATGGCCTGGTTGTATCTTGCGCAGATGGCGTGGCTGATGGCGACGGCCAGTCGGACGCGGGTGCGCGAGATTGCCGAGCGCGAGGATAACAATGCCGCTGTGGTGCTGGCGATCCTGTCGATCGCTGCGGCGTTGAGCCTGGTGGCGATTGTGCTGGAGCTGTCGTCGTCGAAGGGACTGTCGGATACACAAAAATTTTTGCATTACGGATTCACGGCAATGACTGTCGTTGGATCGTGGCTGCTGCTGGCAATAACTTACACGGTGCACTACGCACGGCTGTTCTACCTGTCTCCCGTCAAACAGCGTGCCTTGCATTTTCCGGAAGAGGAATTGCACCCGGGCTATGCGGATTTCCTGTATTTTGCCGTGACGATTGCGGTAGCGGCCCAGACGTCGGATGTGATGGTGATGTCACCGTCGATCCGCAAGGCGGTGCTGGCACAGTCGATTCTGAGCTTCGTGTTCAATGCCGCCATCATCGGTTTGTCGATCAATATTGCGGCTAGCCTCGTCGGTAACTGATGTACTGAACAGCCCAGTACGTTTTTCCCTAGCCCTCGGTGACGCGTGCACCTGCTTTGATGAAATGGATAACACCATGTTTGGTTTCGATGTGCGTATCGCCCGGGTTGTCTGGACTGGCTCGCTGGTGGCTTTTCTCCTGTTTGCGACCTATTCGCTACGCTCGACATTGCTGGTCGTGGTGTTCGCGGTCTTCTTCAGTTATCTGTTGTATCCGCTGGTCGAGCTAGTCGAACGCATCAAGCCGGTTCGTGTGCCACGCACGGTGTCCATCGGGATTGTCTTCGTTTTTGCCGTCCTGGTGTTCGGCGCGGCCGGTGCGCTGTTCGGCACGACCATCACGGAAGAGGCGATGCGCCTGAGCCAGCAACTGCCGACTCTGCTGGATCCGGCCAACATTTCGGCACGGGTGCCGCTGCCGGATTTCCTGGAGTCGCAACGCGCCCGCATCCTGGTGTTTGTGACCGAGCAGGTTCAGGCCGGAACCGGCCAGGCGCTGCCGATTGCGCAGCGATTGGGCTTGGGCGTGATGCATGCGGCCACCAATCTCATTTACCTGATCCTGATCCCGGTCTTGAGTTTTTTACTGATCAAGGAAGCGCCGCTGCTGCGCGCCGAATTCCTGTCATCGCTGGGGACCGTCAGCGCGCCATTGTGGCGTGGCATCCTCTTCGATCTCGACGTGCTGCTCTCCAAGTATGTGCGCGCGCTGCTGTTGCTGTCGATGGCGACCTTTACCGTCTACAGCCTGGTGTTTTCGGCGATGGGTGTACCGTATTCGCTGTTGCTGGCCGGAGTCGCCGGACTGCTTGAAGTGATCCCGTTCGTCGGGCCGCTGTCGGCGGTCATCATCATCCTGTGCGTGGCGGCTTTCAGCGGCTTTTCGCACTTGCTCTGGTTGCTGATCTTCATTATTGCGTACCGGATGTTCCAGGACTACGTTCTCAATCCGATGCTAATGAGCGAGGGCGTCGAGGTCTCGCCCTTGCTGATCATCGTCGGTTTGCTGGCTGGTGACGAACTGGCTGGCGTGACCGGCATTTTCTTATCGGTACCGGTACTGGCAGCCATCAAGATTCTTTTTGTCCGGGTGCGCTCGTCCACCCATTTGATCGACAGGACGACCAATGCAAGCAACTGAAAAATTCAATCCTGCCGACTTACTGCGCCACGACATCGACCAGTTGACCGGTGCCTCAGTGATCGAATTCGGCACCGACTGGTGCGGGCACTGCCAGGCGGCCGAGCATTGCTGGCCGCTGCGCTGGTTAATTATCCGCAAGTACAACTGCTCAAGGTCGAGGACGGCAAAGGACGCAAGCTGGGTCGCTCGTTTCGCGTGACGTACTGGCCGACGCTGATTTTTCTAAACGATGGTGTCGAAGTCACGCGACTGGTGCGCCCGACAGAAATCGACGACATCGCACATGCGCTGGCGCTGGTTGCGGCGTTGTGCTGAATGATGGTGTCTGACCGCTGAACTGCAGTGACTTTTCGGCGCGCTATTGACGCTGCTTAAACGCTTGCAGGATTCTGTTTTTCCTCCTCCCGCTCCAACCTACAATTCTTGCCACCGTCCATGCTGCCTGCCCGTCTTGCCGGGTAGTGCCTTGCATCCTGTTCGTTTTTTATTGTGTAGAGGAGTGTCACTTGGTCACACCACGCTTCACGCTCGGTCCCGTCTTGTCCTTTCGCGGCTGCGGCGAGGACGGGCAATGGCGCGTTACTGCCTTGATCGGAATCAGTGCCGGCGACGACATCCCTTTGCTGCAACGCGAGCAGCAACGCTGCCAGCCGCCGGTACTGCTGTACGCAGGCAGCAAACAAAAATTCCTGCGTTATGACCTCAGTTGTTCGCTGCAACAGCAGGAGCGCACGGTGACGTTTGGCCTTGCCGATGGCGGACCAACCTGGCAGTTCACGGTGCCTGCGGCAGGGCAGGTGCCGCACATGGCCTATGTGTCCTGCAATGGATTTTCCGACCCGGACGTCATGCGCAAGCTGATCCGTCCGGCCAATGCGGTATGGACCGATCTGCTCGAGTGCCACGACCCTGCCATGCGTACCAGCGAGACAGTGCTCGACAAGGAGCAGTTGTGGCACGAGACGCGGTTGCAAGAGCATCATGTGCAGCGCTTCCACCTGCTGCTGATGGGTGGCGACCAGCTATATTGCGACACGATCTGGCAGGATATTGCCGCGCTCAGGGCATGGGTCAGTCTGTCGCGTGACGAACAATTGCAGTACCCGGTTGGCAAGGCACTCGCGCGCGACATCGAAAACTATTACTTCAATCTCTACGGCGCACGCTGGTTGCCGCCGTCGCGTCGCGCATGGGAGTCGGTCAGACCGAACCGCGATGGTGCCGACGCGTTGGCGTGCATTCCGACCGTGATGATGTGGGACGACCACGATATTTTCGATGGATGGGGTTCATATAGTCCCGAGATGCAGCAAAGCCCGGTATTTCACACGCTGTTCCGGTGTGCACGGCAAGCATTCTGGGTTTGTCAGTTGCAGCATGCACTGGCTGATTTGCCGTCGCTGCCTGAACCTGTCCATGTCATCGCCGGCAAAGCGCCGACAGCGGCACCGCGCGATCCGCTGCTTGCGCCGGTGGCCTGGAGTACGCAGTTGCAGCACGATGCATTGGCCTTGCCGCTGCTCGATAGTCAGCCGGGGTTTTCATACGCGTTTCGGCTTGGGCCGATCGCGCTGGTGGTGCCGGATTTACGCAGCGAACGATCACGCACGCAAGTCATGGGGCCGGCCACATGGCGTGCGCTGCAGGGTTGGCTGGCTACGCTTGGCAAAGTCACAGATGTCGCATGTCAGCATCTGCTGCTGATGTCGTCGGTGCCGGTGGTGCATCCGAAACTGACGCTGGCAGCGGGGCTGACCAGCTTGCTCGGAAGTGACAATGTCCTCGATAGCAATGCCGATGACCTCAAGGACCAATGGTCCGACGACGACCACGAAGGAGAACGCAAACGCCTGCTGCAAACCCTCACTGATCTGGCCGAACGGGACAAGATGCGGATCGCGATCCTGTCGGGGGATGTCCATGTCGCGGCGTGGGGCGTTGCCTATCGGCGTGACGTCGCACCGACCGAGAACTGGAGCCGCCTCTACCAGTTCACTTCTTCGGCCGTGGTGCATCCGTCGCTGTCAGGTTTGCTCGACAAGCTGTTTCTTGGCTATTTGAATAATGCCGCCGGCCAGGTCCAGCTGATCGATGCCCAGCATCAAATCGAGATGCTGCGTTTTCCCGGTCACAATCAATTCATGATGGCAGCACGCAACTGGCTTGCCATCGAAGTCGATCCGGCGGCGGACAGCAAGCTGTGGTTCACGTGGCGCTGCGAGAATGAGCAGGGGTTTTCAAATCATTTGCAAGCGCTTGGGTGAACGGCGACTTTTCCCAGGCAATGGTCATTTGTGCGCGTGGTGCAATGCCCTTCGGTTATTGCACCCTACGATTGAGCGGGAGTTCGAGGGGTTGATGTTGATGTTGATGTTGATGTTGAAGTGGCAGTTGACGTTGACCTGTTCCGCATTGAAGCAGCTGCCAAAAGTCGGAGCCAGGCAGGGGATCAGAGGGACGCATGTCTGAGCGTAGCGAGTTTGCGGCCCTCCCCCTGACTGGCTCCGGCTTTTGGGAACCCGAAGGGCAGCGGCTTCGCGGTCGCCTTTTTCTTGGTTACTTTCTTTTTGGCGAAGCAAAAAGAAGTGACCGGCTGCCGGGCCGCCCCCGGCTTGGTCGTGGCGGAGTTCACACAGAATTAGCTACCGCAGTCGGTGCAATGCCCTTCGGTTATTGCACCCTACGATTAGCACCGTAGTCAGCGCAGTCAGCGCAGTCGGTGCAGTCAGCGCAGTCAGCGCAGTCGGTGCAGTCAGCGCATTCAATGCAATGCCCTGCGGTTATTGCACCCTACGCGAGGGTCGAATTTTAATCAGCAGAAACGAGGCGGCCTTAATCGCAAAGCCATGAACCACCTACCTTTCAGAAACGGTAGGGTGCAATAACCGAAGGGCATTGCACCGCACGCGAGCCGAGTGCGGCAATACTGCTGTTGTTATTAAGTAACTTTGTGCCTTGATTCAATAGCTATGCGTGCTGGCTCGCATAGCATCCGGTGTGCTTGCGTGATCATGAGCCGCCAGGCGTACTTCGTGCGCCGGCGTTCTCTTTGGTAAGCACACATGATGACCTCTCCATTTTTATCCACCGACCGGCTTGTCCGGCACGGCAGTGCAGCGCTGACCCTGACACTGGCTGGCCTGTCCGGTGCCAGTGCGCAATTCATTGATCGCACCAGCGGGCCGGGCGCAATGGTGCGCTCCGAACTGCCCGATCTCGGTGGACCGGTCGCTGCTGCGGCACCCGCGAAAGATTATGTGTTGCCAGCGCTGGAAATCATCGGTTTCGACATCATCCTCAATCGCCTGAACCATCAGTTCGACAAGACCACCACCGACTACAACGTCACTGTCCCGACCATCAAGCGCAACATCAGCAGCAGTTGGGTTGTCGATAATGATCCGTACAAGACCAATCAGATCCTGCATCCTTACCAGGGAGCGATGTATCACGGCTTTGCCCGCTCGACTGGCATGAATTACTGGGAATCGCTCGGCTATACCTTTGCCGGCAGCGCCTTCTGGGAAATCTTCGGCGAAGCGACCCGGCCATCACGCAACGATCAGATTGCCAGCGGCATCGCCGGCAGCTTCCTCGGCGAGTCGCTGTTCCGCTTGTCTAGCCTGGTGCTGGAAAACGGCAGCGGATTGCCGTCGAACCTGCGCGAAGTGGCGGCAGCGGCCATCTCGCCATCAACCGGGTTCAACCGGCTTGCCTTCGGCAATCGCTTCGATGCAATTTTTGCCAGCAATAATCCAGCCTATTATGGCCGCTTGCAGGTCGGTGCCAGCACGGCAACCCAGGCCGTGCTGGGCCCCTCGGTTCAGGACAAACGCACTGAAGCCGTCGTCAACTTTGCGATTGACTATGGCTTGCCGGGCAAGAACGGCTATCGCTACGAGCGGCCATTTGACTACTTCAATCTCGAGGCCACGGCGTCGAGCGGCAGCGGGGTCGAAAGCATCCATAACCGCGGCTTGCTGATTGGCCAGAAATACGAACTGGGTAATGACTATCGGGGTATCTGGGGCCTGTATGGCAGCTACGATTACATCGCGCCGCAATTGTTCCGGGTGTCCAGCACGGCGCTGTCGCTGGGTTCGACCGCGCAGTGGTGGCTATCCAATAGCGTGGCGCTGCAAGGTACGGCTACTGCCGGTATCGGCTACGCAGCGGCGGGCAGCGTGCGCACAGCCGGCGAGCGTGACTACAACTATGGTGTCGCGCCGCAAGCGCTGGTGTCGGTGCGGATGATTCTGGCCGATGCTGCCGCCGTCTCGTTCACTGCCCGTGAATACTTCGTCAGCAATGTGGCCGCAGCCAGTCGCGGTGGTCATGAAAACATTATTCGTGCCGATACGTCGGTGATCTGGCGGGTCCATCAGCAGCACGCGGTCGCGCTCAAGTACTTGTGGTCGCAGCGCGATGCGGCTTTTCCCGGGTTGAGCAACCAGACCCAGACCCGCGCCACCGTGGGTTTGTATTACACGCTGCTGGCCAAGGATGGCTTTGGTACGGTGGACTGGCGCTGACCGGGCTGTGCACTGCCAACACGGTCGTCATTATCTTCTGGCCAGCGCCGGGATGCCCTGGTCGACAGTCAGCGCATGGGTCAGACGCAACCCGGGCGTCTCGGATCGCACCTCTGCATCGGTCTGGCCTGCGGACTCGTCGCGACTCCGCTCGGGCCTCGCTGGTGCCACGACCGGCACCTTCGGCACCGCCTGCTGATAGCCCTTGCCACGGAAATACACCACCTTCGATTTCAGCGCCAGCACCAGCTCGGAACGCGTCACCGTGTCACTGCTACCGTTTTGCGAAATACCGCGCCGGATATCACTGGCATCGCGGTTGATGGTGATTCCGCCGAGCAGGATCATGTCGCCGGGGCGGGCCCGGATCACGGTATTGATTTCACGGTCCGCTGTGGTCGGCAAGGTCAGGTCGGTGCCGAGCGCGGTGAACTTGTTGAGGCTCACAATCTCCGAGATCGACAGGCCGATGCGGGTGTAGACGGTGTTATCGCTGAAGTCACCGAACAGTGCCAGATCAAGGCCGGTCTTGAGGTCGCGGGTTTCCGTCGTGACCTGATTCACCGAGGTCGAAAAATTGGTGCCGACCTTCGAGACATAGGTGGTCGACTGACCGACACGCAGACTACCCTTGGTACCGGAAATCACCGCCAGCCGTGGCCGGGAAATGGCTTTGACATTGCCCTGGGTCTGCAGAAAATTGATGAGCATGTCGACTGAAAAACGCGATGACGACAGCACCAGTCCCAGCCCCAGTCCGGCGATGCCGCCACTGACGGCATTGCCGATGTTTTGGGCGGCCGTCGTTGCTGTTGTTGCCGTCGTTGCCGTCGTGGCACCGGCCACAGCGGGCGTGACCGTCGTTGCCGTACCCGCCGGATTGGTGGCCAGTCCCGGTGTGCCGGCCCAGGCCAGTTTGTTCCACTGGATGCCCGTGTCCGAGTTATCCTTCAGATCGACCTGAAAGATGTTGACGTCGTAGATGATCAGCGAACGTGTCTCGCGGATTTTTTGCAAGTAGCTTTCGATCTTGGCGAGCGACGGCCGGTTGGTGCGAAACACCAGCGAGCGGTTGAGCCGGTCAATGTACGGATCTTTTGCGCCCAGAAATTGCAGCGTGTTGGTCAGGCCGGCGGCATTGTCTTCCGATAGCGCCGGTGGCAATTCGACGACGAATTGCTGCTCTGGCTGGATGAACAGAGTGTTCTTCCTGAACTGGTAAAAAAAACCGATCGATTCCGACAGGTTATCGAGCACCTCGGTCAGATTGCCCTTCACATCGAAGGCCGAGATGGGCCCGAAGCGTTCGCTGCCTTTGCTGCCGCCTTCGATGTTGAGTGCAATGCCGGTATCTTTCAGTACCAGACGCAGTGCGTCATACACCCCGGATTCAGTCACGCTGAGATTGCGTATTGCAATGTTTGGCAGCCGGGCACTGTCGACAAGGGGCCGCATCAGGAACATGTCTTCACTGCCAAAACCGGCGTCGATATCCAGGCTGGCGTCCGTGCCGGCGTCGTCGACGGTGCGGCTGTCGGGCGCGTTGACGACCGCTTCCTTCGGATGGGCCAGCGGACGCGGAAAACTGGCGCAACCCGTTAATGTCATCAGCACAGCGAGCGCCAGCGCGACGGGTCGAGGTGTGGAACGAACGACGAATTGGCTTGATTCAACTTTCATGATTTTCCTTGTAGCGAACCTGCCGACAAACCTGCAAATGCACCTGCACTAGTGCACTTTCCCAATCCTGCTCAAGCTATCTTGATCAACTCATCCGTATCCAGGTCGCCTTGACTTTCTTGCTTGCAGCAACCAGCCCGACCTGTGATCCCATTGCCGTGACATCGACTCCCTTGCCGCTGATCGGTGTGACGGTGATCTTGCCCGCCATGAAAGCGACCGAGGCAAATGCGCTGCTGCCATCCTCGGCCGTGACATTGACAATGTATTGCGCACCGGCCAGCGGCACGAAGATCGGCTGGAACGCGCCGAGACTGACAAATACCTCGGTCTCACCGGTCTTCATCACATCGGAACGCAGGTATTTGGAGTCAATGCGATCGGCCTCGAGCTTCTTGATACGGGCGATGTCAGCTTCGAGGTTGGCCGTCCTGATCGTGGTTGATTTGATGTTTTCGAATACCGCATCGTTACCCTGGAAGGTCTTGATGTCGACTAGCAGTGTGGCCGGGTCCTTCTTGACCAGGTACTGCAGGGTCAGTTGCTGTTCCTTGATACCTTCGACTAGCAGCGCCACGAGTGGCGAGTACTGGACGGTCTTGTACCCAAAGTTATCCGTTTGCACAATTTCCGGTACGGTGGATTCGATTTGCTGCGCGATGAAACCGAGCTTGCGGCCTTCCTCGAAATTTTTCATTGGAAAGGCGGCCCGATCAAATTCGTAATGCACTCCTTGCAGAGCCGAGATGGTCTTGACCGCATTGATGATCGGCGTGATGTTCTTTTTGTAACGCCTGTCCGAAGACGTGAAATAAGCGGACGCGGTGACGCTACCCTTGGTGTAGAGATTTCCGGTGTCGTTGGTCAGGCTCATCAGAGCTTGTTCGTTGCTGTTTTCCCAGAGAAATCCGTCAGTCGAATTATTGGCGTAAGTGCGAAACCGCACCTGAGAACCAGTTCTGCCATCGATCGACGCAGTTGCAGCCGCTCCGCCCAGTGAATTCGTGCCACCGGAGCTAGCCTTGTAAATACCCCAGTTAGTGTCAGACGTGCCATTGAGTAAAAGGCCTTTTCCACTCGTTAGTTGCAGGGTGCCACTGACAGCAAGGTTGCTGCTGAAGGTGCCGCTTGTTGCGCTCAAGGCACCTCCCGCAGTGACGCTACCCTTGGTATAGAGATTCCCGCTGTCGCTGGTCAGGCTCATCAGGGCTTGTTCACTTGTGTTTTCCCAGATAAATCCTTCAGGTGCACTGGAGAAGGCGCGAAACCGCAACTGGGCACCGGTCCTGCCATCGATCGACGCGGTTGCAGCCGCTCCGGCCAGAGAATTCGACCCGCCGGAGCTTGCCCTGTAGATACCCCAGTTTGTGTCAGTGCCATTGAGTAAAAGGCCTTTTCCACTCGTCAGTTGCAGAGTGCCGCTAACAGCGAGGTTGCTGCTGAAGGTGCCGCTCGTTGCGCTCAAGGCACCGGTCAGGGTGAGTCCTGCAAAGCTCGGGGTGCTGCTGGTGGCGATGCTTTGTGGCAGCGAAAGGGTAATGCTGCCAGAGCCGGAGGTGACGGTGATCTGGCTGGTGGTCCCCGTCAGATTGGCCAGCGCGTACCCGCTGCCATTACCAATCAGGAGTTGTCCATTGGTTGGCGTCGTGCCCAGTCCGGTGCCGCCGCGTGCCACTGCCAGCGTGCCGCTGGCGATATTGCCGGCATTGAGGTTGGTGAGGGAGGAGCCGTCGCCTGTCATTGCGCTATCGAGATAAGCGATGGTTTTACGGGTTGGTCCTGCAACGGTCATGAAGAGATTGGTGCCATTGAATTCCATTGCGCCAACGACGGGTGTAGTGAGATTGGTGCCGCTGGTCCAAGTCAGAGGGGCGACCGTCGTGGTGCCGGTGGTGAGGCCGAGTCCACCAGTCAGCGTGAGTCCGGCAAAGCTCGGGGTGCTGGTGCTGGCGATATTCTGTGGCAGCGACAACCCGATGCTGCCCGAGCCGGAAGTGACGGTGATCTGGCTGGCGGTCCCGGTCAGACTGGCCAGCGTATACCCGCTGCCATTGCCAATCAGCAGTTGTCCATTGGTTGGCGTTGTGCCCAGTCCGGTGCCGCCGCGTGCCACTGCCAGCGTGCCGCTGGCGATATTGCCGGCATTGAGGTTGGTGAGGGAGGAGCCGTCGCCGGTCATTGCGCTATCGAGATAAGCGATGGTTTTACGGGTTGGTCCTGCAACGGTCATGAAGAGATTGGTGCCATTGAATTCCATTGCACCAACGACGGGTGTAGTGAGATTGGTGCCGCTGGTCCATGTCAGAGGTGCGACCGTCGTGGTGCCGGTGGTGAGGCCGAGTCCACCAGTCAGCGTGAGTCCGGCAAAGCTCGGGGTGCTGGTGCTGGCGATATTCTGTGGCAGCGACAACCCGATGCTGCCCGAGCCGGAAGTGACGGTGATCTGGCTGGCGGTCCCGGTCAGACTGGCCAGCGTATACCCGCTGCCATTGCCAATCAGCAGTTGTCCATTGGTTGGCGTTGTGCCCAGTCCGGTGCCGCCGCGTGCCACTGCCAGCGTGCCGCTGGCGATATTGCCGGCATTGAGGTTGGTGAGGGAGGAGCCGTCGCCTGTCATTGCGCTATCGAGATAAGCGATGGTTTTACGGGTTGGTCCGCCAACGGTCATGAAGAGATTGGTGCCATTGAATTCCATTGCACCAACGACGGGTGTAGTGAGATTGGTGCCGCTGGTCCATGTCAGAGGGGCGACCGTCGTGGTGCCGGTGGTGAGGCCGAGTCCACCAGTCAGCGTGAGTCCGGCAAAGCTCGGGGTGCTGGTGCTGGCGATGTTCTGTGGCAGCGACAACCCGATGCTGCCGGAGCCGGAAGTGACGGTGATCTGGCTGGCGGTCCCGGTCAGACTGGCCAGCGTATACCCGCTGCCATTGCCAATCAGGAGTTGTCCATTGGTTGGCGTTGTACCCAGTCCTGTGCCGCCGCGTGCCACGGCCAGCGTTCCGCTGGCGATATTGCCTGCATTGAGGTTGGTGATTAATGCGCCATCGCCTGTCATTGCGCTGTCGAGATAAGCGATGGTCTTGCGGGTTGGTCCGCCAGCGGTGATGAAGAGATTGGTGCCATTGAATTCCATTGCACCAAGGACTGGTGAGGTGAGATTGGTGCCGCTGCTGAATGTCAGGGGAGCGACTGTCGTGGTGCCCGTGACGAGGCTGAGTCTACCGCTCAAGGTCAGCCCGGCAAAGCTTGGGGTGCTGGTGGCGGCGATGTTTTGTGGTAGCGACAAGCCGATGCTGCCGGAGCCGGGCGTGACGGTAATCTGATTGGGGGTTCCCGTCAGACTGGCCAGCGCATACCCGCTGCCATTGCCAATCAGGAGTTGTCCATTGGTTGGCGTTGTACCCAGTCCTGTGCCGCCGCGTGCCACGGCCAGCGTTCCGCTGGCGATATTGCCTGCATTGAGGTTGGTGATTAATGCGCCATCGCCTGTCATTGCGCTGTCGAGATAAGCGATGGTCTTGCGGGTTGGTCCACCAGCGGTGATGAAGAGATTGGTGCCATTGAATTCCATCGCGCCAAGGACAAGTGTGCTGAGATTGGTGCCGGTCTGGAACTTCAATGGCGCAACAGTGGTGGTGCCTGCGGCAAGGGTTGTCGTGTTGCTGAATGTTGCTGTGGTAGCGGCCAGGGCACCTCCCACGGTGACGCTGCCCTTGGTATAGAGATTCCCGCTGTCGTTGGTCAGGCTCATCAGGGCTTGTTCGTTGCTGTTTTCCCAGATGAATCCGTCCGTCGTATTGTTGCCGTAAGCGCGAAAACGCACCTGGGCACCAGTCCT
Source organism: Actimicrobium sp. CCI2.3 (assembly GCF_035019065.1). Classification (NCBI taxonomy): domain Bacteria; kingdom Pseudomonadati; phylum Pseudomonadota; class Betaproteobacteria; order Burkholderiales; family Oxalobacteraceae; genus Actimicrobium; species Actimicrobium sp. CCI2.3. Next base: position 13,640 of record NZ_JASJWR010000037.1, on the reverse strand, counting down.
GCCATCGATAGACGCGGTTGCAGCCGCTCCACCCAGAGAATTCGTACCGCCGGCGAGAGCCTTGTAGATACCCCAGTTAGTGTCTGAGGTGCCGTTAAGTAAAAGACCTTTTCCACCTGTTAGCTGCAGAGTGCCACCAACGATGAGATTTCCTCCTAGCGTGAGGCTTGGCCCATCGACGCGCACGCCACCGGTAAAGTCACCTGCATAGTTGATGGCGAGCACGGAACCGATATTTTTGGCTAACGCCCGGGAAATGCCAGAATTTCCGCGGGTGACCTGATCAGTTGCTCCCAGCATGAAATCCCAGCCACCTGCGCTGACGTTACCCTTGGTGTAGAGATTCCCGCTGTCGCTAGTCAGGCTCATCAGGGCTTGTTCGGCACTGTTTTCCCAGATAAATCCTTGATTCAAATCGGAGTAAGCGCGAAATCGCAAATGGGCGTCCGTTCTTCCATCGATCGACGCAGTTGCAGCCGCTCCGCCTAAAGAATTCGCACCGCCGGCGAGAGCCCTGTATATACCCCAGAACGTGTCAGGGTTTCCAGAGATCAAGTTTCCATTGAGGAGTAGGCCTTTCCCATTTTTCAGTTTCAGAGTGCCATCAACATCAAGGTTGCTGCTGAAGGTGCCGCTCGTTGCACTCAAGGCCCCGGTCAGGGTGAGTCCACCAAAGGTTGGGCTGCTGGTAGTGGCGACGTCTTGTGGCAGCGACAGCCCGATGCTGCCAGAGCCGGGGCTGACAATGATCTGGTTGGTAGTCCCGGTCAGACTGGCCAGCGTATACCCGCTGCCATTGCCGATCAGGAGTTGTCCATTGGTTGGCGTTGTACCCAGTCCGGTGCCGCCGCGTGCCACGGCCAGGGTGCCGGCAGTGATGCGGCCTGCGTCGAGCGAGGTCAACGCAGCGCCGTTGCCGATGAACGAAGAAGCGGTTACGGCACCAGTAAACGTCGCCGTCAGATCAGACTGTAATGTCATCACCGTATTGTAGGTTTGGCTCCCGATATCGCCTGCGTTCGTTGAACTCACTTTAAAAATCATGCCGTTATCAGCACCCCCTGCTGCCAAAACCGCATTTGCGCCGTCGTGTTTGATAAAAAAATGATCCCAGACGGCATTATTCGGCGAGTACATTCTTAATTCACGCACGGTAGTCAGGGCGCTCGGGGAACTTACGGTTAAATCGCCGCCAAGGGTAGTCGACCCCGGGACAGTCAGGTTACCGGCAAGCGTCGTATTTCCACTTGCATCCATGAGCGTCAATAGACGGGCCTGATCGATTGTTTGCCACCCGTAATATTGGCCAAAAATAATAGGCTCACTCTGGTTATCACCGGTCATGATGTACAGCGCGCCATTGTCTGAAGTTTGATACGCCGATGTCGGACTTTTTCCGATATACCAATAATCGTTCAAGTTCATTGCGCCGGCAATTGAACCGCCATTCAAATAAACAGAAGCATTTTGAAGTGTTGAATTAATGGAAGGCGCACCAGGCGCTGTTAATCCCAGAGTGCCCGATATGTTCAGTCCCTTGCTGGAAGAAATGGAGCCGGTTACCTGGAGTTTGTTGCCAGAGGAATCGTCACCGGTTGCGCCAATCACCACCGCATCGCTGGTACGGCCCAGGACTACCGTACTGGAAGTAGATACAACCGCGCTGGCACCCAGTGCAGTGGCATAACTCAGGTTATTGCTCGCTACGTCTGCATTCGCACCGATCACGGTATTGTTGGTGCCGGTGGTATTGGTGATCAAGGCCCCATTGCCAAAGGCAGAATTATTCGATCCGTTGGTGACCCACAGGCCGCGCGCGCCGGCCACGCTGGCCGCAATCTGCCCGGTCCCGGGCAAATACAGCCCGGTCGATTGCTCCCCTGCGAAAGCGTAGCCAGGTGCTGCTGCGGCCCCGTTATTGGCGACCAGTTGTGGATTAACGCTGTCGACCCGGAACGCTTCGACTCCGCGCGAGGCGACGCGCAGCGGGATGGCCGTCGAACCGGCCAGCGTGGCGATGCCCACCAGCATTTGGCTGCCACTGCCGCCCGATGAAGCCGCCGTTTCGCCGATCGACAACGCGCTGGTATTGCCGGTCAGTGACCAGTTCCAGCTTTGTGCGTAAGCACCGTTGCCAATGGTGTTGGCGGCAGCCGCACCTGTCAGCGACGACAGCGCCGGTGTGACAAGCACATTGGCTGCAGCGGTCAGGCGACCTTTGGCATCGACCGAGAAGGTCGGTACTGAAACGTTCGAGCCATATACGCCAGCGGCGACGCCACTGTTGGCCAGCGTCAATATGCCGCTGGCGTTGGCCGAACCGTCGAATAGGACTGACCAGGTGGCATCGCCACTGATGTCGAGCGTGCGTGCCGTAATGAGCCGACTGGCAGTGTCGGTGTTACCGGTGACATTGCCGATGACGTTACCGGTCAGATTGCCGGTGACATTGCCCGTGACGTTACCAGTGACATTGCCGGTGAGCGTACCGCTCAGTGTTGTGAAAGCGCCTGATGACGGCGACGTGTTGCCTATCCTGGTGTTGTTGATGGTGCCACCCGTGATGGCGACATTGCTGGCCGCATACGTGTTGGCGACCGGTTGCCAGATGCTGCCGTCCCAGCGCCACAAGGTGTTATCACTTTTGACGAGGCGCATTGCGCCTACCTTCTGGTCCGCACCGATGAGCAAACCCAGCGCCGTCATGTCGGCGACCGGATCACCAAAGTAGACGGTACCGCCGACGCCCTGGCGGATTTGGGCGGTAGAGACGCTCACCACGAAATCATCATCGGTGGTCGTTGCGCCACTGGCAATTTGCGCGCAGGTGCGGTTGAACACACCGTCGAGACCGGCAGAGACGACCGCAAACGTGACCGCGCCGGTATCGGTGGCACTGCCGTTGAGTCGGTTGCCACCGCTCATGACGCTGCCGTTATCCCACGCACAATAGCCAAGCTTGGTCCCATAGCCATCACTGATCGGTGCACCCAGGCCGGTGGGGACGAGACCACCACCGGCGGGGCCTGCGCCGGACAAGTAGGGCGGCGGTTCGGGGAACGAGTCGCCATCCGTATCCGGCGTTGTGGCAATGACGGTGGTGATGATGGCGGCCGCTTGTTTGACGGCCAGTTCCTGTGATGAGCGGCGTGCCAGGTCAGCGGCAACCTTGAACGAGCCGACCAGTTCGTTGGTGCGCACTGCCTGGGCCGGCAGTGCCAGCAGCAGCGCGGTGGTAACGAGCAGGCGTGTCGGTAGTGTGGTCATGGGCTCACCAGCGTGACGGTTAGCGTGTCGCCGCTGCGGGTTGCCTGGGCACTGCCGATTTTGGCGATGACGGCATCGAGCAGATTGCGGTAGAACGTCGAGCCGGCTTCGTTGGCCGTGATCGCAATACGGATGCTGGTCGCATCATTGATATAGCTCCACGGCGTGAATCCGGTCAGCGGTCGCAGCTGCGTGGCACTGGCGTCGCCCGACCAGATCGAGAGCCCCGATTTGGGACAGATTAGTGCGCTCACGGTCGATGGTGAAGAGGGCGTAGCCGGATAGGAAGGATGGAATGCGGTGCCGTTATTCCCATCCGGATAGACCGCCCGACACAGCACGAGCAGGTTGGCGATCAGATCGCGCTGCGCCACCATCTGGTCTTTGGTGGCATGAAACAGTTCTGCCCGGGCACTGTTGCGCGCGTTGCCGGAGGCGACGAAGCCGAGCAACACGAACAGGCCGATCGCAAACAGGGCTGTCGCGGCAGCAAAGCCGGTTGCAGGTCGGGGCGGGCAGCGAATCATGTCGGTTCTTTTCAGGCAGCCCGGTAACGGGCATCGATGTACGGAAAGAACAGTTTGTCGACGTCGATCACATGGCGCATCAGCCAGAACGATAGCGCAGCGCAGCTCTCGCGCGCCAGCACGGCGACCACGTCGGCGCTGTCCGGACGAGCCAGTTGCATGCGGGCGGTGCGGGTGATGCTGCGTGCCTGGTCATGTAATTTACGGTGGAAAACCAGTTCCGGATAGGCGATTTCGGCCAGTTCGGCTTCTTCTTCCATGAGCAGGGTATCGAACTGGGTATAGGTGGTGCGCAGCCAGCGCTTCAGGTCCGCGGCGTCGAGACACGCGACGCGGCTACTGGCGGCGGCGAGTGTCTCGAACACGTCGCGGTTGCGACGGTCGAGGGCGATGCTGCCGACGGCGAGGTCGGGGCTCCAGAGCGATGCAAGTGAGGTTGTCATGGCGGATCAGTTTTCGGCGAGGGTGCTGTAGAAGATGTAGAACGGATCTGATGTGGCGACGCAACCGGTCGCACGCCCACCGGCCGTGATGGTCTTGGTGCCGTTGTTGATCGCGAAATCAGCCAGCGCAATGGTGGCGCTCGGGATCGTCGTGCCGATCGGATCGCCATACATTTGCAAGTTGATTTGCTGGCACGCTGCGAGCGACAGCTTGTTGAGATAGACGATGCTATCTGCGCCGCCGGTGGTATCGATACCGATGCCACTGACGAAGATGGACTTGTTGTATTGCCAGGCAGCATCAGTCGCGCCGGTGGTGATGGCTTGTGCCGGTGCCGACTGGTTGATGCCGTACTGCTTGTTCGGATCGAACAGACCCGTGCCACTCGTGGTATCAAAGGTCATCGTGGAAGCACTGTTGCCGTCGAAGATGAAGCGGTTGTACGCTTCGCGATATTCCCCGCTTTGCTTGAGGATGATCGCACTGTAGACCTTGGCGCTTTCGACACTGAGCGATTTGGAGGATCCGCGGCTGGAATAGGCCAGCGCTGCCCCTACCAGGACGATCAGCGCAATCGTGAACAGGATGACCGTGGCACCCATACCGCGCTGCTTTGAAAGATGATGCTGATGAAAGGTGATATCCATGCTTGAGCTCCGGTGATGAGTTAAAAAACGAGTTTTTACGATTAGCTGCGTAATTCGATTTTTGCCGCAGCCCTGCGGGCCTTCATGTCTTCGTTGAAACGTTCTGCTACCAGCAAGTCCTTGATCTCGCCTTCAACCTTGGCCAGTTCGGGTTTCGGATTGGTCTTGATGTCGTCGACGTACAGCACCAGCGCACCTTCACGCACGGTGACCGGTTGCAGGCGCTGGCCGGTTTTGAGCTTCTTGACCGCGACGCCCAGCCCGTAGGGCACTTCGGCTGCGGTCATGTAATGCTCACCATCCTTGCGGACCCAGGTCAGCTTTGCCATGGCCTCTTTGTCGCCGCGACCGACGCCATCGAAGACGTCCTGTGCTTCCTTGGCATCGACCGAAACAAAGAATTTCAGCTTGAAGGTGGTGAAGTCCTCGTCCTTGACGCGTGTGTCGTAGAACACCTTGATGTCCTTGTCGGTCACGCCATTGCGTACTTCCAGCGAGCGCTGGTTAATAAAGACGCTGGCCAGTACTTCATTGCGTGCGCTTTGCATCGCCGTTTTGGCGGCCTGGCGATAGAGCTTGTCGGCACTGTTGGCGGCGATGACCTTGTTGATCGCGCGATCGACGGCAATCGCCTTGTCGAGCCCGGCATTGAGGAACGGCAGTAGCTCAGCCTCGGCGATTTCGGCACCGTCGACGACGGCAACGATACGGTTGGTGGTTTGCTTGACGCTGCCGATGTCGGACCGTGATTCCTTCGCAGCGGCCGAGCGCAGGATCTCAAGGCCGAAATACGCCGCACTGGCCAGCACCATGGTGGCGACAACAATGCTGGCGACGAGTGTCTTGCGATTACCAGTGGGAGTTGTCATGGTTGCTCCTTGTTTTTGGTAAATGAAAAAGTGGTCATCGCGTGCTGAGACCATCAAATGAAATGCCCTGGGTGTAGCCGCTAATCTCGGCCGTTGCCGCCATGCCACCGTCGCATTTGGCCAGGCAGAGTTCGCGGCCATCCCAGGCCACGCCTTGACGGAACGACTGCAGCGTTGCCAGGGCATACATGAACTCGGGCAACAGTGCCGGATCCTTGATGCTGACCAGCAAGGCGTTGTTGCTGGTGTTGACCGCAACGAGGACGGCCGAATTATTTTTTGCCATGATGTTGGCGGCGCTCTTGTAGTCGGCTGCCTGGAGTGGCTTCTTGTCGAGCAACGGCGCGATCTTGTTGGCTTCGGTGCTTTTGATGTCGCGCGTGATGGCGGTAATGAAGAGTGCACTCTGGTTCGCCGCCATCACGCACAGCACGACTGCGGCAACAAACAGCAACGGCGCGATCAGCGAAAAATTCTGCAATGCCGCGTTCAGGAAGGGGCCGACATGGTTGGCTGGCTTGCCGAACGCATGCGCGCGTGGCAGGTGGCGACGTTCCGATGCGTCGTCCGGATTCACGGGCTGGGAAGAAAATGGATTTTTCATTGGTCAGCGCGGTACGACGACCGGTTTGTTTTTCAGGCCACGCGCCGCGGGAAGCGTGCCAGGCAAGGACACCCCTTGTGCGATGCGGATCAGGTTGTCGTCGCTGGTCTGGTCGGCGACGACGCGCGAGCCAAGTGCATCGATGTAGTCCCTGGTGATCCAGGCCGGCATCATCAGAATAAATTTTTCATCGCCATTCTTGACCTTGTACTCGTCGATCCAGCCGCCGGCACGCACCACCAGCGCCGAGACTTTCTGCATCCGCGCGAGTTGCTGTGATAGCGGCGACACGAAGTCAATCCGGGTGACCGCGTTATTGATGGCTTTCATGTGGGCCTGGCTGGACTTGTCGGCCGAGGCATTGAGTACCGAGACGCCGATGGCTGCGCCCACGTACAGCAGCAGCGCAATGGCGGCGACGACCAATGAATACCGGCTGGCGCTAAGCGAAATCCCGTCGGCGATGCGACGGTAAGCAGCAGGAATAGATTCCATGGCCCAGGCTTCGTCGTCTTCGACCAGATACACGGCCTGCTCGCTTTGTCCGGCCAGCCAGTCGGCCATGACTTCGGGGGTGTTGGCGATCAGGCGAATGTGATCGCGGATTTTTTCGACTGCCACCGACAGGCTGACATCAGGCAAGAAATAAATCCCGTCGCCGCGATGTTGCGGATGGCCCGGCATGGCCGCTGCCAGTGGCGTGCTGAAGGCGGGGATGGACGCGAAGGCGCTCGATGCCGCGGCAAAGTAATAGACCGCGCTGTTGTCGCGATCGACTGCCACCAGAAAATGTAGGCGCGCCGTACCCAGCACATCTTGTGCCACCATGAAAACGCTCTTGTCGATGTCGCCACTGTGCAGCGGGATCACGCCGGCAATCATGCCGGCATACGCGTTTTCGAACTGGACGGGACTGAGTTTGGCCATGGTATCGGCTGTCCTATAACGAAGTCATCGAGGCCAGGCTGCCCTCGCTCTGGATCAGGGCAACAAAAAGTGCAATCAGTACGGCCACCAGCGAAAAGGCGAGCGTGGCAATGAATGAAAACACCTGGAATTTTTTGGCTGCGCGTTGCGCGAAAACCTCTCTGCGTTCGGCGATGACTTCAAAAGCGCGCGCCAGCTGGTGGCGGTCGGTGTGCGAACGGATCAAGGTGCGCTCGGAGTTTTCCAGCGGCGTTTGCGCCAGGGCGTGGGCGATGTCTTCGCCGTCTTCGATGCGCCGGACCGCGCCGCGCCAGTAGCCCAGCACGCGCGGCACCCGCGAGGCTTTTTCGGCAATCGCAAACGAGACGATCAAGTCGACCCCGCCGCGGATCAGCGAGACCGCCACCTTGGTGCTGTTGGCCAGTGCGCCGTGCAGGACGATGTCCTTGACTTGCGGGATGCACAGGATAATGTCGTCGACTTTCTTGCGGAAATCGCTGCTGCCGTTGAGATAGCCCCAGGTACATACGGCGGCAAATACGACCAGTCCCAGCGATACCAGCAGCATCAGGTCATTGGCGAAATAGGCCACCGCAATGCCACGCTTGATGCTGGCGATTTTTTCGGGCGCGGTGTTCTCGCTGATTTCCTTTTCGATGGCGGGCAGTACGGCAACCCGGTTGCCGATCAAAGACAAGACCGAGAACGCCACTTCGATGGCAGTAAAAATGGCCGTGCCCATCAGGATTTTCAGGGTGCCGGCACGGGCCTGGTAATAGTCGATGGCCGTGTTGATGGCGCTCGACAGCGTGCCGGTTTTTTCACCGGCTTCGAGAATGGCCAGCGTAGTCTGGTCAAAGAATCCCAGCGCTTCCATCGCATCAAGGAAGCTGCCGCCGCCATCAAGGATCAGGTTGGCAAAATTGAGGCGCTGGCGCTGCGGACCATTCTCGGCATCGATCACCAGCTTGAGCGCGCGGCCGGCACTCAGACCGGCCTGTGTGTTGAAATAAATCGCCAGCAGGAATTGCTGCTTATAGTCGCGTGATACCGGATTGAGCCAGTTCATGGCCGGCTTGATGATGCGGATATCGATCGGTACGCCACCTGTTTTGCGCACGTCATGCACGATCTGTTCGCGGCTGGTGGCGACCATGATGCGGTTATGCCGGAAGTGCTTGCGCGCACTGCGGTCGCGCACGGCATCGGCATCATCGGCAAATGGCAGCAAGTAAGTCACGCTGAAATTTTTCAGGGTCTCCATGTCAGAAGCCCGCCCGGATCGATTGCGTGACGGTCTCGGCATCAATCACATGGCATTCGAGCAGCTGCGCCATGACCTGATGCTTGTCGATATGCGTGACCTGTTCCATCGCAAACACGGCCTGGAAGTTGTGGATTGACTCGAACAGCAGGCGCGTGATGTCGAGGCGCAGCGTGTCGGTGTTCGGTATCACCACGGTTTCGTGGATCGCGACCCGGCCGCGATAACCGGTCTGGCTGCATGCCGCACAGCCGGCACGGCGCAGAAAGCGCGCATGCCCATGAAAGGTGAGACCCAGCGTGTCGTTGAGTTCGACGGCGGATTCGCTGTCGATCTCGCTGGCGCAACTGCACAGTTTGGGGATCAGTCCCTGGTTGACCACCACTCTGAGCTGGTTAGCCAGAATGTAGAGTGCCTCCTGCTTGTTGGCCGGATCGCAGAAAGACAGCACCCGCTCGAACGTCTGGGCGACATCTTTCGCATGGACGGTCGCCAGCACCAGATGGCCGGATTCGGCAAACTTGAGCGCGGCCCGCATCGTGTCGTTGTCACGGATTTCACCGAGGATCAGTACGTCGGGATCTTGTCGCAACACCGAACGTTCCAGGTCGACCGATTTTTCATTGAGCAACTGGTTCAGCTGGATCTGGCGTGCAAACGGCAGGATGTACTCGACCGGCTCCTCGACGGTGATCACATTGATGCGATCGCGGCCAAAGTTCTGTGCCAGTGCATAGAGCGTGGTGGTCTTGCCGGAACCGGTCGGGCCGGAGATGAGCACCAGCCCACCGGTCTTGCCGCGCACATCAGCGAGCTGGCGAAATAGCTCGTTCATTTGCAACTGATACGGAAACAGCGCATCGAGCCCGATCATCGAGGACGGATCAAGCACCCGGATGGCGATGGTTTCACCGCCGGCGATCGGTTGCGTGGCGACGCGGAATTCGACGCCGGTACCGGCATCGGCGAGGGATAACCGGCCGTCCTGGGCACGCCGGGTATCCGAGGCATCCATGCCCGATTCGTTCTTGATACGCGAAAACAGCGCGGCCATGGTCCGTTCCGGCACCAGATGCGTGGGCCTGAGCGAGCCGTCGACGCGATAGCTGATCCATGCATTCGGGTCGCGTAATTTGTCCAGATGGATGTCCGACGCGCGCAAGAGGATGGCTTCTGACAGCATCGCATCGAGCGCTTGCTTGAGTAGCAAGCCATTAATCTCCTCGCTGCGCAGTCGCAGGGCGATGGATTCAAAGCTGTGGGAGGCGCTGTAAATGCTATCGAGCGAGCGGCGGATATCGCCCATATCGGTGGGCTCGATACGCAGATTCGTTACTTTTACTTCGCAGGCATCCATCAAGGTGCGGCGGGCATTCTCGGACAGAATGCGTGCGGCTTTCAATTGCAGCACACCGCTCTCTACCTGAACCGGAAAAACGCTATGTAACTTGCACAGTCCGAGCGGGAGCAATTGCCGGAACAGGAGCGACTCGCTTTCGCCATCAAGTCGTTTGACTGCAAAGCCAATTTGCGTCTTGCTGGCAAACTTGTTACGCACAATGATTTCGGCGAGCAATGCTTGTTGACCGCTTTCACGGGTTGATTTTTGCTGGCGCAGGCACACGTCGAGTTGTTGCACGGTGATCACGCCCGTCGTCACCAGAAAGGCACCGATCTGGCTTTGCAGGCTGTTGTCAGGAGGCCGGGTGGCGTTCATGGTCGCGTTCCCCGGTTCACTGCAACGGTGCCGGCGAGGCGGCCAGTGATTGCTGATTCGGGTTCTGGTTCTGGTTTTGATTATCCGTAAGCGGAGCCGATGCACTGCGAGCCTTGACCTCGACGGAGATGCTGCGCTTGTAAAGCGGATCGGGACGCTCCAGTACGATGGCAGGCTGGGCCGGATTGCCGGAGGTTTCCAGTTCGCCGACAAACACGATGGGAAAGCGCTTGCCGGATTTCAGTTCTGCGCCGCTGTTATCGGCGACGTGGTAAATCACGACTTGCCGGTTGCTTACCCGGGCAAAGAGGCTGCCCACATTGCCGGTGGCATCGAACGATTCGCCATCCGTAATCATCAGTGCATCATTGCGCGTTGTCATTGCGGCGGCTTGCGTAGCGAGCGGCAGCGGTGCCATGCTCATGCCGACTGCGGGCATGGCCTGCCCGGTCGTGAGCTGACGCTGTGCTGCCGAACGGCGCAATACCGCTTGCTTGCCGACGATGGCCGACACATAGAATCCGGCAAAGCGGTCTTTTTGTTCGTTCAGTTCGCGTGTGAGGGGATTATCAACGGTGGTGCCTGGCGCACCCGGAACAATCGGATAGGGTGCTGACTCGGAAGTGCGTGCGTAGCCTGCGGCAGGGACTGAGGCAGGCAGAGGCGTCATGTCTGCTGCGGCAGGGTTGGTCAGGCCATGCGGACGGATCAGGGGATTGGGAATTTGCAATTGCGCAAAGGCGTTGATGCTGGTGCAGACACCGGTCGCCAGCAACCCCAGCAGCGCCAAATTCCGACAGGCCCGAGCGGTCAATATACCTGGATGCATCGTCACTCCTTTTGCGGGGCCGCTGCCAGCAGAAGAGCGCTGGTAGCGTAATCAAAAGTCACTTAAGTGATTCGATGATAACCATTAGTCCATATCAATGACAGTACTTTCAAGCAATTTTGTTGTTTGGAAACTATAAGTTCCATTGGCAGATGAAATTTTTTATCAATTCATCCTCGGGAAGCCAAGGCCCTGATTGATGCCGTAGCGAGGAGCATTGTGGACGAGCACAGCGTGACAATAAGCGTGCGGCGCATCAATAGGGCATCAAGTCTTGTCGCTACGTGTAGCGGCTTGCAATCGAAAATGGTCCAGCTCGCAGTCAGCGCTGTTTTGAGCTCAGACTAATTGCGACTCACCGGCGGCTCGTGCTCACATTATTTGCAAATCAGCTCATGCACTTTGCGACCAGCTTGCAATTAGCCGCCGCCAGCTCACGCTCTTTGCGGCTGAACGAAATACTAAATGTAGTGGTTCGAAGGTCTCGCATTGACTTTTGATAAAGGCAATAAAACGAAGGCTAGCCGAATACCAGCAGGTTGATGCGCTCTTGCCGCCTGGCTTCATGGTCAGCTACAACATCTCAATTGTTACCACCGTGGATTTGCGCAGTGGCTTTACACGCCACCGGAACGCGCTCTGGCAAGATTTTTAGCGCGACTGGCGGGAAATTCATTTCAACGAGGGTATTGAACCCCCATCCTGGGTCATTGGCGATCAGGTTCTCGCTGCTGGCGCAACGGGAAACCTGTTTAATTCCGCGATCACCGGCGACGCGAATCTAGTCATCTACACTGACGCGTTGAATGGCGCAGATGCCATCAACGCTTATGATCCGAACAACGATCTTCCGAAGAACACGTTGTCTTGGGAGTAGGTCCACTAATAGCGATATATGTCGTTTGTTTAAAAATACCACGTTAGGTGTAGCCCGCTGCATTCGCTTCCGAGTAGTCGATCAGGATGGAAAAATGGCCGTGCTCTGCCACGATCACAGGTTTGTTGGCATGTGAACGTATAAAATTTCGCACTTGGTCCCCCGTTTGAATGCCGGGGTCTTCAAAACGTTTAGGACCTAACGGATTGTTCATCGCATACATGTCCAATATGACAGACTTAAAATCGAGCCAGGGATATCCTGAAGAATTTGGATCTGGCTGTACCCATGGACGGGTATAGATAATCCCTTCCCTTGCACCAAGCTGATTCATCAGTTCAACGACGTGCGCTGTTGTACCCTCTTCGTTGTAGTTCTCATCAAATAGTGCATCGACCGTAGTTGGGCTAAAGCCTGCTTTGAGCAGCATGGCATGTGCAATTTTCTTGAGTGCCGTTTCACCGGGCTGGCCCGGATCATCGTCGTCTTCACCAACCGCCTTTAATCGGCTGACATTGCCTAAAAACATGGGGTCTACTAGCTTCAACTCATTGCCACCCATCCGGGGTTGCAAATCAGTCATGAAGCCACGAATGCCTTTTCCAGAGCTTCCGGCACCGAAAACAGGGTTGATCATCTGCATCATCATCTGCTCCACGATAGTGGCTTCTTCGCTAAAATCTCCCTCCAGCGCACGAATGCGTTCCGCGATTTTTTGGGCCGCTTGCTCAGTGTGATCAAGGCCATTGGGTGATTGGACGGCTTGCTCCATTAGTACGGAAACAAATGCCGCCCGCCACCAGCTTCCACCATCGTCAGTAAACAGTTGCCGTTGTATATTCATCCCCTCACTCGGTCCTAAAAGTAAATGATCCGCTCTCTCCATGTCAATTTGATCATTGGTATATCTGGTTCGCAGAGGCGGGTTAATCGGGCCATCTTGAATCAGGGCACCATCGAATTTGGTGGAACTGCCTGCCTCAACAATTTCACTCGGCGAGATATCTTTCGATTGTTCTGTTTGACTGTGACCTTGCATCGCGGCGGGATGAAAGAAAATATCTTCAGCAACATCTGCTGACTGTTCGAGTAGATTATGTTCCGGCATTTCGATGGGAGCAAAAGAACGGCCGTCAGCACTATGGGGCAACACCGGATCTGCCAAGTCCGTTATTGGCGTGTTGATTTCCACTTTCTCGCTGTTATCTTGTATCGGCAACGCGGTCACGTTGCTTGGGCGGTCGGAGGTTTGACTGTCCTCTTTAAGTCGCGGCGAGCCCAAATCTCTTGCATTACTGATTGTTTGCCCTAGCCAGCCCGGTGCCGAGGCACGGCGCAATGGCTTAGTCACGTTGAGCGGTGTGATTCGTGCATCGGCCGCCATTTTGTCCAGTAAAGCCGTTCGCAACGATGCAAGCTGTTCCATCGAATGGACATAACCAGGCCCACGTCGCATCCTCTGCGCGTCAATTTCCTCTTCAAGCACGACATCCAGCGTATCTTCCGTCACCAGACCGTTCTCAATGAGATGGCATATGTTGTGGTAGCTTATCAACGTTGCATTGCGTCCCGAACCTGCCCGACTCAGGATGAGCGTAAGCGCCTCACGAGCAACGTCTTGACCAATTTTGCTTCGTAGTAAATGCAGGATTTAGCGCGAAGCGGTGC
>NZ_JASJWR010000036.1:0-51667 GCF_035019065.1 Actimicrobium sp. CCI2.3 | reverse complement strand
GGAGCGGGAGAAGAGGCTCGAACTCTCGACCTCAACCTTGGCAAGGTTGCGCTCTACCAACTGAGCTACTCCCGCGTGAAACTTGTTGCTGAGTTCGTTTGATGCACGCCTGTACTTTGCATCGAACCGAACTCTTCTTAAATCGAAATGGAAGCTTGAAACAGCTTTCATCGTTAATCTGGAGCGGGAGAAGAGGCTCGAACTCTCGACCTCAACCTTGGCAAGGTTGCGCTCTACCAACTGAGCTACTCCCGCGTTCACAACAGAGGCGTATTATAGAGGGCCGCTTCTTTTTGTCAAGCCAGCAGCTTCCAGACTCAACAAAAAACAGAACATCGGTCATGAATGCTCTTTCATCAATGGCCACGCTTTTCTCAGGTAATAAAACATAGACCACACGGTGAGCACGGCCGCAACAGCCAGCAGCCATTGCCCCCAAATCCGCGTGTCAATCAAACCAAGCAACGTGTCGTAGTACAGCAGCATCGGAATAGCGACCATCTGCGCCGTTGTCTTGATTTTTCCGATCGAGCTGACCGCTACGGATTTGGATGCGCCTAACTGCGCCATCCACTCACGCAAGGCCGAAATCGTGATCTCACGGCCAATAATGATGAAGGCGACGACGGCGTTGACACGATCAAGTTGCACCAGTATCAGAAGTGCCCCTGCAACCATCAGCTTGTCGGCGACCGGATCAAGGAATGCGCCAAACGCGGACGTCTGGTTCCAGCGGCGCGCCAGAAAACCATCCAACCAGTCCGTCAGCGCAGCCACAATAAAAATGCAGGTCGATGCCAAACCTTTGTCAAACGATGAAATCCAGGCTCCAGGCAAATAAAATACGCCGACCATCAATGGGATTAACGCAACACGCAACCACGTGAGCAGGATCGGAAAATTCAGTGGCATGGGTCGGGCTCTTGAAAGTCAGGCTTGGTTTGATAAGGCGTTTAGCCGAGCGTCCTGAACCCGGCTAATGGCAACGTGCCAGTAATCTAATGCAATTGCCGATAAATGTCTTCCGCCAATTGACGTGAAATACCATCAACCGACGTGAGCTCTTCCACACTGGCATTGGTTACCTCACGCAAGCTACCAAAACGTGCCAGCAGCTTTTGTCGTCGTTTGGCACCAATACCTTCGATCTCTTCAAGACGCGACGCTTGTCGGGTCTTGGCGCGTCGGGCACGCATGCCCGTGATCGCAAAGCGATGAGCCTCGTCACGAATCTGTGCGATCAGCATCAGTGCGGCTGATTCCTTGCCGAGTTCTTTGGCTTCACGACCGTCGACAAAGACCAGCGTTTCCAGTCCAACCCGCCGTCCCTCACCCTTGGCGACACCGACGATGAGGCTGATGTCGAGTCCCAGCTCGACAAATACTTGACGCGCCACTTCCACTTGGCCTTTACCACCATCAATCAACACGATATCGGGCATCACGCCGTCACCGTTGGCGACTTTTTCATAACGCCGCGTCAATACCTGCCGCATCGCCGCGTAATCGTCACCGGGGGTGATGTCGTTGATGTTGTAGCGTCGATACTCGCCGTTCTGCATGGCATGGTGATGAAATACCACGCATGATGCCTGGGTCGCTTCGCCTTGCGTATGGCTGATGTCGAAACATTCGACGCGCAACGTCTCGATGTCGGCACTATCGAGTGCCAGCACGTCAACTAACGCACGGGTACGCGACTGCTGCGATCCCTGCTCCGACAGCAAGCGCGCAAGAGAAATTTCAGCGCCCTTGCAGGCCATTTCCAGCCACTGCCGACGCTGCGCTTGCGGCTGGAACAGCAGATTGATCCGGTGACCACACTGCTCGATTAACGCCAGCATCAATTCGGGCTGATCGAACTCGAGATTCAAGATCAAGGTCGACGGAATGAATTTCTCCAGGTAGTGCTGAGCAAGAAATGCTTTCAGCACTTCGACATCAATGGCGTCTTCAGCGGTGGCCAGCGCGTTGTCAACATGGGTCGGAAAGTAGGCGCGGTCACCAAGGTGCCGGCCACCTCGCACCATTGCCAGATTCACGCAGGCACGTCCGCCCTGCACGATGACGGCGATGATATCGATATCGGCATCGCTGCCCGTTTCCATGGTTTGCTGGTGCAGCACGCGCGACAAGGCGCTGATCTGGTTGCGCACAGTCGCTGCCTGTTCAAACTTCAGTTCACCGGCATACGCATGCATCTTTCCTTCGAGCGTTTGCATCACCTCGCTTTGCTGGCCACGCAAAAATTTCGCGGCATTTTCAACATCCAGGTTGTAATCCTCCTGACTGATTTCGGCGACACACGGCGCGCTACAGCGGTGAATCTGATGCAGCAGACATGGACGGGTACGGTTGGCGAAAACGCTGTCCTCGCAGGTTCGCAACAGAAACACCTTTTGCAGAATCTGCATCGACTCTTTCACGGCCCATGCGCTCGGAAACGGTCCGAAAAACTGACTGCGCTTGTCGACCGAGCCGCGGTAGTACGCCATGCGCGGGAAAGACTGCCCGGAAATTTTAAGATACGGGTACGACTTATCGTCCCGAAACAGGATATTGAAACGCGGATGCAGCGTCTTGATCAGATTGTTTTCCAGGATCAGCGCTTCGGCTTCACTGCGCGTTACGGTGGTCTCGAGCCGGGCGATGCGTTCAACCATCATCGCGATACGCGAACTGCTGAGCGTTTTCTGAAAATAGCTGGAAACACGCTTCTTCAGGTCACGTGCCTTGCCGACATACAGCACATTATTGTCGGCATCGAAATAGCGATAGACGCCGGGCAGATGCGGCAACTTGGCGACCGTGTCGAGCACGATCATGCGTGCATCCGACAACGGCACGACGGTGACTGGAGGCACTTCCTCAGACATGCATCAAGCCTGCGACCGTACGTAATGCGGCGTGGTAACGCGTATCCGCTTGTAGTACCTCCCATTGCATGGGCGTGCTCGATGGCATCAGCGCTGCGATACGCGCCGAACTGGCCGTCGTCGCCAATGCCGGATCAAGACCGGCAAGTAGCTGATCGGCCATATCGGGACGATTGCAGATCAAGACCATGTCGCAACCGGCCTGGAGCGCGGCGGTCGCACCAGCGACCACGTCGCCGGCAACGCTGGCACCTTCCATGCTCAGGTCGTCACTGAAAATGACGCCCTCGAAGCCGATTTCATTACGCAATAACGACAGCCATTTTTTTGAAAATCCGGCCGGTGCGGCATCGAATTGCGGATAAATGACGTGTGCCGGCATCACGCCTGACAAGCCCCGTCCGAGCCAGCGATAGGGCGCGGCATCATCCGCCACGATGGCCTCGACAGCGCGATCATCAACCGGAATGGCGACATGCGAATCCGCCTTGACGTAACCGTGCCCTGGAAAATGTTTGCCGCAATTGGCCATTCCTGCAAGCAGCAATCCATGATTAAGACTCCGCGCCAGTTGCGTCACTACTGCCGGGTCACGATGAAAGGCCCGATCACCGATGACGCCTGAATCGCCGTGGTCCAGATCAAGGACCGGCGTGAACGACAGGTCGACACCGCAGGCACGCAGCTCGGCTGCCAGTACGAAACCGACATCGGTGGCGGCGCAACTGGCAGCCTGTGCGTCAACGTCCCACAATTGACCGAGGTGCCGCATCGCCGGCAGCACCGTGAAACCATCGGTACGAAAGCGCTGGACGCGACCACCTTCGTGATCGACCGCGATCAGCACGCCCGGCTTTGCAGCGTGAATTGCCGTGGTCAGGGCGACCAATTGGGCACGGTCTTGCCAATTGCGTGCAAACAGGATGACCCCGCCCGTCAGCGGATGGCAAATGCGGGCGATATCGTGCGCATCGAGGACCGTACCAACCACATCGAGCATGACAGGTCCGATGCGTTGCGCAATGCTGCTGACTACGTTCTTCATTTTTTCTCCACGATGACAAAAGCGACCGCATAGTCGGTTTCGTCGGTAATCGAGACCTGTGCGGTCAATTCGTGCTGCGCCATGAACGTGGCCAATGTGCCGCTGGTCACGATCACCGGCTTGCCACTTGGATCGTTCAACGTTTGCATCGCACGCCAGGTCATCGGCATCCTCATTCCCAGGCCAATGGCTTTGGAAAAAGCTTCCTTGGCCGCAAAGCGCGTCGCAAGAAAACTTATTCCGCGCTGATCGGAACTGGCTGCCCGGTGATGATATTTTGCCAGTTCCTCAGTGCCAAGAATTTTCTCGGCAAACCGCGGACCGTGGCGCCTGAGCGCAGCGGCAATACGGTCTATGCGGATGATGTCGGTACCAATGCCGTAGATCATGACTGTCAATGCCTGCGAGCTTGCGTCAGGATTGCCTTCATGTCCCCGACTGCCGTTTGCCAACCCACCGCAATCGCCCGGATCAGCAAAGATTGACCAACCTGAATCTGCATGACATCCTCTAGCGCGGCAAGACGAGCAGCATTGGTCAGGTCAAGCCCGTGCGCGATTTGCACTTGCATCCCGAGACGGGTCGCTGCAGCAGTGCATGTCGCGAGCCGCTCAAACTCTTCATCTGCGCGAACCGCATTTGTCGAAGTACCGTACATGCTCGCGTCAAATTCAATCGCATAGGCACCTGCAGCATGGGCTGCCTGCACTTGCTCAAGGTCGGTTTCGATGGCAAATGCCAGCTCTATTCCGTGCGCTTGCAATTGCTGCGTGATCTCAGCATTCCCGTCACCCATGACCATACAGACTCGCTGCGGCTGCATGCTGATCGCCTGAGCAAGCAGCTGACCACCCACTGGTAACCGCAAATGCAATTTGATCATCAGCTCTGAAACGATTGCTGCAAACACAGCCGGAGCGACCTCGCCTGTAAGCAGACTGATACCATCGGCACCGGCAGCTTGGGCAAGACGGGCAGCCTGAACAAGGTCCGGTCCGGGTCGATCAGAACGTAATCGAACCAGCGGCATCAGATCGACATAAAAGTCCGGGCCAGTAGAATGCGGATTGAGATAACTCATCGGTAGCGATACTTCCTAAAGCTGGGTCAGATCGATCAGGATCTGGCGGGTATTGAGGGGAACACCTCCGAGCTGATGCGCCAGCAAAAAACGCATCAGGAATTTACTCTGGCTTTGCGTCATCGACCCAGTGTAGTCTTCGCGCTCCATATCCAGTAAGGTCTGGCCCGAGACGCGTGGCCAGATATCGGACGGCCGGGCCGGTCGCGCACCGCGCTCCGGGTCAACCACATAGCTATTGCCTGGCACAACCCGTTGTCCCGTACTTGAACACATGCTGAGATCAGCCGCGACGCCGGTTTCCTTCATCAAGCTAAGCTCGAATTTACGCAAAACGATGGGTGCAGTTTCGCCGTGCGCCAGCTGATTGAGCGCTGACACATAATGATCGAACAGACCAGGATGCGGGTCATCCCTAGCGATCAGCTTGATCAGTAACTCGTTGAGATAGAACCCGCACAGCAAAGCGGATTTTTCAAGAGGCAGCAAGCCACCGACCCATTCGGCCGCTGTCAGCGTCCGAATTTCGGATTTACCTGTCCAGCTCAATGACAGTGGCTGAAACGTTTGCAGTACGCCGCGCAGTGCAGAATGAGGACGCTTGGCACCTTTGGCCACCAGTCCGATTCGACCGTGCTCGCGGGTGAACACATCGATAATCAGGCTGGTTTCCCTGTGCGGATAACTATGCAGCACAAAACCGGGCTGACCTGCGATGCGCAGGGTTTTCTCTGCGGGGGCCGCACGACGCGGACGCGCCAGCGGCTTGACCGTGGTCACCGGAAGTTCAGGCTGATCGGCCGCGCGAATCACCCTGTCGACTTATTCGTAACCGTAAGCGCGCAGGCCCGCTTCGTTGTCGGCCCAGCCTGACTTGACCTTCACCCATATTTCGAGATAGACCGGACCACCAAACAGCCGCGCCATATCCAGTCTGGACTGCGTTGAAATTTCTTTCAGGCGTGCACCCTTCTGTCCGATCAGCATCGATTTGTGGGTGGAACGCTCGACCAGAATCGCGGCAAACACCCGGCGCAAATCACCTTCCTGTTCAAATTTTTCGATCAGTACCGTACTTGTGTATGGCAACTCATCACCGACGAACCGGAAAACTTTCTCACGAATGATCTCGGCAGCAAGAAATTTTTCACTCCGATCCGTGATGTCATCGGGACCAAACTCGGGAGGATTTTCGGGCAAGAAGCGCCGCGTTTCTTTTTGCAGGCCATCCAGCTGAAAACGTAATGTCGCCGAGACCGGTACCACCGCAGCAAAATCGTGCTTGGAAGCGATTTCTTGCGCGAACGGCAAAAGGACAGCCTTGTCCTTGACGCGGTCTGACTTGTTGATCACCAGGATACAAGGCACTGTATCCGGTATCAAATCCAGCACTTGCTGGTCCGCCGGTCCAAATGTTCCCGCTTCAATGAGGAACAGGATGACGTCCGCAGACGTCAGCGTATTAGCGACAGTTTTGTTGAGTGTCTTGTTGAGCGCATTCGCATGCTTGGTCTGGAAGCCGGGTGTGTCGACATAAATAAACTGCGTATCTTCAACAGTTTGAATGCCGGTAATACGATGCCGCGTAGTTTGCGCCTTGCGCGACGTGATGCTGACTTTTGCGCCGATCAGCGCATTCATCAACGTCGACTTGCCGACATTGGGACGACCGACAATAGCGATGTAGCCACAGCGGAAATTCGGGGTTGTTACTGATTCAGTCATGCGATTTTCGATTGGGTAACGGAGATGGAAATGGCTGTTTCAGGAGCCGTTTCCGGCTCCTGCACAACAACGTTGGACGCAGGCAGCGCGAGCTTGCCCGCCTTGCCCGGCACTTTTTTTGGTTCGGCATACTTGCCTGGCATTGAAGACTCGGACGGGGCTCGCTCTGAAGCAGAGTCGGTCTGAATCGTCGCGATTCCAGTCAACTTCAATTGGGACGCACGCGGCTTGACCTTGCGTGCACCCGAACCGCCCTTGGACAGGGCTGACTGCAGGATATCCAGAGCGCATTGCGCCGCCGCTTGCTCTCCCGCACGACGACTTCCTCCGGCACCAAAAACCTTGATGTCAAGCTTCGGCACAAGACATTCAATCTCGAATTCCTGATTATGGGCAGCACCGTGCGTTGCCACAACGTTGTACTGCGGGAGGGCGATTTTTCTGCCCTGCAAATATTCCTGCAGCAACGTTTTGGCGTCCTTGCCTAGCGTCTTCGGATCGACCGAATCCAGAATGGGAATGTAAAGTGAACGAATAACATCTCGCGCCGCATCAAATCCGGCGTCCAGAAAAATCGCGCCGAACAGGGCTTCCAGCGTGTCCGACAGAATGGACGGACGCCTGAAGCCGCCGGACTTGAGTTCGCCTTCGCCAAGATGCAAAAACTGTGAAATCTCCAACCGCTGTGCGATCTCGTACAACGCTTGTTGCTTGACCAGATTCGCCCGCAATCGGGAAAGGTCTCCTTCATCGACCTTGCTGTAGCGCTCGTATAGCAAGGAAGCGATGACACAATTCAATATTGAATCGCCTAAAAATTCCAGTCGTTCATTGTGGGCAACACTGTGGCTGCGATGCGTCAGCGCCTGCTGCAACAAGGTAGTGTCTTTAAACCAGTAAGCGAGTCGATCTTCCAGAAGCATACAATCCATTTCAGTCCACACGACACCGGGTTACTCGACCGGTTTCTTCGCGACGCCTTTCACAGTCGTCGCCGAATAATCAATTAACAACCAGGTAGGACCAATCAGTGGAATCTTTTTTTGATATGCCACGTTGATCTCGAAGTTATCGCCGTCTTTTACTACCTCCAGATCTTTGCTGGATATCGAGTCGATATAGCCGACACTTGCCTGTCGATCGAACGACGCCCGAATCTCTACCGGATTTTTCCCGTCAGCCTTCGCCGCTGTGATGGCCTTTTTGATCGACAGGAATTCGATCACGGTTGGCACCACTTTTAATCCCAGCACAGCGACTGCGCCGATCAGCGCCAGCATCACAATCAGGCCGACCAATGTTACGCCTTGTTGTCGCCTCGATGACGCTCTTTGCATACGCACCCCCTGCGGTCACTATGGTTTGACTATCGAATACCACCTATCCGCTTCAGGTTACCAAGATTCATCCAGACATAGAACGCTTTTCCAACAATGTTCTTGTCCGGCACAAATCCCCAATAACGGCTGTCAGCGCTATTGTCCCGATTATCGCCCATCATAAAATATTGTCCAGCAGGTACGGTGCAAGCAAAACCCTCGGAGTCGTACGTACATGCCTCGCGCATCGGGTAGTTATCGATGTTACTGAGCTCGTTGGGCGCTTGGGGATTGTTGAGTATTTTGTGGTCCCCGACACCGAACGTTTCGACATATTGCTTCGAATACGTCAGTCGCTCTTCATCCAGATAATCAGGCAATGGTGCGTAAGAAACCGGCGTCCCATTAATTATCAGTCGCTTGTTTTTGTACACGACACGATCACCCGGAGTCCCTACTACGCGTTTGATGTAGTCCAGTGACATGTCCTTTGGATACTTAAACACCATCACATCACCACGCTGCGGGTCGTTGATCTCGATGATTTTCTTATTGATAAGCGGCAAACGGATGCCATACGCAAATTTATTCACCAGAATCAAATCACCAACTAATAACGTCGGCACCATTGAAGGCGACGGTATTTTGAATGGCTCATACAGAAATGAACGCAATACAAACACCAGCGCGATAACCGGGAAAAAACTGCCTGAATATTCAACCCACGTCGGCTGACGCAAAATCTCCGCCTCCAGCGCATGGCGACCTGACGCTTCCAGCTTAATACCCTCAGCTTGCAGTTTCGCATTGCGTGCATCGAATTCCCGAAGCGCGGAATTAGCCTTGATGCGACGCTGCTTGGCGAGATAAAACACATCCAGCACCCAGACCACGCCGGAAATGATTGTCAAAACAAAAAGTATTAATGCAAAGTTGCCCAAAATTGCCTGGAAGTTCATTTGTTATCCACTTGTAAAATTGCCAGAAAAGCTTCTTGCGGTATTTCAACAGAACCGACTTGCTTCATGCGTTTCTTACCGGCTTTTTGCTTTTCAAGGAGCTTTCTCTTGCGGCTGATGTCCCCGCCATAGCATTTGGCCAGAACGTTTTTGCGCAGGGCTTTCACGTTTTCCCGCGAAATGATATTGGCCCCGATAGCCGCCTGAATCGCCACATCAAACATCTGGCGCGGAATCAGTTCACGCATTTTTGCTGCGACGGCACGTCCACGGTAGTTGCTGTTGCTGCGGTGAACAATGATGGCCAGCGCATCGACTTTCTCGCTGTTGATCAGCATGTCGACCTTGACGACATCGGCCGAGCGATATTCCTTGAACTCGTAGTCCATAGACGCATAACCGCGTGAAGTCGATTTAAGCTTGTCGAAAAAATCGAGGACGATTTCTGCCATCGGCATTTCATACGTCAATTTGACTTGCTTGCCATGATAATTCATGTCGATCTGCATACCGCGCTTACCCGTACACAGGGTAATCACTGCGCCAACATATTCTTGCGGCATATACAAATTGACTGTCACGATGGGCTCGCGGACTTCTTCTATACGTGAAGGGTCAGGCATTTTGGACGGGTTATCCACCATCAGCAGTGTTCCGTCGCGCAAAACCACTTCATAAATTACGGTCGGTGCAGTCGTGATGAGATCCATATCGAACTCGCGTTCGAGTCGTTCCTGGACAATCTCCATGTGCAACAAACCGAGAAATCCACAACGAAAACCAAAGCCCAGCGCTTGCGAGACTTCCGGCTCGTACTGGAGTGCCGCATCATTCAATTTTAATTTCTCGAGCGAATCGCGGAGTGCCTCGTACTGATTCGCTTCGACGGGAAAGAGACCTGCAAAAACCTGTGGCTGCACTTCCTTGAAACCAGGAAGGGGTTCGGTAGCCGGACGACTGGCGAGAGTAATCGTGTCACCCACCTTGGCGGCCTTGAGTTCCTTGATACCAGCAATGATGAATCCCACCTGACCTGCAGAGATCGTCTCTCGCGTGACTGACTTTGGCGTGAACACACCAACGCTTTCGGTCAGATGAACGGAACCATTCGCCATCAGCAAGATCTTGTCCTTGGCACGCAATGTGCCATTGAAGACCCGCACCAGCATCACGACACCCACATAATTGTCAAACCAGGAGTCGACCAGCAATGCCTGCAGCGGCGCGGCAGGATCGCCCTTTGGAGGCGGCACCTTGATGATCAACGACTCCAGCACATCCTGAACACCAAGTCCACTTTTTGCCGAGCAATGCACTGCTTCCGAGGCATCAATCCCGATGACTTCCTCAATTTCCGAAATGGCATTTTCGGGGTCGGCCGAAGGCAAATCGATCTTGTTCAGCACAGGAACAACTTCGACTCCCAGATCAAGTGCGGTGTAGCAGTTGGCAACTGTTTGAGCCTCAACGCCTTGCGAGGCATCAACAACAAGCAACGCACCTTCACATGCCGACAGCGAACGGCTGACTTCATAACTGAAGTCCACGTGACCCGGTGTATCAATCAGATTCAGATTATAAATTTGACCATCGCGCGACTTGTAAGACAACGCTGCCGTTTGCGCCTTGATTGTGATTCCCCGCTCGCGTTCGATGTCCATGGAATCGAGTACCTGGGCCTCCATTTCACGGTCTGACAAGCCGCCACATAATTGGATGATGCGGTCAGCAAGTGTGGACTTGCCGTGATCGATGTGCGCGATGATAGAAAAATTACGAATGTTGTTCATGGATTCGAGCGCGATTACAAAAAAGGCGCTCCGGTCGAGGAAATGTTCCTCAGGCGAGCGCCTTGTTTTAGGAGGTTAAACAGCAGCGCATCTTACCGGATTCCAGAGGGGAATGCCCGTAAAATACCGGCAGACATCAATCGACGTCTGCAGGAGGTATGTGGACCACTGTAACTGAACTGTCAAAAATAACTAGGCTTGGGGTCGCGATGCGATGAATTGGGCCAGTCGTTCACTATCCTGAAAAAACTGGCAGAGATCGCTATCGGCTCCATCGTCGTACCGACCTTTCAATACGGGCACGCGTTCATCGTATTTTTCCAGAAGGACTGGATCTTCATCCACATCAAGGATGCGTATGTCAGCTTGTGTTTCGCCCAAGTGGGCACGCAAGGCAACAAGCATGTCATCGCACAAATGACAATAACTGCGTGAATACAAAGTGAAATGGATCAAGCAGCACCTGCTAAAAAATTAAACTGGACTGCTCGGGACGGCAGCAGTCCTCGCGGCGAACGGCGTTGTTATTACGTACCGGGACGAATTGGTACGAACTGTGACGCATCGCCGCGCCGGACCAGAATGACGGCCATTTTTTTTGCATCCAGCTTCGATACCAATGCGGCGAACTGCTTGGCATCCTTGATGTCCGTATTATTCAAGCGAAGCACGACATCACCTGCACGCAATCCTGCTCGCAAAGCGGCACCTTCAGCGCCACTGACGAGGACACCGCCATCGACTTTGAGCTCTTTCTTTTGCGCATCAGTTAGATCGCTGACGACGAGACCTAATGAGTTAGCGACTTGTTCGGCTTTGGGTTTTTTCTCTTCTCGCTTGGCTGTTTTTTCCGCTTCCATTTCGGCGACAACCACTTTCAAGTCGCGATTGGCACCTTTGCGCCATACGGTGAGTACCGAATTGCTACCTGGCTTTGTGCTGCCAACAAGTCGCGGCAAATCACTGGAACGCTCGATATTCACCCCATTGAACTTGAGAATAATATCGCCCGCTTCGACGCCAGCTTTTTCAGCAGGCCCTGCCGCTTCCACTCTTTGGACCAAAGCACCTTGCGCCTTGGCCAACCCGAGCGACTCGGCCACTTCTTTCGTCAACTCGCCAATCTGAACACCAATGCGACCACGGATCACTTTACCGGATTGCTTTAACTGGTCTGAAACCCGCATCGCTTCATCAATAGGCACCGCAAACGAGATGCCCATGTAACCACCTGAGCGGCTATATATCTGCGAGTTGATACCAATGACTTCGCCACGCATGTTGATCAATGGTCCACCAGAATTACCCGGATTGACAGCGACGTCCGTTTGTATCAACGGCAAATAGTCGCCGGTATCGCGTGCTTTGGCCGAGACGATACCTGCCGTAACGGTATTGTCGAGGCCAAATGGCGATCCGATTGCTATTACCCATTCGCCTACTCTTACCTTGCTCGAATCACCCAACGCTAATCGGGGAAGGCTCGCGCCTTCGATCTTGACCAACGCAACATCGGTTCGTTTATCAGATCCAATGATCTTTGCTTTGAACTCACGCTTGTCGGTCAACGTGACATAGACCTCATCCGCACCTTCGACGACATGGGCATTTGTCATCACGTAACCGTCAGCGGAAATAATAAAACCTGAGCCGACTCCACGCGAGACTTCCTCATCTGGCTGCGCAGCGCCAGGGGGCTTTGGACGCGACGGGCGGTCCGGTTGCTGTTGGCGGGGTGGAACTGGCACGCCGAAAAAGCGCTTGAAGAATTCCTGCATTTCTTCATCGTCGGCACCGACTCCAGGCGCGCCAGCTCCTGATTTCATTTTTTCCGTTGTGCGGATATTGACTACTGCAGGGCCTGCTTTTTCTACCATGTCAGTGAAATCAGGCAATCCCACTACCGCAGGCGCTGCAATGGCTGCAGTAGCAGGTATAGCCATCATTGCTTGCGCACTCAACGCGAATGCCACACTGAAAGCTAATGAATAAATTTTTCGTGTATTAATAATAGGAGATTTCATAGAGTGGTTATCTGGCTTTGAATTCAATGGAGTTGGCAACCTGCTTGATCGACGCTGCGGGCACTTCACCGACAATGGTAAGCCAAAAATCACCTTGACGCTTACCGGTAATATTCATGGCCCCTTGCTGCATTGAGCCCTCTGTTTTACTGCGCGAACCAGGCTCAATAAAAACAGAAATTGCGGCAAACCCATCCGAAAAGACTAATTGCATTAATTCACGCTGGGTGGCCAATGATGACACGCCGACGCTCGCCGAGCTTTCTTGCACGGACACATCCGAAACAACGCGTTTCACTTCACGCACAAGCTTGAATCCGGCTGGCACATTCTTGACTGACCATCCTGGCGTTGACACCGGCACCATTACGCTGTGCTCGGTATGCCAACCAGCGGTATTGCTGAAACTTGGCTTGACGCGGTTACGGTTGATATTCCCGATCTCCAGCTGGGTAAAAGCGATTTGTTCTACAACGACGTTTTTCTCATTGATTGTTTGCGCGCGCAATAACAAGCCAGTTGTTCTTTCAGCCCACAATTTATATCCGTAGCGCAGATTATCTTTCGGCTCCAATATCAGCGCCAACGAATCGTAGCCCGCCACGCGCACTGATTCACCACGCCTCACATCGTAATAGAGCGTGATGTCAGTTCCATTTGAAGCCAATATGGCAGGAAAAATATCCTGAGCGCCTTTTTTTTCAATCAGCAGCGTCTTTGATTCAGGAACATAACAAATAATCTCATCATTATTCCGGATATATTCCCGGGGTTTCCCGTCCAGAATCTCGAGCTTTTCGACTTCATTCTTCCCATCGAGAATGTGTGTAATGCGGGAAGTACGCACTTGACTAGCCTGCTGATACACAAATGTGCCTGAATAATTGACTTTTTTTGCCGCAACCTGAATGCGTTGCAACCAGTTCTGCGCATCCCGACTTTCGTCAGACAAAATGGAATCATTTGCCTTGGCAGAGCAAGCAATCAGGCTCAACAAGATGACGACAAACTTGAACGCGACTAATGTTTGCCGCATGAATATTATTTACCCGTATTGGTTGCAAAGGTGGCGGAGCGTGCAAACTGTGCGCTGCTATAAAGTGACGGAGAGAACTGTTGATGCGCGAGCATGTATTCATCCATTTGCGCATCTCGCAGGACCTCGACACGCTCCGGCGACGGCGAATCACTATTTCGGACAACCATCACATCGGAAAGTTGTCTGGAACCGTCCCCAGACTGTACCGCCAACTCCATCGAGGGCTTGCTGCCAACAGAATTGGTTGGGATCATCAACTTTGGCAAGCCGAGGTACACCACAGCGGCGGCGGCAGCCAAGCCTGGAACAAAGAATTTTCGACCTGCGGTCCAACGGACGCCAGACTCCTTCATTGATTGCACCGCAACGTGTGAGTGAACCATTTTAGGATCAACAACGTGCGTTTCAGCCGGACGTGAAATGATCGCCGGCTCGAGATCGATACGCGCTGTCAAGCGCATCAAAAATCCTGCGCTCAAGCCATTTTCCAGGTCATCCGAACGCAGGGCATCGCCTATCTGATGGTAGAGATTCCAGCAATCCTGCTCCGCTGGCTGACGTAGTTTTCGAGCGACCTCATCACAGCGATGCCGTGCCAACTCTCCATCGGCAAATGCCGAAATCTCCTCGCGTATCATGTCGTTCGCCTTCATAGCCACCTCACTAAATCACCCACACCAACCCCTGTTTGTCACTACAAATCATTCACCAGCGCTTATCGATCGCGGTTCCAAGCAATGGGCGTAGCCGCTCGGCAATCGCTTCTCGTGCCCGGAAAATCCGGCTCCTTACTGTCCCTATCGGACATCCCATTGCCTCGGCGATTTCGTCGTAGCTCAAGCCCTCAATTTCTCGCAAGGTGATGGCTGTACGCAATTCGTCCGGCAGTGCTCCCATTGCCACATTAACCGTTTCTGCAATCTGCTTGGTAGCCAGCAGTGACTCCGGTGTGTTGATATCTCTTAGGTGGTCTGCGTCTTCAAAAGTTTCTGCTTCCTCCGCATCTGCATCCGTTGATGTGGGTGCACGACGGCCCTGTGTCACCAGAAAATTCTTTGCCGTATTGATACCGATCCGGTAAAGCCAAGTGTAAAACGCCGAATCACCACGAAATTGCGGCAAAGCCCGATAGGCTTTGATAAACGCTTCCTGGACGACATCTTCTGCTTCAGCATGGTCGCGAATAAGCCGCGAGACCAATCGCATTAGCTTCCTTTGGTACTTGATCACTAACAGCTCGAACGCTTTCTTGTCGCCACGCTGAACCCGCTCGACAAGTAGTTGATCAATATCGCGCTCTGTCGTCAATCCCCATTCCCTTATATTTTAGCAACACGGACGCGGCCCAAACTGTTGACTGGTTGAAATGAGCAAAGTTCATTCACTGGATCTCGTTTGATGATGATTTTTTTCCGAAGGCTCATTGATTCTGCCCAGCTATCCAACGACACGCAACGGACAGACGGCGAAAAGCAGATGAAGAGACACAATCAGGGAAAATCAGTAGTGATTTGGTTTGACCTGTCTCGTCTTTTAATCTGAGTAGCAGCAGTGACGAAAAAATAAAACTGTTCGGCTGCAGAAGCAACACGCAATCATCATCGGACCGTATCTTGGCCGATGAAGCGACAGCCTTATCCCTGCGTGATACAAGTCTGATGTGTCCTTGCCCGGAAATATCAATACGTACAGGAGGCCGCGAAACCGTGATCTGCATGAAGACCGCTACAGCGGAGAAAAACGCAAAACCCGACAAGCCTGCGCGCAAAACAAAAGGCCAGGCTTGTTCAACGTTAACGAGTAATGCTATCGATGTTATGAAAAGCATTATCGCCATGGTCACGCAGAGTAGTTTGAGTATCCGGGAAG
This sequence comes from Actimicrobium sp. CCI2.3, assembly GCF_035019065.1. NCBI lineage: Bacteria > Pseudomonadati > Pseudomonadota > Betaproteobacteria > Burkholderiales > Oxalobacteraceae > Actimicrobium > Actimicrobium sp. CCI2.3. Next base: position 35,940 of record NZ_JASJWR010000036.1, on the reverse strand, counting down.
AAGTAATTACGGCAGTCACCGCGATTGATCTGTCGGAGCTAAAGAAAGCGCCGCCCTCTTCCGGGCGAACCCGAAAGAAAGGCAACGACATCAAATCTTACCGAACACCAAAGTGCCGTTGGTGCCACCGAAGCCAAATGAGTTTTTGACTGCAACATCAATCACCATGTCTCGGGCGACATTCGCACAGTAATCAAGATCGCAGTTCGGATCCTGATTCTCGAGATTGATCGTTGGTGGTGACTTTTGATGATGAACTGCCAGCACCGTAAATACCGATTCCAAACCGCCAGCACCACCGAGCAGGTGACCTGTCATCGACTTGGTCGAACTGACTACGATGCGCTTTGCATGGTCACCCAACGTCCGTTTGATGGCCACGGTTTCAGCCATGTCACCAAGCGGTGTCGACGTACCATGTGCATTGACATAATTGACTTCAGAACTGTTTACACCCGAATTACTGAGCGCTGAAATCATGCATCGCCGTGCACCCTCGCCATTTTCGAGCGGCGCGGTCATGTGATGCGCATCGGCACTCATGCCAAAGCCGAGCAGCTCTGCGTAAATTTTCGCACCGCGTGCCTTGGCATGTTCATATTCTTCCAGCACCATTACTCCGGCACCTTCACCGAGAACAAACCCGTCACGATCGCGATCCCATGGACGCGATGCCGCAGCTGGATCGTCATTACGTGACGACAATGCCCTGGCCGACGCAAATCCGCCAAGACCAAGCGGTGAGATTGTTGACTCCGAACCGCCAGCAATCATGACATCCGCATCGCCGTATTCAATCATGCGACCAGCCGTACCAATGCAATGCAACCCGGTGGAGCAGGCAGTGACGATAGCGAGGTTTGGTCCGCGCAGACCATACTTGATCGACAGGTGACCCGAGATCATGTTGATGATTGAGGCCGGTACGAAGAAAGGACTGATGCGACGTGGCCCACGGGCCGTCAGCTCCGCATGAGTTTCCTCAATCAGTGGCAAGCCACCTATTCCGGAACCGACGATCACCCCGATCCGGTCGGCATTTTCTTCGGTAACGATCAAGCCACTATCCTGCATCGCCTGAATACCGGCGGCCATACCATAGTGGATGAATGCGTCCATGTGGCGTGCTTCTTTTGCCAGCATGTACTCTTCAACATTGAAGTTTTTCACTTCGCCCGCAAACCGCGTACTGAAGGCAGTTGCATCGAACTTGGTGATCGTTGCGATGCCCGACTGCCCCTCAAGAACAGCATTCCATGCATCAGAAACTGTGTTTCCTACTGGTGAAATGCAGCCGAGGCCAGTAATGACGACGCGACGTGGACGTTGGCGTATGCGACTCAATAGGTTCTCCTAGACGCGATCGACTCAGGCTTTGACGTGTGCCTTGGCGTAGTCGATTGCTTGTTGAACGGTGGTGATTTTTTCTGCTTGCTCGTCTGGAATTTCCATTTCAAACTCGTCTTCGAGGGCCATGACCAACTCAACGGTATCGAGCGAGTCTGCACCAAGATCATCGACAAATGACGATTCAATCTTGATGTCTGCTTCGGCGACGCCCAGTTGCTCAGCGACGATTTTCTTAACGCGTTGTTCGATATCGGACATAGTGATACTCCATTGATTGGGTGACAGAAAGTGCGCGCATTTTATCAGGTTTGCGCATTGAGAAATTACTTTTGGCTTTCATTCTAAAGAATGATCAAGATGCTGCCTCAAGTAGTAAATTTTGATCAGCTCATGTACATGCCACCATTGACGTGGATGGTTGTGCCCGTGATGTAGCTAGCTTGCGGTGATGCAAGGAAAGCCACTGCAGCGGCGATATCTTCAGGCTGTCCCAGTCGCCCCAAGGGGATTTGCTGCGTCAACTGTGCGATTTGCGACTCGGCTAAAGCCTTGGTCATGTCGGTATCAATAAAACCTGGCGCAATGCAATTGACAGTGATATTTCGACTGCCAATTTCGCGCGCGAGCGCACGACTCATCCCGGCGACTCCCGCTTTGGCCGCCGCATAGTTCATCTGACCGGCGTTACCGGCTGAACCAACGACCGACGTGATATTGATGATCCTGCCGGCCTTGGCTTTCATCATCCCGCGCAGCACCGCCCGGGAGAGACGACCCACCGCGGTGAGATTTGTCGCAATGACTGAATCCCACTCATCCTCTTTCATGCGCAGTGCAAGCTGATCCGCTGTAATACCCGCGTTATTGACCAGAATGGAGAGGCCGCCGAATTCTTTCTGGATGCTTTCAACCAACTCCAGACAGGCAGCCGCGTTGGTGACGTCAAGTACTGCGCCTTTGCCCGCTCCGGCGCGCTGCGTATCGAGGTACGAAGAGATCGCCGCAGCACCGCCTTCGGTGGTGGCCGTGCCAATGACGATGGCACCCTGATTCACCAGTTCAATGGCAATGGCACGCCCGATGCCGCGCGATGCGCCAGTGACAAGGGCAATTTGATTTTGCAGATTCAAGCTCATGATCTTGCCACTCCTTTTAACAGCTCCAGCACGCGTTCCAGCGATGCCGTATCGATGATGGCATCGGAAACCAGGGTGCTGTCGATCCGCTTCGTCAGCCCCGACAGCACTTTACCCGGTCCACATTCGATCACGTGCGACGTGCCTGATGACGCCATTTTTTGAATCGTCTCAACCCAGCGCACAGGACTCGCAGCCTGCCTTACCAACGCATCTTTCAGGCTGGCAGGATCGTTCACGATCTCTACATCAACATTGTTAATGACAGGTACAAGGCCAGTCGAAAAATGCAGCGGCGCCAGATAGTCTCGCAACCGATCCGATGCAGGCTTGAGCAACGATGAATGAAACGGAGCCGAGACAGGAAGAATCAAGGCACGCTTTGCACCCCTGGCCTTGGCCAATTCACAAGCCCGCTCCATGGCCGCTTTACTTCCGGCAATGACAACCTGGGCAGGCGCGTTGAAGTTAACCGCCTCGACCACATCGCCCTGCGCAGACTCTTCACATAGCGCAATCACATCGGCATCCGGTAATCCCAGGATGGCAGCCATTCCGCCTTGCCCAACCGGCACTGCTTGCTGCATCGCCTCGGCGCGAAAACGCACCAGAGGAACCGCGTCCTTGAACGACAAGATACCAGCGGCAACCAGCGCCGAATATTCCCCCAAGCTATGCCCGGCAAACAGATCAGGTACGGGTCCGCCAGCGGCGATCCATGCGCGGTACATCGCGACGCCAGCGGTCAACATGACCGGCTGGGTATTGGTTGTCAGATCAAGCAGTTCTTTCGGACCTGTTGCAATCAAGCTAGCCAGATCTGTTTTCAACACCTCCGACGCTTCGGCAACCGTGTCTCTGACGGCAATATTGTCACCAAAGGCGTTCAGCATACCGATGGCTTGTGAACCCTGACCGGGGAATACAAAAGCAAATTTTGTCATGCGATCGCTTCAAAAAAAATGGATTGACTCTACATTCGTGCAACAACTGCACCCCAAGTGAAACCGCCACCGACACCTTCCATCAAGACAAGCTGCCCCGGCTTGACCCGGCCATCCCGAACAGCGGTATCGAGCGCAAGCGGGATCGATGCGGCCGAGGTGTTACCGTGCTGATCAACGGTCACGACCATTTTTTCGGCTGGCATTTTTAATTTCCTGGCCGTGCTCTGCATGATCCGGATATTGGCCTGGTGAGGGATCAGCCAGTCCAGTTCGCTGGCTGTCATGCCTGCACTTTCGAGCGCTTCGACGGCGACTTTTTCGAGCACCGAGACGGCCAGTTTGAATACCGCAGGGCCGTCCATTGTCAGGAATCCGCTGCCCGCAAGTACGCCGCCACTCACGCCGCCCTGCACGCTCAAAATATTGCCATAGCGGCCATCCGCGTGCAGCTTGGTGGCAAGAATGCCTGGCTCTGTGGAGGCGGAAAGAATAATCGCACCCGCTCCATCGCCGAACAAGACACAGGTACCACGATCCTTGAAATCAAGAATCCTGGAGAACACTTCCGCTCCGATAACCAGCACCTTTGCATGCGCGCCCGTGCGGATGAAGCTGTCAGCAACCGACAGCGCATAAATGAACCCGCTGCATACTGCCTGCACGTCCACTGCTGCGCAACCGTTGGTAATCCCTAACTTGTTCTGAACCACGCATGCAGTACTTGGAAATCCGCCAAAGTGATCTGGCGTCGACGTGGCAACGATAATCAAATCAATATCGTTGCCGGTCAAGCCTGCCATATCAAGGGCATTCAACGCGGCCTCTACGGCGAGATCGCTGGACAAAACAGTGGGATCCGCATAGTGACGCGCCGAAATTCCGCTGCGTGAAAAAATCCATTCGTCGGAGGTCTCTACGCCGTCCGCAGCGAGTCGCGCAACGAGTTGCTCATTCGTGACCCGGTTGGGAGGAAGGCAACTGCCTGTTCCGATAATTTTGCTATAAGTTGTCATGCACTATTCCGCTCATTCAAATCAAGCATCAGGCCTGCATCATTGACCAAAGGAAGAATGTCAGCCTGCGGCATCATCGACGTTATCGTGAGCGAGATACGCGACAGCACATCATTCTTCGCTGCATCGTACGCGCGTTTGATGGCCCATTCATAGCCATATCTGTCAGCGCTACCGTGGCTTTTAAAAACCAGCCCGCGCAAACCCAGCAGGCTTGCACCATTGTAACGAGACGGATTGATACGGCGGGAAATTGCCTTCAGCGCGCCGCGCGCCAGTAATGCCCCCAGCATATTCAGCGGGGAACTTCGTAACTCTGCTGCAAGCACATTTTTCACAAAGCGACCCAATCCTTCGGAGGCTTTCAGTGTGACATTCCCGACAAAGCCATCACAGACCACGATGTCGGTCGTTCCCTGAAAGATATCATTGCCTTCGACATTGCCATAAAAGTTGAGCGAACCTCGTTCATGATCGGCGCGTAACAGTGCCGCAGTGCGCTTGACGAGATCATTGCCCTTGATATCTTCCTCGCCGACATTGAGCAAACCAATCGTCGGACGCGCAATGCCTTCCATGGCAGCAACCAGCACAGACCCCATCAGAGCGAACTGATAAAGATGCTGCGGCTCGCAATCCACATTCGCGCCGAGATCGAGCATGTAGGTAGGAGCACCCTTTTGATTGGGAATAATGCCGCAGATCGCTGGACGATGAATCCCGGGAATCGTCTTCAATACGTAGCGCGATACTGCCATCAACGCCCCGGTATTACCCGCTGAAACACAGGCTTGCGCAGCACCCGTCTTGACGAGATTGATGGCTCCGCGCATCGAAGAATCTTTTTTGCGTCGCAATGCGATCTCGAGGGAATCGTCCATCTCAACAACTTCCGATGCATGGACGACAGAAATTCGTGGATGACCAGTGCGTTTGAGCTTTTTCAACTCGGCATGGATAACTTCTTCCTTGCCGACAAGAATAAGTGATGCATCCGGTTCATGATCAACGAAAGAGAGCGCTGCATGGACAGTGACAGACGGTCCATGGTCGCCACCCATGCAGTCAATTGAAATTTTAATGGTCATTGATTTGATTCAGTACCCTGCTCCAACCGCTATACAGCCAAGATTCGGTGCGACTCAAACTGATGCAACGGGATGTGTCAACACGTAAAAAAGCGGCACCAGGCAGAAAATACGCTGAGCCGCTTTTTATAATTTAATACCAACGAATGTTATTCGTCGTTTTTTGTTTTCAGGACTTTACGGCCACGATAGTAACCGGTAGGGCTGATGTGGTGACGCATGTGCGTCTCACCAGTTGTTGCTTCGACTGCCAGTTGCGGTGCAACGAGGAAGTCGTGTGAACGATGCATGCCACGCTTGGACGGGGACTTTTTGTTTTGCTGAACAGCCATGATTACTCCTAAACCCTAAGATCTCAAATTTTAACATAGTCGGTCTGTCCAACTACGACAAAACCGAGCGATACCCTGTACATGACGGCCGTGAACAGTATTCGGCTTCCTACTCAAAATCTTTACCGCTTTAAATCTTTCAATGCTGCGAATGCTGACGGCTTTTTGACGGCATCCAGCACTGCGCTTCCTGCATCCGGGCAAATATCGTGTTTGACCGATGCCGGAATCGACAGCAGCGCTTCGTCTTCGATCAAATCTAATATGAGCAAGGTTTTGGTTCCAACGATGACATCCGTATCGTCATCCGCAAGCACCTCATCGATGCGATCTGCCTCTTCTTCATCCGTTGCGATGACCAGTTTTGCGCTGGAAGATATTGCAAAATCCAGAGAACCAAGACACCGCTGACAAGACAACTTCACCGCTCCGGAAATCTCCAATAACAATCTGGGATGACCCGCGTTGTCGCTACCACCTTGGAGAGACCAGATGATTACACCAGAATCACCGGCAACTTCACTGGCAAGTCGCGGCAAATCGGCGACGGCTACCTCACCCTCCTGGCGATCTTTCAAGCGGCAAAACTCGAACACATCGATGACCAAAGCATTCATAGAGGTATTGGGACCCGGAAAACCTGCGATAATAACAGCCTTTTTCGTTATAAGTCAAAGCGTTACAGGCACTTTATGCATTGACGCACAAATCAATTTCAAATCATGTTTAAACAATCGCAACAGCACCGACTGATACTCGCATCAGGGTCAGCCTACCGACGTGAGCTACTGAGTCGCTTGCGATTGCCATTTACTGTCGCTTCACCCGACATCGACGAGGCCGCATTACCCGGAGAACTACCGGAGGCAACAGCACTGCGACTCGCGCAAGCGAAAGCGGAAGCTGTTGCACAACAGAACAGCGAAGCGCTCATTATCGGATCGGACCAGGTAGCCATTCTTGACGGCATACAAATCGGCAAGCCCGGTAATCATGACAATGCGCTCGCTCAATTGTTAACAATGCAGGGACGCAGCGTCGTGTTCCACACGGCGCTATGCTTGCTGGACACCCGTCATTCCCAAGGAATGAATGCAATACAATTGCGCAACATTGAAACGCGTGTCACCTTTCGCAATCTGCCATCAAGCCAACTCGACGCCTATCTGCGCATCGAACAGCCATACGACTGCGCCGGCAGTGCCAAGAACGAAGGTCTCGGGATTGTCTTGATCAAATCAATCGACAGTAGCGATCCGACCGCCCTCACCGGGCTACCTCTCATTGCACTTACCAGCATGCTCCTGCAAGCTGGCGTGACATTTTTTGGCCACTCACTTTAGTAAAGCGACATTCATGGCAGGCATCCTGTATCTCATTCCCAATACGCTCAGTGCCGCATTGAGTGCAACCGACCAGTTACTGGCAACCATCATTCCCGATGAAGTTCAGAAAATCACTGCACGACTCGATTACTTCATTGCCGAAAATGCAAAAACAGCGCGGGCACATTTAAAGCTGGTCTCACGCAACTATCCACTGGCCATCGCGTTGCAAGAAATTCGCATCGATGAATTGAATGTCAATACAGAGTCCACCATGCTTCCGGCACTGCTCGCTCCCGTACTGGCAGGACGCGATGCCGGACTGATTTCCGAGGCAGGGGTCCCTGCAGTCGCCGATCCGGGAGCAAATCTGGTACGACTTGCGCATCAACATGGCATCCGGGTCCGGCCACTGGTCGGCCCTTCCTCGCTATTGTTGGCGGTCATGGCTAGTGGCCTGAATGGTCAAAGCTTCGCCTTCAATGGCTACTTGCCGATAGACCCGGGTCAACGCATCAAACGGATCAAGACGCTCGAAGACCGCTCGCGGCAGGAAAAACAGACACAGCTGTTCATCGAAACGCCTTACCGCAACCTTGGCTTGCTGGAAGCACTGACCGCTACCTGCTCGCCAGGTACGCTCATTTGCATTGCCACCGAACTGACAACGGAAGAAGAAACAATCCGCACCCAGACAGTGACGCAATGGAAGCGCGACCTGGCAGCCGGAAAAACGCCGGATTTTCACAAGAAACCGACTGTCTTCCTGTTGCTTGCAGAATAGCTCTGACTCGAAGTCATCGTCACCTTCGATCACATTGACTTTACAGTTGCGCTTTTTGAAGATCGGCTTACTGCCCAGCTCGACCTGACTGGCCGAGGACACACCAGCCCACAATCGTCATTGGTGCAATTACGTCACGATTGGCCAGCTCATCCTTGCCATCAGGAGGAGGTCAAGTCCAGACCGAGCATCCTCGCAAAGAGGAAGGTGACGAGCATCAGCCCCAGGAGCGAGAGCACGAAGATGGCGACCACCTTGCCACCCGCGCGCGCAACCGCGCGCTTATCCTTCAATGTCTTTCCTTGATCGTAATGCCACTTGATGGCAAAGAACATCCCCGTGCCAAGCACGAGAACCTTGAACGCAATTAAAACTATCGGAATCCACTCCATCATTTTGCTCATTTCCAGGTGATTACATTGACACTGTCTATCGTGATTACCGCTACCTTCAAACGCAGCTTCAGTAGCGTCATTGCTTATTCAAAGCATCGCCTCAGGCATCCTGCTTGAATCTTTCATTACTTCTATTTTTCATTCATCCTGCTTTTTCCCGCTTCTCCGCTTGACCCGGCCCTTGTCGCTCCAAGACGGTCCAGTGGCCCTGCACGGAAGACTCACATCAAAAAAGAATCGTTCATGGGCTGATCGGGCAGGTGCGCTGACGTCATCGGTCACCCCATTCAGAACAGCCCGGCCTGGGTTGATCCCGACCTCTTCTGCCCTGCACTGCCGCTGCCAGCGCGCTGCCGGATACCCGCGGCGACCTGCGCGTCGGCGACCCGGGAACGCGCCTCGCGTGCGGCTTTCAGATGGTCGACCAGTGGTGCCGGATAATCGCTACCGATGGTGACTCCGCAGTCCGCTTGCACGGCGGGCGACATGGTCCAGGGTTCAAAAATGTAGGCATCCGGCACAGCCTGCAGCGCAGGTAGCCATCGCCTTACAAATACCCCCTTGGGATCGAGTTCTTGCGCCTGCTTGACCGGATTGTAAGCCAGCATGCTGCCAGCTCCCGCCGTACCCGCATGAATCTGCATCTGGTTGTAGTGGATGGCCGGTTCGTAGTCGACAAATTCGCGCGCAAGAAACAGCGCCGGTTCGCGCCAATGCAGCCACAGTTCGTTGACCGCAAAAGAGAGCACCATCCCGCGCAGGCGCATGTTTATCCAGCCCGTGTGATGCAGCATCTTCATCGCTGCATCCACCATCGGATAACCAGTCTCGCCGTTTTTCCACTGCACAAATCGCGCCGCATCGAATTGCTCTTCGCGCAAACCTGTCATGCCGGGATGAATGTTATCGAATTCAAGCCGGGGCATCGATTCCATGTTCTGGAAATATCCCGCACGCCAGCTCAGCCGGTCGGCAAAAAAACGCAGGGCAGAAATCAGGCGTTCTTGCCGATAGGCGTTGGAAGCCATATCCGGCGAGCCCACGCGCCGGTTCATCGCCAGAACGATTTCACGCATCGTGATCACTCCCTGAGCCAGAAACGGACTGAGCCGCGAGCATCCATGCTCGGCGGTTAACGGACTGGAAATCGACTGCGGATAACGGATGATCTTGGTCCGGACGAATTCGGTCAGAAGGCGTATCGCTTCGGCACGCCCGCCTTTGATGCGACCGGGTTTATCGTGACCGGCGCCCTGCAGAGGCGTGACAGGCTCGGCCAGCATCGGGTCCAACCGCGACGGGACAATATTGCGAGGTGCCTTGACCGGCTCGCTGCTTGAATACGCTTCGAGTTCGGCGAGCCAGTCTCGCTTCGTGCGAGAAGTGAGTCCGCGCAGAACGCCATTCTGTGGATACTGGCGCCACAGCACGCCACGCTGCCGGCACCATGCGGCGACCTGTTTGTCACGCTGATACGAAACCCAGTTTCCGGTTTCTTCGTGACTCCACAGGGTGGCAAATGGCTGCTGCTGCCAGATTTTTTCAAATACTTCAGTGGCCGAACCGGTCATCTCGACAAGCTCGGCACCACGCTCCTGTAACGCCGCATTCAGGCTATCAAGGCATTCCCGGATGAAAGCGCCATGGGAGGCAGAGAAATCCGGCGCAAGAATGATATCCGGTTCATGCAGAAACAGCGCGAGCACGGGACCAGTCGCCGCAGCGTCCGTCAGCGGTGCGTGGTCTCGAATGCGCAGATCATGCTTGAACCAGACGATTTCCATTAACTCGCTTCCTTCATCACTTTCCAGGAGTTCCGCCGGCGACCAGTTCAGGTGTCATTACCTGCGTTCCGAATCAAAAGAACACTCGCCGGACGGCCCTACAGGATACGGCACTTTGCCAATTGACCTGTGTGCGTCGCTGCGCGCGTCGCTGTGCCCACTCGCTGGCACGTCCCCTGCTCTACCTCACCCACAAGTCCCAGCTCGAACAAACTACCTCTCCCACCCCATAGAAAGATGTCCCGGACATGGATGCACTGCTACAGGATTGGCGCACTCGTGCGTTGCAAGTGGAACAGGAGGTCGGACGGGCCGTCATCGGCCAGGCAGCGGCCCTGCGGCTGATCAATGTTGCGTTGTTTGCGCGCGGGCATGTGCTGCTCGAAGGCGATGTCGGCGTTGGCAAGACCACCGTGCTGCGGGCTTTTTCGCGGGTGATCGGCGGTGCCTTCGAGCGCGTCGAAGGCACCGTCGACCTGATGCCGGGCGACTTGATTTACCACACCTTTGTGGATACGGAAGGCCGCCCGCGCATCGAGCCAGGGCCGCTACTGCGGCATGGCGAAGCATTGACAACGTTCTTTTTCAACGAGATCAACCGGGCCCGTCCGCAAGTGCAATCGCTCCTGCTGCGGGCGATGGCGGAACGCTCGGTGTCGGCCTTTAACCGCGAATACCGTTTTCCGCACATGACCGTGTTTGCCGACCGCAACCGCATCGAACGCGAAGAAACCTTCGAGCTGGCCTCGGCGGCACGCGACCGCTTCATGTTCGAGCTACGCATGATCACGCCGGTCGATCGCGAAGTACGCCGCGCGCTGGCGCTTGACCCGCTGTACCACGACGCCGACCTGCTGCTCGAACAGGTCACCCCGGCGATCCTGCCGTGGCAGGAACTCAACCCGATTGCCGCGGCCATTCAGACGAGTGTGTCGGCCAGCGCTGCGCTGCAAGACTATGTGCTCGACCTCTGGCAAGCGACCCATACGCCGCGACAGTTCGGTATCGCCATCGATGGCGTCGACATGGAACGGCTGGTACTGGCCGGTGCCAGTCCGCGCAGCATCAGCAGTCTGATGCGTGCAGCACGGGTGGTGGCCTGGCTCGATGAGCGCACGTACCTGCTACCCGAAGACATCGCCACGGTGTTGCCTGCTGCGCTGGGTCACCGACTATTTTTTACGCCGATCTACGAAATGCAGCATGCCGCCATTGCCGACGCCTTCGTTGCGCAATTGACCGCACGGATTGCTGCACCATGAAAACGGACCCGTCCTTGCCGATGCCACCTGACCTCAACGACACCACCTTCCATTACCGGGTCGGTGGTCGCGCCGATGGCCGTCGTCCGGGCGCGCACGCCGGTCGCACCGGCGGGACCGGCAATGCATTCCTGGCCCACGCGCGGCTGTTCGATCATCCCGATCCGCGCCGGCTGGATTTGCGGGCGTCGCTGCGTGCCGGCACCAATGAATGGCTGGTGCGTACCTACCGGCAACGCGCCGCAGTGACGCTGCTGGCGGTGGTCGATGTATCGGCATCGATGGCATACGGATCGCCACGCAAGCTCGATGTCGCGGCTGATTTCGTTGCGTCCATGGGTGACAGCGCCTACCAGACCGGCGACACGGCAGGCCTGCTGGCTTTTGATAGTGCCACCCGTGATGACCTGTACCAGCCGCCCCGGCATAGTCGCGTGATCGGCCAGGCCATGGCCGCGCAACTTCGCGCTGCCGCACCTGCTCGTGCTCCGGGTTGCGGCGTCCAGGCGGCGCTGCAGCCACTGGCAGGACGCGAGGCCCTGGTGTTTCTGGTCTCCGATTTTCACTGGCCGCTGGAACAGGTGGCAGCAGCGCTCGACCTGCTGGTGCGGGCATGGGTGGTGCCCCTGGTACTGTGGGACGAGCAAGAAATGCAGCCGCCTGCCCTGCCTCATTTTGTGCGCTTGCGGGATGCCGAAAGTGGCGCATTGCGTTCGCTGTGGCTCACGCCACGGCTGCGTCGCCAGTGGCAGGAACAGTTGGCCGAACGCCGTCGACAACTCGACGTCCTGTTCGCCAAGCGCCAACTACATCCGCTTTACCTGACCGGTCGCTACGACCCGATACAGTTGTCGCAGTACTTCCTGGAAGGCACACGATGAGACTCCTGCCATGGACACTTCTGGCGACCGTTCTGCTGTTTGCAAGCCAGCACGCCACCGCGGTTGTTCCACCCGGACGCGCCGAACTGTCGCGCAGTTATGGCATCGTCATCGGTGACGGTCTGCAGCAGCGCATCGCGCTGGGGACACCAGCGTCGCCCTTCATGCTGACCGGATTGCCGCCAACCGGACGCATCGGCAACTCGCTATGGCGGCGCAGCGCGGACATCGGGATCGACGCTGCCGGTCAGCACTGGCTGCAACTGGACTACCAGATCATCAACACCCCGCAGACGCTGTCAGTCTGGACCTTGCCAGCGCTGACCCTTGCGGCCGGCACCGGCACGCTTGCCGTGGCCGGCATGCCGTTTTCGATCGCGCCGTTCACCCCGGCGCAACCGTTTGATGCAGCGGCGCTGCCAGCGCTGCAACCGGATGACGTCCCTGCAGCCGTCGCACTCGCCCCCATCGAACTGCGCATTCGGCTTGCCGCCATTGCCTTGCTGGCGACGCTGCTGGCATGGAGCAGCGTTATCGGCTGGCGGTACGTGCGACGCGGCCGGCATTTGCCGTTCGCACGGGCAGTGCGTGACCTGCATGCCCTGAGCGTGCAACCCGACACGACCGATCCGCTGGCGGCGCAGCGCCGGCTACACCATGCGCTCAACGATGCTGCCGGTGAGGTCGTGCGTCCGGCGACCCTCGCCCGCCTGCTGACCAGTTCGCCTTATCTGCTGTCCGAAAAAGCCGCACTCGCCGCGTTTCTGGCCACGTCGCAAACAGTGTTTTTTGGTACCCGGCCCGCACCTGACGCGGCGACGGTCATTGCGCTGGCGCGACGCTTGCGCCGGCTTGAGCAACGGCACGCCCCATGAGCGACTGGGCCTTGCCGAAGCTCCTGTTTGCATGGCCATGGTGCTTGCTGGCACTCGTGCTGGTCGCCTTGCCACTGCGCCGCCGACGCCATGAAGAACAGGTATTCGGATGGACAGGCTGGTTGCCGCCGGACCCGCTGGGATTGTGGCGCGCCCGACTGGAAATTGCGCTAGGCATGCTGGCCATCGCGGCCACCGTGCTCGGCTTGGCGGGTATCGCCTCGCCTGCCACCACCATCGAAAAAACCGGCAGCGGTGCCGAGATACTCGTGCTGCTAGACCGCAGCGCCAGCATGGATGATGCCTTGCGCGAGCAGGGCGCGCAGACCCCGCTGACCGATAAATATGCCGAACCCAAGAAGCGCAAGATTGCCCGCGCTGCGCTGGCCGAGTTTGCCGCCGGCCGGCCGCACGATGCCATCGGCCTGATGATGTTCAGCGAAAACCAGTTTCAGGTGATGCCGTTCAACATGCGCCCCGACATGATCCAGGCCGCGATCCAGGCCGGTGGTGTCGGTTCGGGATTGGGCAATACCGATGTCGGTAGCGCCATGCTGGCGGCGGTGCGTACGTTTGATGACCGGCCTGACAGTGGCAGCCGGATCATCATGCTGGTATCGGATGGCGGCGCTCAAATTGCCCCGCCGGTGCGCGTGCAGATCGCCGCTGGCCTCCAGCGCAACCGCATCGCGCTGTACTGGATCTATCTGCGCTCGTACAACCAGCCGGCACTGGCCGACAGCGACAGTGCCGAATTTGATGAGGTGGCCGAAGTCGCGATGCACCGCTACTTCCGTTCGTTGTCCACACCGTATCGCGCTTTTGAAGCCGAGAACCAGGCCTCGATGCAGCGCGCCATCGAGGCCGTGGGCCGCCAGCAAATGCTGCCGATCACCTACCAGTTGCGGGTGCCGCAGGTCGACCGGGCCGCACTCTGCTACCTGATCGCCGCGCTCGCCTGCGCGACTTTATGGCTACTGCGCCGCAGCAGCAACCCGGGAGCTTCGCCATGAAATCACGCACCATCCACCTCGCGGGCGGCGTGCTTGCCAGCGTCTTTCTGGTGGTCCTCGGCATGGCCATGACAGAGCGAACTGCCGCACTGGCATTGAACCGCGCCCTGCTCGCACCACCTGCCGTCGCTGCGACCGCTGCTCCCGAGGACCCGCGCATCAGCGCCGCACGCGGCGTGCAACTGGCCCGCGCAAACGAGCTCGATGGTGCGCGACGCAACCTGCAATTGGCAGTACAGGGAAACGATGAGCGTGTCAGCAATCAGGCCCGCTTCAACCTTGGCAATCTGGCGCTGCGCGAGGCCCTCGCTATGCAGAGCGATGAAGAAAAACAGGCCGGACTGCTGGCTCTGGCGAAACAGCACTATCGCGAAGTCTTGCTGCGCGAACCGCAGTACTGGGCCGCTCGCTACAACCTCGAACGGGCGCTCTGGCTGGCACCGGAAGCAGGGATTGCGGCAACCGGCGACAGCATCAATACCGCCAAAGAACTGGAGGGCTCGACCAGCCGCAACAACACGAACGATGGCAGGGAAGGCGCCGCCACCACCATGCAGCCCGATGGCGGAGGCTTGCCGTGAAACTGCTGATGTGGCGACTCGCCTGGCGCGACCGATTACTTTCAGGTGCGGCGGTATTGCTGATCGTCGCCAGTGTCCTGCCGCCGGTCCCGCTGACGCGCACGGTGGTCAATCACCTGGTGGTGTTCGATATTACCCAGAGCATGTACGTGACTGACCAGCAGCGCGATGGTCGCGCCGTCAGCCGTCTCGACGCCGCGCGTGAGGGACTGGTGCAGGCGCTGGGGCAACTACCCTGCGGCTCGCAGATCGGACTGGGGATTTTTTCCAGCCGGCGCACCTTGCTCTTGCTGGCACCGCTGGAAGTGTGCAGCAACCGGACCGAGCTGACACAAGCCATCCGGCAGATCGATGCACGCATGGCGTGGGAAGACGCCAGCGTGATCGTCCGTGGCGTCTACAGCGCGACCGACGTGGCCTACGAATTGCCGCAACATCCATCGGTCATCTTCATGACCGATGGACAGGAGTCGCCGCCGATCGAAACAATCCCCGACTTCGACCGCCCCAAAGGACGCATCAACGGCATGCTGGTCGGCGTCGGCGGTGACGTGGCACAACCGATTCCACGCCTCGACAGGCAAGCCCGGCAAGTGGGCTGGTGGTCTGCCGGCGATGTCGTGCAGCGCCCGGCTCGGGCGGGATTGGGCCCAAGCCACGAACATCTGTCAGCGTTGCAGGGCCGCTATTTGCAGGCACTGGCGCAAGTCAGCGGATTGCACTACGGACGACTCGACTCCGACTCGGCACTGGTACGACTGCTGACCGATGACCGCTTTGAGCGCTCGCTGGTGGTAGCGACCGATGTGCGCTGGCTGCCCGCCGCGCTGGCAGTATTTCTGCTCGCTGGTGTGTTCTTGACCGTGCCACCGCAGCTGCCACGATGGATAACACGATGGCTGGCCCGGTGGCGACTGCGCAGAAACCGGCACACGTTGTAGCGTCGTTGTGCCAGGCACGGATGACCTGCCCGAACCGGTGTCGGTCGTGGCCACACCGACAGCAGTGGCACTGATCTTGCGGATGAGATGTTTTCTGAAACGGGAAACACCATGACTTTTTTATCGCCACGCCTCGCAACGGGCACCCCGCTTCTGCTTCTGCTGGCGATTGCTGCGCCGATGACCGCGCAGGCAAACGATTTTCCGACCGCGTCGCGGGTCGAGTACGTGTTCGAATGCATGAAGAATCACGATAGCCAATACGAGTATCTGTACAAGTGCTCCTGCTCGATCGACGCCATTGCAAAGCAACTACCGTTCAATGATTACGCCGAGCTCTCCACCGCAAACCGCCATCAGGGATTAGGCGGCGAGCGCGGTGCTGAATTTCGTGACCCGACTCTCGTCAAGGACATGGTCAGAAAATACAAGCAGGTCGAACAGATTGCGGCTGATGCCTGCTTTATCAAATAACGCGTGCCGCAGACCGGGCCCTCCTGCGCGGTCAGGCCACTTGTTATTGCTCGCCCTCGCGGAACACATCGTCTTTCCGTTGTTCAGCAAACGGCACACTGTGCAGCGCCGTCAAGCCCGCTTTGCCTGCGCAACCACTGCCCCGCCTCGCCATCGCCGACTGGCATGGTAAGTGCTGAACCTTGCAGACGACTGGTCGTCGACAGCGAGAGTCTTTGGAGAGATTTCCGCCGGTAAGGGCAGCATGCGTTTTCCGCATCACGACAAACATCACAATAATTATTGGAGGTAGACATGTCTTCGAAGGCAATCCTGAAACACCTGCTGTGCATGGCAGGCGTCCTGGCGGTGAGCAATTCCGTACTCGCCGACGAGCAACTCAGCAAGGCGATGGCCAGTCCGAAAAACTGGGCATCGCAAGCCGGTGACGACGCCAACCACCGCTATAGCAAACTCACCCAGATCAACAGCACCAACGTCAAGGAACTGCAAGTGGCGTGGACGTTTTCGACCGGGGTATTGCGTGGTCATGAAGGCGGACCGCTGGTCGTCGGCGATACGATGTATGTCCACAGTCCCTTCCCGAACAAGGTGTATGCGATCAACCTGGAAGACCAGAGCATGCGCTGGAAGTACGAGCCGCGCCAGGACGCCGGGGTGATTCCGGTCATGTGCTGTGACACCGTCAATCGCGGCGTGGCGTATGGCGATGGCAAGATCATCCTGCAACAGGCCGACACGACGATGGTGGCGCTCGATATGAAGACCGGCAAGGAAGTCTGGAAGGTCAAGGTCGGCAATCCGAAGGTCGGCGAATCCAACACCAATGCACCGCACATCTTCAAGAACATGGTCATCACCGGCATTAGCGGCGGCGAGTTCGGCGTGCGCGGCCGACTGACCGCGCATGACCTGAAGACCGGCAAGGAACTGTGGAAAGCCTACAGCGTCGGCCCTGACGCCGACATGCTGATGGATCCGGCCAAGACCATGACCTGGACCGACGGCAAGATGGCACCGGTGGGCAAGGATTCCTCGCTCAAAACCTGGTCCGGCGATCAATGGAAAATCGGCGGCGGCACGACCTGGGGCTGGTACAGCTACGACGCGGATACCAACCTGCTGTACTACGGCACCGGCAATCCGTCGACCTGGAATCCGTCGCAGCGACCGGGCGACAACAAGTGGTCGATGACGATTTTTGCGCGCGACCTCAATACCGGCAAAGCCAAGTGGGTCTATCAAATGACACCGCATGATGAGTGGGACTATGACGGCGTCAACGAAATGATCCTGGCCGACATCAAGGTCGCCGGCAAGCCACGCAAGACACTGGTGCATCTGGACCGTAACGGCTTTGGTTATACGCTCGACCGGGTTACCGGCGAATTGCTGGTCGCTGAAAAGTTTGATCCGAAGGTCAACTGGGCTACCCACATCGACATGAAAACCGGCCGTCCCGCAGTCGCCGCCAAGTACAGCACCAGCAAGGGCGGTGAAGACGTCAACGTCAAGGGTATCTGTCCGGCTGCGCTGGGCAGCAAGGATCAGCAACCTGCTTCGTTCTCGCCAAAAACCGGGTTGTTCTACGTGCCGACCAACCATGTCTGCATGGACTATGAACCGTACAAGGTCGATTTCACCGCCGGTCAGCCGTATGTTGGCGCTACCGTTTCGATGTTCCCGGCACCGGATAGCCATGGCGGCATGGGTAACTTCATTGCGTGGGATGCCGGTACCGGAAAAATCGTCTGGTCCAAGCCAGAGAAATTTTCCGTCTGGAGCGGCGCGCTGGCGACCGCCGGTGACGTCAATTTTTACGGCACGCTGGAAGGCTTCATCAAGGCCGTCGATAACAATGGCAAGGAGCTGTGGAAGTTCAAGACGCCGTCCGGCATCGTCGGCAACGTCAACACCTGGGAATACAAGGGCAAGCAGTACATCGGCGTCCTGTCGGGCATCGGTGGCTGGGCGGGTATCGGCATGGCGGCAGGCCTGACAAAACCCAACGAAGGCTTGGGTGCAGTTGGCGGCTACAAGGAACTGTCGAATTACACCGAGCTCGGTGGTGTCCTGACTGTCTTTGCGCTACCCGGCACGGTGGCCGTGGCGTCGGCGAAATAGTCCGTCGTCCTTCATCGGCACAACGACGGCCGGATCACAGCTGATCCGGCCCGGCGCACCATTGTTTTCAAGGAGGTTTTCATGGTTTTATCCAGCACACTTATGCGCACGCTACGCATCACAGCGATGACGGCCGGCCTGACGCTTGCCGCGCTTTGCCACCAGAGCGCCTTTGGCGCGACGGCGGCGTCCGACAAGCCGGCAGCCGCGACTCCCGGCAAGCTTTACACCGTTGTCGACAAGAACAAGGTCGACCCGCACACCCTGATCGGCTGGAAAGTATGGCGCGCCCAATCCTGCGAACGCTGTCACGGCGCTGCCCAGCAAGGACTGGTCGGACCATCGCTTATCAACAGCATGAAGGTGCTGACCAAGGACCAGTTCGTGACGACGCTGATGAAGGGTCGCATTGAAAAAGGCATGCCCAATTTTGATGGCGTGCCCTTCGTCGCCGACCATCTCGATGAGTTGTACGCTTATCTCAAAGGACGTTCGGAAGGCGACATTGCCGCCGGTCGTCTTCAAGCCATCACGAAATAGACCAGACCAACACCGGTGACAGGATCACTGGAAAGGGTCTCCATCGCTGAAGAAAGGTTGTCGCTCATGGTCCCAGTTATCCTCTCTCGACATGCACTGCAGAACCGCACGGCCGTCGGCCTGTTTGTCGGCCTGTTTGCCGGCTTATTTGCAGGTTTTTTGGCATTGTCAGCGCCGGCAATGGCACAAGATGCGGCACGTCCACCGGCCAACGCTCCAGCCCAAAAAATACTGCGGGTCTGCCAGGACCCCAACAATTTGCCGATGTCGGACCAGCAAGATCGCGGTTATGAAAACAAGATCGCCGAGCTGTTCGCCAGAAAACTGGGCTGGAAACTCGAACATAGCTGGTACCCGCAGCGCATGGGTTTTATCCGCAACAGCCTGAAGGCCAAGATCGACGGTACCGACACCTTCAAGTGCGATGTCGTCACCGGCGTTTCGACCGATTTCGAGATGGGACTGGTGACGCAACCGTACCTGGCATCCACTTATGCGATGGCCTTCGTCAAAGGCAAGGGACTCGATGTCATCAAGACGCCAGCGGACTTGCTCGCGTTGCCGAGAGCGATCCGTGACAAGCTGAAGATCGGTATTTTTGCGCGCTCTCCTGCCGCGGACTGGCTGCTGAAAAACGGTCTGATCGCGCAGATGGTGTCGTATTCGCCGCAGACCGGCGATCCGGATCAGTACCCGGGTCAGTTGATCGACCGCGACCTGGCCAACGGTACGGTCGACGTGGCCATTGCGTGGGGACCGATCGTCGGGTATTTCGCCAAGCATGCGGCTGGCACGCCGATCACGGTCGTGCCATTCAAGCCGCAAGACGACGGCATCCGCTACGGTTTCAGTATTGCGATGGGCGTGCGCTATGGTGAAAAAAACCTGCGCGACCAGCTCAATGCCTTGATCGCCTCCAGTCAACCGGAGATCGCGCAGATATTCAATGATTACGGCGTACCGACGACCGCACTACCGGCAACGACATCGGCGGCACCGTCCTGAGCGGCGACGTCGCATTCACATTCGCCACCCCGCACCGGGGAAGACCAAGGAGATTCACGATGCCTATTTCACCGACACACCGCACCGGCGTCCTCATGCTGGCCGCCGGTATGCTGCTGGCAATTGCCGCCAGTGCCAGCAGCGCTCAGGAAATTTCGCAGTCCGAAAAAATCCTGTTCCAGAGTAACCACTTCGGCAGCATCAAACAGTCCACCCGGATTGCGTACGCTTATCACCAGGAGAGCGCCGCGCCGGACGCTTTCGACGATGCCGTGACCCTCACGGTGACCCATCCCAATGCCGACGGAACGGCTTCCGTCGCCGCGCAGTTCCTCACGGGAAGCCATGCCATTGCGATCGCACCGATCGACCATGCGCAGGGCAACCCGGCCATCCTCGGTTTTCTGGAACGCGATATTGCGGAAATGAAGCGACTTACCGGCGGCTCGACGAACTATTTCCGCAAGCGTATCCGGCTTGCGCTGGCCGCTCCCGAGGCCGCGATCAAGACCATTACGGTGAATTACGCCGGGCACCCGGTTGCCGCGCAAGAGATTTCGGTACGCCCGTACGTGGATGATCCGCTCAAAGAGCGCTTCGGAAAATTTGCCGGCAAGGGGTATGTCTTTGTCATCAGCGACGCCGTACCGGGTAGCGTGTTTCAGGTCTACACTACGTTGCCTGCAGATCACTCTGCCGCTACGATTGCCACCACAATGACGATTCAGCAGAAAGAGCCCGCGCCAAAGAAAATTGCCGGTCCTGCGACATAACCGGCCGTCTGGCAACAGGGACACCACGGTGAAAATTTTTATCTGTGAGCACGATTGTCATCCGGTAGCTGCCGATGCGGATCTGTCGTCATCGTCTGATTTCCGGGGTGACATGTTGTTGAGCGCGCTGCTGGCCGATCTGTCGCGCATCGATGACTTGTCGGTGACGGTGATGCGCCTGGCCGGTCACGGTTTGCGCGAGCTGCCTGACAAGGTATCCGTTGTCATGGCCGACGGCGACGACCACACCGGAGCGCTGCTCCGCTGCATCGATAACGCCGACGCCGTGTGGCCATTGGCACCCGAATCCCGTGGCCTTCTCGAATCGATTTCCAGGACAACCCTACAAAAAGGCAAGCTGCTCATTGGCAGTTCTCCTGATGCCGTACGTCTGGCAGGCAGTAAATATCTGACTTCGCAGGCGTTGCGGGCGGCCGGCATGGCGGTGGTACCGACGTATTTTTTCACCGATATCCTGCCACCCGGTTCGCATGCCTGGATTGTCAAACCCGATGACGGTGCCGGTTGCTCGGACACCCACCTGTTGTCGAGTGCTGCGCTGGCCAGCGAATGGATAAACGCCAGGCCGGCGCGCAACGTTATTCTGCAGCCGTATGTGGCCGGTCGGCCTTGCAGCCTGTCGCTGCTATGCGGCAGCAATGAGGTCTTTCTGCTGGGCTGCAGCGAGCAGCGTATCGCCGCGGCGGATCACCGGATTCATTACCTTGGCAGCACCGTCAACAGCATCAGCGATACCGATGGCCGGCTCGAGCGGCTGGCGCGCGACGTGGTCGCGGCTATTCCCGGACTGTGGGGCTATGTCGGCATCGATATCATGATCACGCAACACGGCCCGGTGGTACTGGGAGTCAATCCGCGCATGACCATGTGCCACGCGGGATTGCACGACTCCATCGGTGTCAATCCGGCCGGCATGCTCGTCGAGATGCTGCGCAGTGGCCGCTGCAGCGCACAGCGCCAGAAAAAAAACCGGCAAGTCAGTATCGATGTCCATGGCGGCCTGCCGCATCACTGAATCAAGTGTACCCAATTCAAGCGCACCCAATTCAACTGTACCCAATTTAAATATCCACAATTCAAGTGTCCACGATCAGTACGTGTCGCGCGCGGCGATCGCGATATCGAGTCGGCCAAGCTTGCGATAGAGCGTATTGCGACTGAGATTAAGCTGGCGTGCCACTTTGCTGAGGTTCCAGCGCGACAGCTTCAGTTGCCGGATCAGGGCGTCGCGCTCGGCCAGTTCCAGTGGATTGAGCGAGTCGAGCGGTTCGGATGCGTGAGCTGGCAATGTCACTGCCACGTCGTTTCCGGCGCTACTGCCAAGTACAAAAAAATCCGGCGGCAGGCTGTCGAGGTGCAGTGCATCCCCATCGCGCAACGCCACCATGGTCCGCAGGACATTGCGCAACTGGCGGATATTGCCGGGCCACGGATGGCGATCCAGAGCCGCCATCAGCGGCTCATCGATGGTGACGAGTGCGTCATCCGGCATTTCCTGTTGCAGCACGAACCGGATCAGTTCCTGCCGGTCGCCGCGCTCGCGCAATGGCGGCAAGGTCAGTGTCAGTCCCTGAATCCGGTAGTACAGGTCTTCACGAAATGCGCCGCTGGCAATCTTGCCCGGCAAATCGCAATGGGTCGCACTGATCAGACGGATGTCGAGCTTGATCGCGGTTTCGCTACCCAGTGGGACGACCTCGCGCTCCTCCAGCACCCGCAGCAAGCGCGCTTGCAGGGCAATCGGCATGTCGCCGATTTCATCGAGAAACAGCGTGCCGCCGTTGGCCTGAAACAGTTTGCCGCGCTGCCCCTCCTTGTTTGCGCCGGTGAATGCGCCGGACTTATAACCGAACAACTCGCTTTCGATCAGCGACTCCGGGATCGAAGCGCAATTGATCGCGACATAGGGCTGGTGCGCCCGTTTGCTCGACAAGTGGATGCCCTTGGCAAAGAGTTCCTTGCCGGTGCCGGTTTCACCGTAGAGCAGGATCGCCACGTCCCGCTCGACGATGCGCAGTGCGGTGCGGATATTGTGTTCCATCACCGTATCCGGACCGCATTGCAAGCGTTCCAGCGGTGCGCGCGATTTGGCACCCACCTCACCCATGGCCACTGGTGCTGCTGCACTGCCGAAGGTGTGCAGGACTTGATTTTCGCCGCTCGCGCAGGCCAGCGCGCACGCGAAAAATCGCCGTCCGTGGCGCGCATCGAACACGACGGACGGCGTCGGTCCGTGCTTGATACTGGCACGCAGCAACGACTCGAATGACACATTGAAAAAGGCATCCAGCGGCTGGCCAACAATATCCTCAGGCGTAATGCCAAGTTGCGCCAGCGCGTTGCGGCTGGCTCCCAGCACTCGGTAATCGGTATCGACCGCAATGATGCCTTTACCGAGGGTCGCGACGAACTCCTGCCGGGGATGAAAAACCAGTAGCCGCGCCGTCGGAAACTCGGTCATGAAAATCCTGTTTTCAATTTCCTGCACGGACATTTTTACCAGCTCCAGCACGTGGCACGGCGCGCGGTGCACTACCCCGGAGGCATCCAGCACCGCGAGTAACTTGCCACGCCAGTCAAGCACCGGCGCACCCGCGCAAGTCAGGCCGGTATTGCGAAACAGGTAATGGTCACCCTGGTGAATCAGGATAGGCCGCTGTTCCTGCAAGCAGGTTCCCATTCCGTTGGTTCCCTGAAAACGCTCGGACCAGACGGCACCGGCGATCAGGCCGGATCGGGAGGCCGCATGCGTGAACCCCGGATCGCCAAAATAGTTCAGCAGCACGCCATCGCCGTCGGTCAGCATGATCGCGTAATCCGACTTGGCGATTTGCTGGAACAGGTTGGCCATCTCGCTTTTTGCGGCCCGCAGCACCACCGACAACTGCTCCTGCCGCTCGAGCAGTTCCGGCCGCTCCACGACATACAGCTCGCGTGGCAATGCCGGATCGAGCTGGTAGTCGTTGGAACAGCGTATCCATGAATCGGCAATGTGATTCGGTATATGCGACGAAGGGGATGAAGGCGAACGAACGACGCCGCGTATGCGAGTGCAATGACTATGCACGCTGATCATGCTGTCTCCTTGCCCGGCATGCCGTCTTGCCGGGAATGGTTAATTTGTTCCGGGCTGGAACGTGACCTCTGGCGGGTCGGTTGGCCATCGTGGCTCGGTTATTGCGGTGTTGATTATTACGGTCTTGCTGTCATGCCGAATGAACATGACAGCTTGTCTTGACTGTGACCGGGGAATTTCGGCCCCGCCTGTACTGCGCGCATCGTGACTTGTGACTTTGTCTTCTGACAGGAACGCGACTACTACTGATGACATCAACTAACCTACCAATCAGAATACACCGAATACATAGCAGTACCGAAAGTGACGCAGTAGAATTTTTGACAGCGGCAATTGAACGCAGTCTGGCGATGATCCCGAAGACATTTTTCCCGGCCATCCTCGGCCATGACGATGCCAATTAAAAGATCAACCATGCCTTCGATCTGATGAAGGCCGGCACCTCGATGTGATCGGTCGTGATGTGTTGAGGCCAGCTTGATCGGATGCCTGGCGCGCGGTACCTGCTCAATAGTTGACCACCCTGTTGCGCAGGTCGCGTCACTATCGGACCTACCGCAACGTGCGAAACCCGATGGTCCGCACAGGACAGGCCTGGCAGCCATGGGCGCGGTTGTTGCTAAGTTTATCGGGCCGCAACATTACTGAAGTTCAACAATGGGTTTGGCTAACGATTCAGACTGATCTGTTATCCAGCCCTTTTCCCAGGAGAGATACATGACTGTTCATATCCACCCATCCGTCGATCACGGCGTCAAGCCCGCACAGGCAGGATTTTCCGGCGGCACCTTGCTGTGCGACTGCACCGATCACAAGGTTGAAGTCACGATCACCTCACAGACCGCCCACAATCACGTCTGCGGTTGCTCGAAATGCTGGAAGCCGGCCGGTGCCCTGTTTTCGCAAGTTGCGGTGGTCTCGAAAGAAGCCGTCCGCATCACCGCCAACGGTGACAAGCTGAAGATCGTCGACACCACGGCAGCGATCCAGCGACATGCCTGCACCAGCTGCGGCGTCCACATGCTCGGCCGTATCGAACAGTCCGGCCATCCATTTTATGGTCTGGATTTTGTGCATACCGAACGTTCGCCGCAAGCTGGCTGGGCACCGGCCGAATTTGCCGCTTTCGTCTCGTCGATACTCGAAGCGGGTGCTCCTGCCGACCAGATGGGCGCGGTACGTGCGCGCCTGGTCGAACTGGGATTGCCACCTTACGATTGCCTGTCGCCACCACTGATGGACGCCATCGCATCGCACATCGCCAAGTCAAGATAAGGTAGACCGGACGCGCTCTTTCAAGACGACCTCAACGTGCCACAACAGCAGTGGCATCACCCCTTTGTAAAAGTAGCGTCCATTTCAATCACCGCCTTCTCTGTCTCGTAGGCAGAGAAGCGCTTTTTCGCTTCGCTCACCATGGAGCCCTTCATCACCTGATGAGGCAAGGTGACTCGATAGTGGTCTTCCATCATGCCCTCCCTTCCCACCGGCTCTGCCTTTGCTGATCCATGCGGTGTGCGGCTCACAGATCGAAAAGACCTTGTCGGCATGGGCAGTCCAACGCTATGTCTGCTACCAAACTCTTGCAT
This sequence comes from Actimicrobium sp. CCI2.3, assembly GCF_035019065.1. NCBI lineage: Bacteria > Pseudomonadati > Pseudomonadota > Betaproteobacteria > Burkholderiales > Oxalobacteraceae > Actimicrobium > Actimicrobium sp. CCI2.3. The sequence continues at coordinate 10,631 of NZ_JASJWR010000036.1, read as the reverse complement.
GCCCACTATCGGCATCGGGTTGCATGGAGTGCGGTCAGACACACACCAGACAGTCTTTCGCCGATAGGCGTCTGCCAGTTGACGCAGCAATACTTTTATTGTTGGCAACTTTTTATGACAGGGCATGTCCAACTTGCAACGCATCCGCTCTTCACCAGAAAATCGGAAAATTGCCGGGCAGTCTTTTGGCGACACGATGTCAGTGCAATCGCTGGCTGACTACTCACTGCGGGGCAACCTTGCGATCTGCTGTATCGATGTGGATTACGCCATCGGCGTGGTCCAGTGCGCAAAGTAGCAAGTTAGTCCTGGCGCATTCAAGGTGCCCTGGCCGGCCAACACACACATCGACCGCGCGACAACCGATTGATCTGAGAGAGCTGGTCGATCCCCTTTAGCCTCGCTCCACTTGGCGAGGATCTATCCGTATTTATACCAATGCAAAGCCGGTATAACCGCACCCGTGATGACGGGCGCGAAACCGGCGGGCGAACATGAATGGACAACACTTTGAAACGATTCCTGATACTGGGCCTGGCCCTGATGTGCGCTGTTGCCCTCGGCACCGGCGGCTATCTTTATTTGACGCTGGGACAATTACCCGATAACGCGCAATTACAGGGAGCACCGCAATACCGCGACGGACAGTTTCAAAACGAGGTGGCCTCGCCACCGCGTTCTGGCGGTTTCGGATTTATTCTGGCAGTGATTCGAGGGCGTTTCGAGCCGAGAGACCGGCCCGCACCGGCGGGACCGCTGCCCTCGGTGAAGACCAATCTGGCGGCGCTGGATCCCGGGCAGGATATTGTGATTTGGCTCGGACACTCGTCCTACTTCGTGCAGGTTGGTGGCAAGCGGTTATTAATCGATCCCGTCTTCAGTAACTATGCAGCGCCGGTGCCGGGCATGGTGCGCGCCTTCGAGGGCACGAGTCTTTACACAGCCGAGGACATGCCGGAAATCGACGTGGTCCTGATCACGCACGATCACTACGATCATCTTGACTATGCAAGCATGAAGGCCCTTGAACCAAAGACGCGCCTGGTGATTGCGGGGCTGGGCAATGGTGCCCATTTGCGCCACTGGGGGTATCCGGAAGAAAAAATTCGTGAAATGAACTGGCATGGCAGCCTGGAGCTTGGTGATGGTTTGATGGTGCATGCCCTGCCTGCGCAACATTACTCAGGACGCTTCTTGAAGCGCAACCAAAGCTTGTGGGTGAGCTACGCGCTGGAGACCGCAGAGCGACGCTTGTATTTCAGCGGCGATACGGGTTTCGGTCCGCACTTTGCACAGATTGCGAAACGTTTTGATCGGTTCGATTTTGTCTCGCTTGATGCAGGACAGTACAACCAGAAGTGGGCCGATATCCACATGACGCCGGAGGAAGCCTCCCGTGCGGCGGACATACTCAACGCAGACTCCCTTCTGACGGGACATGCCGGTCGTTTCAGCTTGGCACGCCACGCGTGGGACGAGCCATTTGAACGCGCCTTAGCGGCAAGCAAAGGCAAAAGCTACCGGCTATTGACTCCCCGGATTGGCGAACCGGTCCATCTGCAGGATCGAGATCAGGCGTTCACGCTTTGGTGGAAGGGACTCAAGTAGGCGTAACGCAGGAGTCGCTTGACAAGAGCCAGCATGGCGTTGTCTTGCCGGCTGGCAAGAGCGACGGACTTGTGCAGCTTCCAACCTGAATTTGCATAAAAAGGGCACGGATACGGTAGGTGATTGATGAACTATGCGTTATCAAGAAACACACTCGTCAACATAAACGCCAACTTGCTCATTGCATCCCCGCAATAAGCCGCGGCTACCCGAACGCCTGTCCCGGGACGCTTATCCAATGTATTTTTTATTGGTATCTTTGTTTTGCAACTGCCATTGATCACCTTGCAGGGACCATTTTTTTGAGTCCTGCGGGGTGAGCGTCAGATCCCAGGAGTTGTCATGGCTAACAGCAACAAAGCCAAGCGCTTCGTACGCCTTCGTACTATCACCATTTAATGACATCAATTGAAGAAGGCATCCCTTTTTATCCCAGGCAACCGCTTGCGCAACGGCCCGTTCTATTAATGCAGCACCGGCACCTTCAGACAGCGGGTGGGTCGCCAGGACATTAATTTTTGCAGGCCTGTTGCTCGCCATTTTTTTCAAAATCAGTATCCCTATCGGGCTGTTATCGACGTAATACGCCATCACCAAATCCGGTTTGGGGAAACGTTTCACAGTGTTGATCATGGCGCGCGTGTTTTTCAGGCGATCGTTGTAAATCTCTTCGTGCGTACGTGGTGGAATTTGCCAGTCTGTGAGGCAAACATTGTTGTCAGCGCTTGGGATGCCGGATTGTTTGCGCTGAGGAAGAGGGGAAATAGCGGGATTGCTCTCTACATTTTCAAGAAAGTCCGTTACCAGCTGGGGAATATCCTGTGTGTGAATTATTTTTATGGGAGCACTATCAAAGACGCGCAAATTTAACGCGCAGGCGTTGCCCGGCTTGAGCGCTCTGGATGAGGCCGATGAAAAATAGGCAGAGGCTTTCGGCGGAGACCGGAAGACGGGTCCGGTGTTCGCCGAGCCGTCCGGAAGCTGCTTGAGCAGGCGATTTTTTAACGTCTGTCCAACGCCATGATCGAACCGTGCCTCGGTCGCCTCTGCAGGGTGCGCGCGAGCCGCCAACGCTCTGCCATTGTGCGACGGCAGCGATTGCGCTAACAAGCGCTGGCCTTGGGGTGGTAAAGATGCGGGTAGAAGCGGACGGAACAGGGAACGATGCATAGAGTGGTGGCGTGCTGATTATGGGAATGGCGCAGCATCAGTGGCATCGCTGGCGGGATAGTTCCCTCCCCCTGTCTCGAGACCGGCAAAGCGTTACCATCTCTGCGCCACATGGTTGTACTTTTATTTACTGCGCAGTCGCGCGCTTTTTCGGCTCTTTTCAAAAAAAAAGTCGGGCTTGGTTTTTACCCACGTCAGGAAGTGGCGCATTGCGTCTTGTTGCTTTAACAGTTCAATAGTGGAAAACTGCCGTGCCAGTTCCGTTTCGGTAAAGAGAGCGTGAATCTGGCGATGACATATGCGGTGAAGATCAACCGTCAGTGATCCGCCGTGCGACTTGGGTATGAGGTGATGTGCGTCTTTTTGGTGGCCAGGGATCGGTCGCCCGCACAACGGACACACGTCGTCGACTTTGTTTTTTTCTGCCCAGGCATCATCGAGCAGCGCCAACATTTTTTTCTTCTTGATACGCCCGGTCACCGCACTAATCCTGAAAATATTGGACTAACAGACAATCGATATTCGATGAAGGAGATTCGCAGACGCTCAACGACAGTCGCAAAAAAATACCGGATGCCACGGACTCTTTCAAGCATTTATCGCATTCCGGCCAACGTAGTTGCATCGACCGACAGCCTCACGCCAAGCGAGCCTGATCCGTTATGCACCGGGAATTTGCGCAAAGTGACTTCGACGGATTCCACTTCTGCACAGCCGGCACATGCTTTGACAATCCGCGTGATGAGCCGCTCTTGCGTCTCGTAGTGGCAGTCGCCAGCAAGACGGTGAATTTCTGCCATCAACGGGTCGTAATCGAATACGAACGCCATACCGTCTTCAGCAATCAGGACGTGTTGCGAACCGATCTGCAAGATAAGGTTAAGCAAGTGCTTGTCGGGCCCACTGTCATTGGGACCGAATGTTCCGATGTCGGTGTCGATTTCCAGATCGCGAAGTTCGACGCAAGCCTGATTTTTCATCCGTGTATTCCGTTGTCAAAAGTTATTTGATCGAGCCTGGGCTGCAGGCAAAATGTCACCGTCCGAAAGCAGTGAAAAATTGACAAAGCGCCTGGTTGCTTCGGTTATCAGCATTCAGTTTAATTCGCTTTTATAAACTGGGTTGCCAGACACTATTTACCCTGCTTCATGCGCAATGCGTAACAATGCAGACCAACAGACCTCTCTATCATTGAAAGAAATACGCTCACCATGTCCGCACCAAATGATCAATGCCCCTGTGGAAGTGGCAAAAAATACAAACACTGCTGTCAGCGCGAAGATATTTCACCGCGCATGTCCGAGACACCCGCTGCGAACAGCACCTCCCAGGCAGGTGCCGTCGAAAAAGCAGTGGAATGGCTTGCTGATCGCCACCGCAAGGGCTGGCAGGTCTCTTTAAAGCGCCTTCTCGATGAACTCCTGAGTCCGACCGACATCCAGAAGCTTGGACAACTTGACGAGGGGATCCTTGGTGCAATCCAGTTCAACCTGACCGAATGGCAGCTAGCCGAAGGCGAGATACAGGCAAGAGGCAGCAACCGGCGCGTAGCCGATTACCTGACGGGCCCATCCGGTCCCACCTGGAATGCCGGTCAGCGCGACTGGTTGCAGCAGCTGGGCCAGCGCCCCTTGAGCATGTACAACGTCACCGACGTTGTGTCGGGAGTTGGGATAACGCTATGCGACGCATTGGACGGTGCTGCTACGCCGATTCAAGTGCAGGAACGCGCAGGTAGCCGGGGACTTGCGCCGGGCATGCACCTGGGTTGTCGTGTGATGCGCGTGGGGGATCACCATGAACTCTCCGGGGCGGTCTATCCGTTCTCGCTGCTCCATGGACCTGCGGTGGTGGCTCGCTTGCGCGCCACCAGTGAGGAATTTGGCCACCTTCCCGGGCTGGCGCACGAACAAGGTTTGGTATTAATGGCACTCTGGCTGCAACAGTATCTGGCACCACCACCGTTGCCCACAATGATCGACCAGCATTCTGGCGAGCCCATCGTACCGATCACGGACCATTACCGTGTGCTGGACTGGGAGGTGTTGGCCGGTGCGCTGCAAGGCTGCAGCGATGTGGAGGGCAATCGGCACGATGGCTGGACGCGCCTGCTCGCCTGCTCTGACGGACAGAGCAGGCCTCTGGCTCATATCAGCGTCGGGAAAAAGAACGATCAGATCGAGATTTTTTACAGGACACAAATCCATGCTGACCAGGGACGCGCCTGGTTTGAAGGCTTGACTGCCGGTACGGTGGAATTTTTGACGCGCAAAAAAGTCCATCCTGAAAGCATCCTGCGTCAAAGCAAACAGTCTGCTGCCGGCCTGACCAACGCCACAAACTTGTCCGAGATTGACCCCCGGGAGTTGGCCAAGGCCATGGAAGAACTTGTCCACCGCACCTATGCCAATTGGGCCAATGAGTCCATTCCCGCACTCGACAATAAAACACCCCTTCAGGCAATCCAGAGCGCCGCTGGACTCGAGCGGGTCAAAGGCTTGTTACGCAGCTACGAAGTCAGCGAAAAAACAATGGCCGCGCAACAGGGACGAGATGAAATGAGTTATGACTTTCTGTGGGAATCATTGGGCTTGCTGCGTTCATAGCCACGTCAATACGTTGGTGCTTGGTGAAAAGCCTCTCGGGTGAGGCAAGGAAACTTCCTCCTTGCGTCATTCGAGGGTGGAGAGCAACAGGTTACCCACGACGGAATGCAGTTGTAGAAGCCGACTATGTAGTCGGTGATGTCATTTTTTGCTTACGCCTTGTTGGCACAAGTACTTTGCCAGGCCCGCTCCAATTGGCTGCCACGAGTGCTGTGGAATAGTAAGCCCGGAACTGGGCAGCGCTGCTGCACGGCCATCTGCAGTGTCTCGCAGACCAGTCCGGCAGGCACGTTCGACAGGATACGCAGCAGGTCTGCCGTCAACAGATTCCCGATGCCGCGCTGGCCGCTTTGCTCGGCGTCATATTGCTTGATCCAGCGACGGATCGCAGTCTCGCCAATATTCATACTTTGGCTGACATGAGTGGTCGTCAGCCCCTGTTCCTTGATCATACGAACGACTTCCAGCTTCAGGCTGATGTCGAACTGTCGGTGTTGCTTTGTCATTGATTTTTCCTCTGGTGGTGGAGTTTCCCACCTCTCGAGGTGTCAGCACAAATTAGACCACTACACCTGCTGCCGTGCTGACCAGTGCCATCAACGTCTTGGCAAGCGCGCCGTCAATGCCCGCCTGCTGCAACTGCGCGGCGACCAACGGTGAGGCGAGCGTTCCTGCAGCGGCACCATTAAGGCCACCCGTGAGGCCACCTACGACCGTGTGCGCAAGGACGCGTAGCGTGCCGTTGTCACCCCAATTGTCGTCCAGCGCCTGCGTTTGTTGCTGCAGCGCTTGCGCGCGTACCGGGTCACTTTCCCTGGAGGCTTGCTCCCGGAGACCAACGGCCTGTTTTTGCTGGCTGGCGGCATAGTCACCAATCGCCGTACTGGCTTCTCGCCCGAACGTCTGCGTAATCTGCACCTGCGTATTGATGTCCTTTTGCACCGTGTCGGCATCAAGGATTTTCTGGATGCCGGTACCTGCATCTCCAGTACGCGCAGCCTTGTCACCAGCAATACCGCTGATGGCCGACGCAGTTACGCTGCTGGCATTACCGCTGTCGTGGCCGATGCCGGCGCTGGAGCCGCCGAGGGTAAGTTTGCCGTTTGAGTCTGCGCCCGTACCCAGTGTGACGCCCACGCATGTGGCGCTGTAGCTGGCCTGGTTTTGAATATCGCTCGTGGTAAGCGTGCTGCCCGTCGTGAAGCGATTAACGTCATCGTCCATCGCCTTTTGCGTGCTGGTGATGGCACCACCCGTGAGCGTCGTATTGCCTGCAACGTTGACGTTAAATCCGCCATCACCCGCCTGAATGCCGGACTGCTCTGCCACGCTGGCGAACGTGCTGTCGACCTTGCTTTTGCTTGCGCTCAGGTTGCCACCACCCGTACCAGGACCGATCGGGACCGTGATCCCGGCGCTTGCACTTTGCTGCTTACCAGCGAACGCACTGGTGTCCTGCCGGCTGGCAATGACCAGGTTGCCGCCGATGTCGCCCATGACTTGCCGGCCACGCACGACCGCGCCATTGAGGGAGGTGTCGCCACTCGACTTCAGCGTGACCCGGTTGCCGGCGTCGACCTGGCTGTTGACTTGGGTGACGTCGCTGCCGTCAGCCTTGCCGCGTGCTGCTGCGGCGTTTGCGCTGATGTAAAAACCTGTGTTGGCACCCACCGAGAAGCCAATGCCGGCAGAGGCGCTGCTGGAGTTGTTGCTACTGGTTTGTGTGGCCGTGTTGCTGGCTGCAGTCAGATCGATCTTGCCGTCAGCGAGCAGGCGCACATCCTGACTAGCGCTGATCCGGCTGCCGTTGACGGTAATGTTGCCGTCGGTGCTATCGACGTTGCTGGCCTTATCTGCAATGGCACGCAACGTCACATCTCCGCCAGCAGCGATCATGCTGCCGCGCGCGGTGCTGCTGCGCTGGGTGCTGTCGCTCTGGCTCTTGCTGCCGCCCAGCGAAATATTGACGCCGATACTGGTGGCCTTGTCCGCACCGGTCACCGCATCCACCGCTTTGGCCGCGGCCAGCACCGTGGTCGCTGCTGCCAGCGCCTGCATCCGCACATCCTTGGTTTGGCCAGCTGCTGCTGTCATTTGCTGGGCGGTCTGTCCCGCCGAGATGACCGGGTTCGACACGGCCACCGTCAGACCGCTCTGCTTGAATTGCTGCTGCTGGCGTTGTTCTGCGGTGTCGGTCGCGGCGGTGATGTCGATCTTGCGGGCGGTAATGTCGATGCTGCCGTTCGGGGTCAGCAGGTCGCTGCCGGTTTGCGTGTAGCGCTGGCCGGCAATCAGGCGCGCATTGCCGCTCAGGCTGGCGACGGTGCTGGCTGCGCTGGTGGTCGCGGTGCCGGTGGCGTCCTGCTGTTGCTGGCGTTGGCCGAGCGTGAGCGCAGCGCCGCTGGTGAACAGGCCGGAGGTGGTTTGCTGGAACGCGCTGCTGTCTTGCTGCGTGCCTTGCGCGGTCGTGATGGTGAGATTGCGACCGGCGTCCAGTCGCAAGTCGCGATCGGCGACCAGCGAGGAGCCAGCGACGCTGATGTCACCGGTTCGGTTGGTCGGATTACCCGCTTGCGCCAGGATCGTGTTGCCCGACAGGACGCTGCCCTGCACCTGGTCGCTGCTGCTGCGCTGTCTGGTCGTGGTCGTGGTCGATGACACCAGGTTGCCGCTCTTGTTGTAGCTGTCGTTGATCGCGCTGCGCGCAGTGGTGATCGCACCAATCGCAATATCGTTGCCGGCGACCAATCCGACCTGCCCGGCCTTACTCGACAGGTAGCCCGCGTTGACGGCGATATTGCCGGCACCGTCACCTCCGTTGGCGATCACGCTGAGGTCGTTCGTTGCGCTGATGCTGCCGCCAACCAGCGTTTCGTCGCTGCGGGCAACATGGTTATAGGCGTTCTTGCCGATGGTCTGGATATCGGTTGTCGTGCGCTCTTTGGCAGCGGCTATGGTGACGTTCGCGCCCTTCAGCAGAACGCTGTCACCGGCCGAGACGGTCGCACCGCGCACGCCAAGATTTCCTCCGGCGACCAGCGCCAGGTTGCCGCCCGCTGCCAGGTTCGCACCGGCTTGCGTGAGCTTGTCGTCGACGATAAAGCCGCTGCGACCCTGCACCGTGCGCCCGCTGCTGTCTCCCACGGCGATCTGGTAGCGCTGGTCGACGCTGCTGATGCGGATGTCACGTGCGGCGGTAGCGACCAGGTCGCCGCTGGCGTTCACACTGGCGCCGGCGACCAGCAGATCGCGGGCGGCGTCGATACGCACCGTGCCGCCCTGCACCGTGGCGACGCGATCAATCGCACTGCGGGTGCTGTTGCCGCTGGTGTTGGCGGTGTCGATGGTGCGGGTCTGGATCACCACGTCGCGTCCGGCCAGCAGGGTCACGCGACTGTCGGCCCCGCTGCCCTGAATCACGCCGGACAGGTTCTTCAAATCGTTGCTCGACCTTGCGACGATGTCCTGCCCACTGAGACGCCCGCCCTGGTTGACCAGGTCGCCCCCGGCCACGAGCGTGAGCTTATCGCTGGCGGCGATCGTACCGCTGTTGACCAGGTCACGGTCGGTGCGAATCGTGACGTCGGACCCGGCGATCAGCGCGCCGGTGGGCGTGAGGTCACCGTCTTTGAGACGGCGCAGGAAGACCTGCGGTGCCAGCACCTGCTGCACCGTGCCGTCGGCCAGGGTTACGTTCTGCGTGGAGAGCCAGACGATGTCGGTAGTGAGCAGGGCCATATGCTCTGCCGACAGTGCCATACCCGGAGTAAGCTGGTACTTCCGTGCGAATCCAACCCCGCTGTCCATCAGTGCCTGGTATTCAGTTTCGGTGCTGCTGTAGCCACTCAGGAACCGGCGTCCGGTCAGCGTCAGGATCTGGTCGTTGACCAGTTGCTGTTCGGCGAAACCGTCGCCGTAGCGCTTGAGCTGGCGCTCGGGGTCGCGCTGCAGTGCTTGCAGGAAGTAGTCAGAGCCGATAAAGGCGCGCTGGTTGGTGAAGCGCGGATCAGTCTCGACCAGGGTGCGGCTGTCCGGCGCCGGAAGGATCGTGAACAGGCTGGTGCCGTGACGATGAAGGCGCTGCCCGAGTTGGCGCTGACTTGTTGGGACGATACTGGTACGACTGCGCAGATGGCGATGTTCAGGATACGACGAAATTCAAATTCAACGGACGGCAAACGCATGAACTGGGGTGCCTGAGTTACGACGCGCAGAGCGGGATGTATGCCCATGTGACGTACACCGTGACGACGCAGCGGCTGCCACTAGCGGTGCTCGATTGCTGGATGCGGGCAACCAAGGAACGTCTCGAACCCAACCTGGCGGAAAGTACGCGCTGGATCAAGGGCTATGAGCGCCTGGCGGACATGGTGGCGGGCCTTTCCGGCACGCGTCTGATCTACTTGGCCAACCGCGAAGCGGACATGCTGTCTCTGATGAAAAGGGTTGGATATCTGAATACGCCTGTCGACAGGTTGGTGCACGCTGCGCACCACTGTTGTCTGCCGGATGGCGATAAGTAGTTCGCACAGCCCTGTGCAGGGGGTGCGGCAGGAGTGATCGAATTTGTCATGCCGGCGAGCTATGGCGGCAAAACGCACAGGGTGCGCCAGCAGCTGTGCATCTGGAGTGGTGTGCAGGCTTTGTATTTATTTGTCGCAGGCATGCGGGTGGCGCGTGAGATCGTAAGCGGTGAGAGTTATGGGTAATGGAATGCTATATGCCATCACCTTTTGGAGAGTAAATTCAAATGGCACCGACAGCAATTTGATTTGTAATGCCAATAGTTCCTGGAACGGGTCCAGCACCGCTAGTTCCGGGCCAACCTAACGACATTCTTCCGATGCTTTGGGCTTTTACCGCACTTCCTGTATTCGCACCAACTATACGTTGTAGTCAATGCGTTGTTCACCCACCTGTCCGAAATTTTCTATTCGCGCTACTCGAAATCCAGCCGAAAGCAAGTTCACATACACAAACTCGTGCATCTCACTTTCATTCAATTCCGCATCTCAATTAATAGCACTCAACCGAATCCAAAAGGGAAGATCTGAATTATCTGAGTCGTCTGAAAACATGATCTTGAATTCGACTTTTTCAGTTCGTCCAATGAAGTAACGTTCATCTACATAATTACTACTTGAACGCTCTTCGTAGTTGTCTACTTTAGGGAACCGCTGAATAAAGCCGAACCCAAGAATGAAAATGGCTGATTCCGCCTCCAGCAAATTTTATTCTCGAAAAAGT
>NZ_JASJWR010000035.1:0-57166 GCF_035019065.1 Actimicrobium sp. CCI2.3 | reverse complement strand
TTGGCACCGCTTCGCGCTAAATCCTGCATTTACTACGAAGCAAAATTGGTCAAGACGTTGCTCGTGAGGCGCTTACGTCTCTTCGGCTGCAGCCAGAGCAGAGCTAGCCAAGTTCCACGAAAGCAGTTCGTCGATCCGATTCACCGGATGCTCGGCGATCTGTGAGAGCACGTTGCGCAGATACGCTTCAGGATCAAGGCCGTTCAGTTTGGCCGAGCCGATCAGGTTGTACATTGCTGTAGCCCGCTCACCGCCCGCGTCTAAGCCGACGAACATGAAATTTTTTCTGCCTAATGACACTGCGCGCAAGGAGCGCTCGACGGCATTGTTGTCGATTTCAACGCGACCGTCTCCGGCGAAGACGTTCAGCGCCCCCCACCGATTGAAGGCGTATTGAATCGCCCCGGCTAAAGCCACTTTCGCTGATAGCGTTGACAGCAAACTGGTCAACCAGCGGTGCATGTCATCAAGCAATGGTTGGGTCTGCGTCATGCGGATTTCTCGTCGCTTATCCGGTAGCTTTCCGCGAATCTACGCTTCGACGGGGCGTTGGTGCACTTCAAAGTTGAAGGCGACAGTCCCCCCAACCCCTAGCCGATTACGAGGCCATTTTTTGACTGCGAACGGAGTTTGGGCGAGCGACGGCCAGCATGCGGTTTAACACAGCAACCCCGATGATAGCCTCGATTTCTTGCGCCGCGAGCCCGCGTGAACGCAGCCGAGGACCAATCAAGCATTTATACCGGCCCATGGATGTTTCCGCCAAGGCGCGTTGACCATAACCGGTGGCGGTTTGCTAAGCCATCCGGCCCTCTGTATTGATCACTTCAATATGACGATCACGCTGACTTGGCGAACTTGATTCCGTAGTGGAAACAGCGGTTTTTCGTAACGGCATCACTACCTCAATATAGGAACCCCGTCGCGCGATCGCAAGCACCATCGGCGATGACTTTTGCTATTTCTTCTTCAATCTGCATCAGCAGCGGTTCCATCAGCGATGCATCGTCCGACTGCTGATCAGTGAGCACTTGGGCGATGATCATCCCACTGTTGGCATCGACCGCCAGATACAGCTTGCGCCACGTCCGGCGCGACTTCGCGCCATGCTTTGCTTCCCGCCATTGGCCTGCACCGAAGACTTCCAGGCCGATACTGTCGTTCAACACATGCAACGGTCCGTTTGCTGCCGGCGGGGATTTCATGACCGACAACCCGATCGATCGGCGACTAACAGTTGTGTGATCCGGGGCAGAGACCGTCAGATTCATCAACGTCAGTACCGACGCCATCAATCCTTCTGTTTGGCACAGCGCCATCTTGAAGGCGGCGCGCAGCATCAAGCACGTCTCAATGGCGATTCTCTGATAACGTGCCTACCCACCCGGTCCAACGCTTTGCCACTGGGCCAGTGCAGCCTCTTCAATCCATAAAGTCAGGCTACCACGCCGTCGCAGTCCCGCTTCATAGGTTGGCCCGTTCTGCACTTTAAACGTCATCTTCGGAATGTGATGGCGGCGGTCGGTGTTGTGCTTGTTTGGCATCAGGAGAGCTCTGCAAAAATCAACTCACATCGTAACATTTGCCCCTTCTCGGATTTGAAGTGCACCAACGCCGATGCAAAGCCTGCACATTCGCCCGCCGGAAGTGGCCAACCGGTTGATTCCCGGCCACTGGGAAGCCGATTTGATCAAGGGTGCCTTCAATCGCTCGGCGGTTGGGACGCTGGTAGAGCCCAGTACCCGTCAAGTGATACTGGCGCGCATGCCTAACGCCAGCGCTGCGTCGGCATTGGCGGGCTTTACGGAGGCCCTCAACAGAGTTGCCGCGCCGTTGCGCCAGACGATGACCTCTGATCAGGGCCGCGAGAGGAGCCGGCACTGCGAATTGACAGCTCACATCGGCGTTGCCGTCTACTTCTGTGATCCGCACAGCCCTTGGCAACGCGGCAGCAATGAAAATACCAACGGATTATTGCGCCAGTACATGCCCAAGGGCACCGACTTATCGCAACTGACGCAAGGCGATCTCGACGTCATTGCTTACTAGATGAATACTCGACCTCGCAAAGAGCTCGACTATCGATGCCCCCTCGAAGTCTATGACGAGATCATCGACAATATGAAACAGGCCGAATCGGCTACGATCCATTAGCGTGTTAAACTTAGTTACGAACTGCGCTCTATAAACACACCGAAAGTAGTTTTTTAAATACTATTTTACAATTTCACTTTGGAAATTATTCGGGCCACATGTCCACTGAATATTCCGTCAAAATGTTCACGGATAACTTGTGAGTTCGGTTTTTTCCGGTTTTGGAAGCGTTGAGGTCCATCAGTGGACCTCTGGAGCGGCCCATACGGCGACGCTATTTTTGAAATGATTCAAAAAACCTGGTCGAAAAATACACTTTCTCAGTAAAGCTTCAGTTTCGATGGCACCCATACAACCTGCTCTCCCCAAGGACGCTAACATGGCGACACTTTCCGATACCGAGGTGGTCCTAAACGGCAAGGAAGCGGCGGACTTTATCGTCACCCTGCTTCAGGCATCGACCGAATATTCGATCATCGGCAAAAACATGGAGGGCAAGATTCTGTTGTGGAACGAAGGCGCACGGCGCCTCTACGGCTACGAGGCTGAGGAGGTGGTTGGCAAAATGAATTCGTCTGTCCTGCATACGCCGGAGGACTTGTTAACCGACAAGCCGAAAGAAATCCTCGCAGCCGCTGTGGTCGCAGGAAAGTGGGAAGGCACCCTGCAGCGGCGGCGTAAGAACGGCAGCTATTTCCCAGCCCGTGTGGTGATCACGCCGCGCCGTAATTCGGCCGGCACTCCTATCGGCTATCTGTTGATTTCAAAAGATATTTCGGGAGAGATCAACCTGGATAAAGAACTCAATGTGACCCAGTTCTATTCCCGTTCGCTGATCGCGTCAAATATTGATGCCTTGATGACCACTGACCCGGTCGGCATCATCAGCGACGTCAACAAGCAAATGGAAGACCTGACCGGGCACAGCCGCGAGGACCTGATCGGCAAGCCCTTCAAGATTTACTTCACAGATTCGGCGCGCGCCGAAGAAGGCATAAAGTTGGTGCTGCGCGAGGGCAAGGTCACTAATTATGAATTGATTGCCCAAGCGAAGGACGGGCGTCAGACGGTGATGTCGTTTAACGCATCGACTTTCCATGATGGCCAGAATCGGTTGCTGGGTGTATTTGCCTCCGCGCGCGACATCACCGAACAAAAGGCGTTGGAAAGCCAGTTGCGCGACTCGCAGTCGTACAATCGGGGGCTGATCGAATCTTCTGTCGACGGCCTGATTACAGTCGCTGCAGATGGCATCATCAGCGACGTCAACGCCCGCATGTGCCAGATGGTAGCAACTTCACGTGAAGACCTAATTGGCACCTCGTTTGCCGATTACTTTGTTGACCCAAGGCGCGCCACTGCGGGCGTACAGAAGACCTTCGACGACGGTGCCGTCACCGACTACGTTCTGGCCATGACCACCGCGCATGCCGAACTGATTGACGTATCATTCAACGCCTCGGTGTTCCGCGACCCGGCAGGTGTGGTGCGCGGTATTTTCGCCTCCGCGCGCGACATCACAGAGAAGTCGCGACTGCAAAGCCAGCTAGGCGTCGAACGGACCTACAACCGGGGCCTGATCGAGGCATCGCTGGACGGCCTAATCACTGTCGATCCAATGCTCAATATTACCGACGTCAACGACACCATGTGTCGCATGTCGGGCTACGCGCGCGAGGAGCTGATCGGCTCGTCGTTCCCGCGCTATTTTAAGGACCATAAGCGCGCAGCCGAAGGCGTACGCCTGACGCTCGACACCGGTTCTGTGACCAACTACGAGCTCACCTTGGGCTCCCGCGATCAGCGGGAACGTTTGGTGTCGTTCAATGCCGCCATTTTCCGTGACCCGGGCGGCGCCGTACGTGGCATTTTCGCGTCCGCCCGCGACATCACCGAACAGGCGCTCGTGCAAAACCAACTGATTGAGGAACGAGCCTACAATCGCGGCTTGATCGAGGCCTCGGTCGACGGTCTGATCACGGTCGATGAGGCGATGCTGATTATGGACGTCAATGAGACCATGTGCCGTATGGTCGGGCGTGGACGCTCGCAATTGATCGGATCTTTGTTCCCGACCTTTTTTTTAGAACGCGAACTAGCCGCTCAAGGCGTGCAGCGGACGTTCCTGGAAGGCTCGGTTACCAACTATGTGCTGACCTTGCAGGCGGCCGAAGAAGTTTGCCTACCGGTCTCGTTCAACGCCGCCGTGTTCCGCGACACTAGCGGCGCGGTGCGCGGCATTTTCGCCTCAGCCCGCGACATTACCGCGCAGCAGCAACTCGAAGCGCAGTTGCAGATGTCGCAGTTCTACACCCGTTCGCTGATCGAATCGAACATCGATGCCCTGATGACGACCGACGCGATGGGCATCATCAGAGACGTCAACCAAGAAATGGAGGCGTTGACCGGTGCCACGCGCGGGCAACTGATTGGCACGCCGTTCAAGAATTACTTCACAGACCCCCAGCGGGCTGAACAGGGCATCAAGCTGGTGCTGCAGGAAAGCAAGGTCAGCAACTACGAGCTGACCGCGCATGCCGTCGACGGTCGCAAAACCGTTGTCTCGTACAACGCATCGATCTTCCATGACAGCCACGGTAAATTGCAAGGCGTGTTTGCCAGCGCGCGCGACATCACCGAGCAAAAGAAACTCGAACAACAGTTGCGTGAACAGCAAACTTACCTGCGCGGCCTAATCGAAGCCTCGGTCGACGGCTTGATCACTGTCGATCCGTCCGGCACGGTCACCGACGTCAATGCGCGCATGTGCCAGATGACCGGCTACACCAAGGCCGAACTGCTCGGCTCGCCGTTCACCGATTACTTTACTGAACCGGAACGGGCCCGCGCGGTGACCGTTGAAACGTTCGAAAAAGGCGTCGTCACCGAATATGCGCTTACCCTGGTGTCGCGCACGCGGCGTCTGCTGCACGTCTCGTTCAACGCTTCGGTATACACCAATGCGGATGACACGGTGCAGGGCATCTTCGCTTCCGCGCGCGACATAACCGACCGGGTCCGGCTGGAAGAGCAGTTCCGCGAACAGCAAACCTACTTGCGCGGCCTCATCGAAGCCTCGATCGAAGGCCTGGTCACGGTTGATCCACAAGGTTTTATCACCGACGTAAACGACCAGATGTGCCGCATGACAGCTTATTCGCGGGGGGAATTGATCGGCTCGCTATTCAAGCAGTATTTCACAGAGCCGGCCCGGGCCGACATCGGCGTCATGCGTACTTTCGCCGAAGGGGTGGTCACCAACTACGAACTAGTGCTCAAGACCAAAAACTTGCGTAAAGCGACAGTGTCGTTCAATGCCTCAGTCTACCGGGGCTTGGAAGGGCAGATCGAGGGGATCTTCGCGTCGGCGCGCGACATCTCGGAGCAAGCCAGGTTGCAGAGTCAGTTGACCGAGCAGCAAGCCTACAACCGCTCGCTGATCGAAGCGTCGGCCGATGCCCAATTCGCCATCTCGCCGGACGGCATCATTACCGACGTTAACGCCGAGGCGATCCGCCTTACCGGCTTTTCGCGCAAGCACCTGATTAATTCGCCATTTCCCAAGTACTTCACCGATGCGGGTCTCGCTACCGGCGGTGTGCAGAAAACGTTGGCTGAAGCGCGCGTGTTTGGTTATGAACTGGAACTGATTACCCGCCATGCGCGGCGCATCACGGTCAGCTTCAATGCCGGCGTGTTCGGCGATGCGCAAGGTGCGACGATCGGCATCCTGGCCGCAGCGCGCGATATTTCCGGGCAAAAGGTAATGGAGCAGCAATTGCGCGATCAGCAGTTCTACACCCGTTCACTGATCGAATCGAACATCGACGCCTTGATGACCACCGATTCGCTCGGCGTCATCAGCGACGTCAACCAGCAGATGGAGGCGCTCACTGGCTACCCGTCGGCGGAGCTTATCGGTACCCCGTTCAAGGACTATTTCACCGATCCCGAGCGGGCCTTGCAGGGCATCAAGCGGGCGTTGCAAGAAGGCAAGGTCACAGACTATGAACTGACCGCGCTCGGGCGCACCGGGATGGAAACCGTGGTGTCTTACAACGCTTCGACCTTCCATGATCGCGACGGCAAGCTGCAGGGGGTGTTTGCTTCGGCGCGCGACGTCACGGAACGCAAGCGTTTCGAGCAAACGCTGCAGACAAAAAACATCGAGATGGAAAACGCCAATCTGGCCAAGGACCGTTTCCTAGCCAGCATGTCGCACGAATTGCGTACGCCGCTCAATGCGATCATTGGCTTTACCGGCACCTTGTTGATGAAGCTGCCGGGGCCTTTGACTGCGGGCCAGGATAAGCAACTGAAAATCATCCAGAGCAGCGGGCGTCACCTGCTGTCGCTTATCAACGACCTGCTCGATGTGGCCAAGATCGAGGCCGGCAATGTTGAACTCGAATTGTTGCCGGTCGTGTGCCAGGAAGTCATTAAAGAAGTCATCGACACGCTGTTGACCCTAGCAGAGCAAAAAGGACTGTCCTTGAGTGCCGAGACGCCGATCGCGCCGATCACGCTGCGCACCGATCGCCGCGCGCTAAACCAAATTTTGCTCAACTTTGTCAATAACGCGATCAAGTTCACAGATTCCGGAAGTATCGTACTGTCGCTGTCGGAACTCCGTGTGAATGACGACGACGACGGCCACACACTGACTCATTTCAGTGTCACCGATTCGGGCGTCGGTATCCGCCCGGAAGACCAGGCCAAATTATTCCAGGCGTTCACCCAGCTCGACACCGGGTCGACCCGCCGCTACGAAGGCACCGGGCTTGGCCTATATCTGAGCCAGAAGCTGGCTTCGCTGGTCGGCGGCAACCTGTCGTTCCATAGCGAATATGGCCACGGCAGCACGTTTGTGCTGGAATTAAAGTCCTGAGCGATTCAAATTGCACTGTTCGTTACGCTGTTCGTCACTTTTTATAAAAGGGACATTTATATGTCAGCCCGTATCTTAATCATCGAAGACAACCCGGCCAACATGGAGCTGATGACTTACCTGCTCCAAGCGTTCGGCCACACCGTTTTATCTGCCTACAACGGCGAGGAGGGCGTTGAAACGGCGCGCCGTGAATTGCCCGACCTGATCATTTGCGACGTCCACTTGCCCAAGATGGACGGTTACGACGTGTTGGAACAACTGAAACGCAGGTCTGGCGAGGCGCTGCTCAGCATCCCGGTCATCGCTGTCACCGCGCTGGCGATGGTAGGCGACCGCCAGAAACTATTGGCGGCCGGCTTTGACGGCTATCTCGGCAAACCAATCGAACCGGAACTGTTTGTCAGCCAAGTCGAGCAATATATCGACCACGACCTGCATTCGACCATTTCGATCGTCGCACCGAACGCCACCGTGGAGGATAGCAGCGCACCGCACCCGGTTCGCAACGGGTGCATCTTGGTGGTCGACGACCTGCCGGCCAACCGTGAATTCATCCGCTGTGCGCTGGAGCCGTGCGGCTTTCAGGTGGTGTTGGCAAGCAGCGCGAAAGATGGCTTGGTACACGCCTACGCGTCGGAGATCGATCTGATCCTGTGCGACTTGCGCATGCCCGATGAGGACGGCCTAGTTTTCATCGCGCAAGTGAAGGCGGACCCTGTCCTGCAAGCGGTACCGTTCGTGTTCATCAGCGCCGCATTGGGTGAACACATTATCCAGCAATGCCTGCAACTCGGCGCTGTGCACTTCATCCAGCATCCGATCGAGGCCCACATGCTGATCCGGGAAATCGAAGACTGCCTGCGCGTTGCGCGCCAGTAGGCCCGCACCATGAAAACCATTCTGATCGTCGATGACCGCATCATCAACCTCGAGTTCCTCGCCACGCTGCTGGACTACGGTGGCTACCGGGTGCAGCGTGCCGTGCATGGCGCCCAGGCTCTCAAGATGGCGCTGCTCCAACCGCCGGACCTGGTGATCTCGGACATCCTGATGCCGGTTATGGATGGCATCGAATTGGTCAACCGGCTGCATGCCAATCCGGTCACGGCGCAGATTCCGGTGATTTTTTACACTGCGACCTACAGCGTTGGTCAGGCCGAGGCAATGGCCCAGACCTTCGGCGTGACGGCAGTACTGACTAAGCCGGCCGAACCGCAAAAAATCCTCGAAACCGTAGCGCTGGCGCTAGGCAATGTCTTTGTCCTGCCGTCCGAGACCGATCCATCGGACACGCACGACCTAACGATTATGCCGGAACTGACCGGCCTGCAACAGCGCCTGCAGCAGGCGCTGTCCGCGGACATTGATGTCGACGCCACCCCAGACATGCCGAGTCACCCGATGTATGCGTTGGCAAACGTCCAGACCCTCAGTCTGCGTCTGGCGGCACTGCTTGAGCTGAGCATGACCTTGTCGACCGAGCGTGATTCGCAGTGCCTGCTCGAACGCTTTTGCCGGACCGCACAAAACATCATGGGTACCACCCGCAGTGCGGTCTGTATGCACGGTAGGGGCCAGCCCCGGCGTAGTGCTAACTGCGACATGGCGGGTGGCGATATCGATCAGATTTTCGAAGCGCTCGACGCCTATACCGCGGACGCCGGCGTGATGCGCGAGCGCCTGGCCGGCGGCTGCATGCTCGACCTTGGCGGCGTCGCAGCCGAGGTGCGCCACCTGCCGTGGTATCACCCGTTGCGCCACAGCTTTCTAATGGTGCCGATCATGCAGGGTGCCGAACAGCAAGGCTGGCTATACCTGTCCGGCAAGACCGGCGCCATCGACTTCAGCGACGAAGACAAGGAATTTGGCACCATCTTGGCGGCTCAGCTGGCGCCGCTGTATGAGAACCTGAACCTATATGAAGCGGTCCAGCAGCATGTCGGCCTGCTCGAAAGAGAGGTCGTCGAGCGCAAACTGGTCGCCGACAAGCTCAAGTTGAGCGAGGCCGGCCTGCGCCGCGCCCAGATCCTGACCAAATCGGCCCACATTGTCAGTGCTAACGATGGCCGGTTCGAGAGCTGGTCGAAGACCCTGCCCCAGCTGATCGGCGTGGCCGAGCACGCGATGCCGACCACAATCGAGGCCTGGCTGGCGCTCGTCGAGATCGCCGACCGCGCCAAATTTCTGGCCTGCTACCGCACCGCCGGCATCAGCACCACGCGGATGCAGGTTGGCTACCGGGTGCGTCATAGCGATGGGACAACTATCGAATTACACCAGGTGCTCGAACCGTTTCCGGAGTGCGCTGACGCAATTGGCAAGCGCCTGTTCCATACGCTACAGGACGTGACCTTGCAAAAGGATCAGGAGCGCCGGGTAGCCCGCTTGAACCGGGTTGCCGTGATTCTGTCCGGGATCAACTCGGCGATTGTGCGGATTCACGATCGCAACGCGCTGTTTCAGGAAGCGTGCCGGGTCGCCGTCAACCAGGGGGCCTTCGGCATGGCTTGGGTCGGAATCATTGATCCGACCACGCAAAAGGGCAAGGTTGTGGCCAGCTTTGGCGGCAAGGACGAGCATGCCGCGCCATTCAGTGCGCGCGCCAACACCGTCGACAGCGACTTGCCATGGAGCGTGGCGGTGCGCGAGCTGCGCCCCGTCTTCTGCAATGACATCGATACCCTGTTGCCGACAACGGGCGCGATGCAAAAACACGGCTACCGCTCGCTGGCGGCGATTCCCCTGATGCTGGACCAACAGGCGGTTGCCGTGTTCACCCTGCTGTCGGACGAGGTCGGAAATTTCAACGAGCAAGAACAAAAACTGCTCAACGAAATGGCCGGAGACCTTTCGTTCGGACTGCGCTTCATCGATAAGGAAGAAAAGCTCAGCTACCTGGCTTGCTACGATGTGTTGACTGGCCTGCCGAACCGCATGCTGTTTCACGACCGCCTTACCCAGTTTCTGCAAGGAGTCAGGCACGACAATTCAATAACGCCGTGCACCTGCGTGATCCTGCTCGACCTCGACCATTTTTCCCAGCTGAACGACGTGCTGGGGCGTCACGCGGGCGACGCAGTCTTGTTGCAAGTGGCCGAGCGCATTAGCGCTACCCTGACCGAACCGTACAGTCTGGCCCGTATTAGCGGCGACATCTTCGCTATCGCGGTGCCGAATCTGCAGGTCTCGACTGACCTGACCAGCATCCTCGAGCAGCAGATCTTCAGTGCCTTCAACAGCGCCTTTACCGTCGACCTGCAGGAAGTACGTATGACGGCGCGCGCCGGCCTGGCCTTGTACCCGGACGACGGGCGTGATGCGGAAACGCTGTTCAAACATGCCGAGATCGCCCTCAAGAAAGCAAAGTCACTTGATGAGCGCTATCTGTATTACGCGCCGCAGATGAACGCCGCCCTTGCGGCCAGATTGAAGCTCAGGAGTGAACTGCAGGAGGCGCTTGATCTGGGCCAGTTCGTGGTGTTCTATCAACCGCGCGTCGACTTGCAGAGTGGGTGTATCGTCAGCGCCGAAGCGTTGATCCGCTGGCAGCATCCGCAGAGTGGCACGGTGCCACCCGACCATTTCATCCCGCTGGCCGAAGAGACCGGTCTGATAGTGCCGATCGGAGCGTGGGTGATCGACACTGTGTGCGCGCAGCAGAGCGCCTGGCTGGCGCAGCAGGTGGTCATCGTGCCGGTCGCGGTGAATTTGTCGGCCGCCCAGTTCAAGAAAGGGCAGGTGCTGCACACCATCCGCGACAGCATCGCGCGGCACGGACTCGCGTCAAAGTACATTGAATTCGAATTGACTGAATCGATCGTGATGAGCGATCCGGAAGTAGCCGCCCGCGATTTACAGGCCTTAAAGCAACTCCATGTCAAACTGGCGCTCGACGATTTCGGCACCGGTTATTCCTCGTTGGCCTACTTGAAGCGCTTCCCGTTCGATTTCTTGAAAATCGACCGCGCTTTTATCACCGACATCACCAAAAGCTCCAAGGACGCGATGATTGCTATTGCGGTGATTGCGATGGGACACAGCCTGGGCCTGCGGGTGGTTGCAGAAGGCGTCGAGACCGAGGAACAACTGGATTGTTTGCGGCGCCACGGCTGCGACGAAATCCAGGGCTATTATTTCAGTCGGCCTGTGCCCGCCGCCGATTTCGAAGCGATGCTGCGCGAGGACAAGCGCCTGCCGCCGTCCAGCGTGTCGGCCGAACCCGGGGCGGCTACGCAGCCACCTTAAATAATCAAAGCCGGATGTGCCACGCCTTCGGGCGTTGGTGCAGTTCAAATCCGGAAAGTGGCAAATGTTACGGAGCGAGTCAATATTCGCTGGGTCATTCCGATACCAAACAAGCACAACACCCACCGCCGCTATCGTCTTCCGAAGATGAGGTTCAAGGTGCAGAATTGGCCGGCACACGAAGCGGGACGGCGGCGGCGTGGCAGCCTGACTTTGGGGGTTGAAGATACTGTACTGGCCCAGTGGCAAAGCGTTGGACCGGGTGGGTAGATACGTTACCAGGGCATCGCCATTGAAACGTGCCTGATGCTGCGCATAGCGTTCAAAATGGTGCGGCGCCAAACAGATGGCTTGATGGCGACGGTACTGACGTTGATGAATCTGACGGTCTTTGCCTCGGATCACACGACGGTTAGTCACCGATCGGTCGGGTTGCCGATCATGAAATCAGCGCCGGCACCAAACGGACCGCTGCATGTGTTGATCGACAGCACTGCCTTGGAAGTCTTCGGTGCCGGTCAATGGCTGGAAGCAAAACATGGCGCGAAGTCCCGCCGGACATGGCGTAAGTGGCATTTGACGGTCGATGGCTGTTGATGCCGACCTAAAATTGCCCCCCTTTCTCCCAAATATAAATGTCGCATTTTCTTGCTGGAATGCCATTTCTGGGTAATGCGCCCATGCTGTCTCTTCCTTGCTTACGGGAGTGTCAACTAGTTCTGTGAGCGCTAGGAGACTTGCGGGTGTTTACCGCAAACGCAGGCTTCGAGGTCATGGGCGTCTGGAAGGAAACGGTCTCGAATGCCAAGGATAATCACGTTGAGCGCAAGAAGGACATGGCACTGAACCAGGCGCGCGATGTCGACATGGTATTGGTCACCGAGCTGATCCGCTGGGGCCACTCGACAATCGATCTGTTTCGCACGCCGGGCGAACTCCAGGCGTGGAGATTTCGCTGATTGCCCAGCCGGGCCTGCAATTCGATCTGGGCACTCCGGAGGACAAATTTATTGCCTCGCTCATGTCCGTCCTAGCCGAGTCATGACTGCGGCATACAGTTGCGGCAAAGAGACCCGCTTAGCCCTTAGGTAAGCCTCCATCCACGGCATCTTCCACCTGATCGCACAACGCGGCATGCCCGCGTATTTCTGATCAGACGAATATGAGCATGGACAATCACGAGCAATCGATCGTTGCAATTTCTCCGAACTCTGGCAGACGACGCAGTTTTACCGGCCTCTTCAAGCGAGAGTTGGTTGAGCAAACATTACGGCCTGATGTGTCCGTCGCCGGTGTTGCGCTTGCCAATAGACTCAACACTAATTTGTTAGCTGGCTGGCGCCGCGACTATCTCATGGCTCAAGTTGCCACGACCACGCCGACGCTAATTACAGTGCATGTCGTTGAGAGCCCGCCGGCCCCATTACCGGCTCGAACACGGCCAACTATCGCACCTCGTGACGCCGGGATAGAACTTCGACGTGGCGACACGACCGTCTTTATTCGTGGCGCATCGGACCAAGCCGTCGTCGGCGCGCTCTTGCGCGAGTTATTGCAGGGCGACTTCGGATCGTCGCGGTGATCGGCCTTCCTGCCAGCACGCGCGTCTGGCTGGTCGCTGGCGTCACCGACATGCGACGTGGCTTCGATGGACTGGCGGCCGTTGCGCAGGCCGCCTTGGACGTCAATCCCTTCGGTGGTCATGTCTTCGTCTTCCGGGGCAAGCGTGGTGATCTCGTCAAGGTTCTTTGGTGGGACGGTCATGGTTTGTGCCTGTTCTGCAAGCGGCTGGAACGGGGCCGTTTCGTCTGGCCACAGGCCACTGCTGGTGGCATTCACCTGAGCTCGGCGCAGCTATCGATGCTGCTCGAAGGTATTGACTGGCGGCACACCGTGCGTACGGCACCAACCTGCGCTGCTTGAGCAAGTCACGCTCGTACACATTCGTCAACTTCCGTAAACTACGGACATGGACGTTTTCACCGCAACCCTGCCCGACGACCCCGCAGCCCTGAAGGCGCTAATACTCAGCTTAGGTGCACAGATCAAGTCGCTGGAATCGGCATTGAGTACCCGCCAACTGATCATCGAGACGCTGCAAATTCAATTGGCAGCACTGCGCCGCCAGAAGTTTGGCCGCAAATCCGAGAAACTTGACGAACAGATCGCGCAGCTGGAATTGAAGCTCGAGGAATTCCAGGACGATGAAGCCGAAGATCCGGCACCGGCAACCGAAGCGGTCAAGACCGCACGGGCCTCGCGCGTTCGCAAACCCTTGCCGGACCATCTGCCGCGCGAGACCATTACTTATCCCGCGCCAGCCTGTGACTGCCCGACCTGTGGCGGTGCACTGCAAGCGATCGGCGAAGACGTCGCCGAGCAGCTCGAATTCATTCCGGCGAGCTTCCGCGTCATTCGGCATGTAAGACCGAAACTGAGCTGCACACGGTGCGAAACGCTCGTACAAGCACCGGAACCATCCCGTCCGATCGCCCGTGGCATCGCCGGTCCAGGGTTACTGGCACATGTTCTGGTCGCCAAGTACGGCGACCATTTGCCGCTTTACCGGCAAAGTCAGATCTACGCACGCGAAGGCGTGGAGCTTGAGCGCTCGACGCTGGCCGAATGGGTTGGCGGTAACTGTCAACCTACCTGTCGCGTCACTTCAAACAATTTCCTTAATAATTTCTGGGTGGTTGCGCTCCGGATTGAGCCAGACCTCATCCTTCAACACCCAGTTTCTGGTGGCACCTGACCAGCGCTCAGGGGTGCGCATTTTTGCGGCAGCATAGACCTCGTCACGTTGCTTCAGGATGGCCGATGCCTTGCCGTCATGACGCTCTGCCGGCGTGATGAATTTCAGTCCGTTGTGCTTGTGCTGATGGTTGTACCAGCGCACAAACTGCGTCGTCCAGTGACGGGCATCCTCGACCGTGGCGAACGGTTTGCACGGATAGCCAGGTCGGTATTTGCAGGTCCGGAACAACGATTCGGCATACGGGTTGTCATAGCAGTGCCGCTACGCGATGCAATCGATCGACGCGGTACGTGGCGAAACACGCGTCTGGAAAGAGCGCTGCGCCGAGCTGACCGCACAGCTAGCGCGCTCCCAACAATTACTGGAAGTGTTCCGGCAAGCGGCGTATGCCCGCGGCGCGGCGATTCCGGCGTTGATGCAGCAGGATTCACCTTCATGACGACCGCCCGAATCCTGCCTTCAACCGTTGTGATGACGGCGCGGCCGGCCAACGCCATGCTACCGAACCTGCCCGCTGATCACATTCTCGGCCCGGTGCAGGATGACTGGGAGGCGGCCGAGGTCTGGTTGCGCGCCGTGCGCGCCAAAAGTCGCAATGCCAATGCGGCAGCCAATACCGAAGCGACCTATCGTCATCACCTGGCCAAGTTGCGCTGGTACGTCGAGCAGGTTCGTGGCGTGACCCCATCGTGCTGGTCGATGCAGGAAGTGGATCACTTCACTGCGTTTCTGGCGCAGGTGCCGGAGAACGCGATCGGTGGGCGGGGTCATGCACCCGATGAGGCGGGATGGCGACCGTTCCGCTGTCAACCATCGATGGGGAGCGAGGCTGACCTGCGTCGCTTCGTGCACGCGTTGTTCACTGCCTGGCATAAGATGGGGTATCTGCGGCACAACCCGATGGCACTACACGACGCGGGCGTGGTGCGCTCCGTCAATGTATCCCGTGCACTGCGTCCGGAACTGGTGGAGATCGTGATTGACCAGCTGACCCAGGAGCCCACCGAAAACTTTACGCAGCGGCAAAGTGCGGTACGCGTTACGTTTATTTTACCGGCACTGCGCGGACTCGGACTGCGCGCCTCGGAATTGATTCAGGCGCGCATGGACGCGTTCTATCCGTTGTCGGTACCCGCGACCGGCAAGACGGGTTGGGTGTTTCACGTCACCGCTGCCACGGGCAAAGGCGGCAAGGCGCGTCGCATCCCGGTCCCGCAAGACGTGTGGTCGGCCCTCACCCGCTACCGCCCAGGCGTTCGGCTTGCCGGCGACGCCGGCAGCGGACGAGTCAGGCAGAGTAATTTTATCGACGCGCACGCACGGGGTTGCCCTCGGCGTGAATCTGATTAACGAGACCAGCACGCGGCGCTACTTCGGCGCCTAGCGTGAAGTGACGACGCGCCAAGGACTCTACAAGATTGTGACCGACCGCTTCGAACAAGCGGCGGCACGGTTGCAGTAAGCGGGCAGGGCGGCGGACGCGCAGCACCTGCGCGAGGGGTCCCCGCACTGGCTGCGGCACACATTTGCCAAAGCCGCGCTGCTCACGGGTCAGAGCATGCGCGATGTCGCCGGCGCGTTAGGTCACGCCGACCTGGCCACGACGATGATTTATACCGAACAGGAAGCGCGCGACCTGATCGATGCGTGGGAGCGGGTGCGGCCGGGCAGTGTGGCGACCGACGGGCAGGTGTTGTAGCTCGTATTTGGAGAACTAAGCCGGAACCGTCGATTTTTCTGGCTAGTGCTCAGAGCGAGTACTAGCGTGATTTGACGCTAAAAAGCGTTTCTCGAAAATGGCAGCGGTTGCGTTAAATCGACGCTAAAGCACTAGTAAAACTTGTGCAGAAACTAATGGTGGATCGGTTAAATCACCGATAACTGTAGCGGCCCGATAACATAAACGCCTCGACCTGATTACATCCGCTTTTCGGGACCAGATTAACTGAAAATATTGGGGCGCTCCGGCTGCCGCTACCTCTGCGCCGGTTCGGGTGGGTCAGTGAAAATCGGTCGGGTGGTTCAAAAACTCGTCGGTACCAACACCGATGTCACCAGAACCATTGCACCACCCGCCGAAAGCCAATTGATTTTGTTCGATTTTTAACCGGACACTACTGTGAAAAAGGAGAGCGTCAAAAATCAATCGTTCAATAAACTTATCCACAGCTAATCATTCAAAATGTAGCGATCGTGCTTGGGTCAATATTCGATGGGCGCCAACGTGCTAAGAAGCCATCGGCGCCGTGCGCCGATGTCCCTTGACGTCATAGCGGTCCAGCATCATCACCTTGTCCCATACCATGATGAAGTCCTTCACGAAACGTGGGTGCCCATCGCTGGAGGCGTAGACATCGCTGATTGAACGCAACTGCGCGTTGGACCCGAAGACCAAATCGTTTCTTGACGCCCTGAACCTCGGGGCACCCGAGGCGCGATCCTTGAGCACGAAGCTCAAGCCATCCGTATCGGCTTTTTCCCAGATCAAATCGGTATCGGTGAGGTGGACGAAGAAGTCATTCGTCAACATACCCACCCTCTTCGTGAAGATGCCGAGATCCGAGCCATCGTGGTTTGCATTGAGCACACGCAACCCTCCCGTGAGCACCGTCCATTCCGGGGCCGACAGCTTCATCAGGTTGGCTTTGTCGAGAAAGAACTCTTCCGGAGCGACACCCTGCGAGATCTGCCCGAAGCGCTCGTCGGTGTAGTTGCGAAAGCCGTCCACGACGGGCTTCAACCACTCGAACATCTCCACGTCCGTGAGTTGCTGCGTGGTGTCGACCCGGCCCGGCGTGAACGGAACAGTCGCCTCGATGCCCGACTCACGCGCCGCACGTTCGACGGCCGCGCAGCCGCCCAGAACGATCAAGTCCGCCAGCGAAATCTTCTTGCCAGCGCCCAGAGCGCCGTTGAAGTCAGCCATTATGCCGCGCAATTTCTCGACGACCGGAGCCGCCCGGCGGTTAACCACCCAGTCCTTCTGCGGCGCCAGCGCCAATCGTCCGCCGTTCGCACCGCCGCGCTTGTCGCTGTCGCGGTACGTCGCGGCCGCAGAGAAAGCGGTGAAGACGAGATCGGACACCGACACATCTGTGGCCAGGACGGCCTGCTTCAACCCAACGATGTCCGCCTCGCAGACCAGCTCGTGCCTGCGTTCAGGCAGGGGGTCCTGCCACAGGAGGCCGTCCTCGATCCTCACCTCCGGGCCGAGGTACCGATGCCGGGGCCCCATGTCGCGGTGGGTCAACTTGTACCAGGCCTTCGAGAACGCCTGGGTGAAGGCGTCGAAGTCCGCCAAGAACTTCTCGCAGACCTTGCGGAACTCCGGATCGACCTTGAGCGCGATGTCGCTGGTCATCATCATTAGATCGTTCATCTGGCCTTCGACGTGAGCATCAGGTGTCTTTGGCGCATTTGGATCCGTCGGCGTCCACTGCAGCGCGCCGGCTGGGCTCTTGATCTGCTTCCATTCGAACTTGAACAGATTCTCGAGATAACTGTTGTCCCATTGCGTGGGGTTGGGCGTCCAGCTTCCTTCGATCCCATTCGTCATCGTGTACTGCGCAAAGCCCGGGCCGTTCGGATTGGCCCACCCCAGACCCATGGCCTCCATGGGCGCGATCTCGGGAGGCGGACCCACATCCTTTGGCGAGACCATGCCGTGGCTCTTACCGAATGCGTGGCCTCCTGCGATAAGCGCGACGGTCTCTTCGTCGTTCATCGCCATTCGGGTGAATGAGATGCGGATATCGCGAGCCGACCCCATGGGATCGCCATTGGCATACGGCCCTTCCGGATTCACGTAGATCAATGCCTGATGCGTTGCCGCCAGCGGATTTTCGAGGTCGTAGTCGGCGTCGCCGTTGTTGCCTCGCCAGCGCTTGTCTCGCGTGACCATACTGTCGAAGCCATTAACATTCTTCGGGTCCCAGATTTCGGGGCCCCAATACGTCGCGTTGTCGGCCTCCCAGGCGTCGAGTCGCCCGCCACCGAAGCCGTAGGTCGGGAACCCCATGATCTCCAGCGCGCAGTTGCCGGTCAGGACCATGAGGTCGCCCCAGGACAATCCATTGCCGTATTTGTGCTTGATCGGCTGGAGAAGACGACGCGACTTGTCGGTGTTCCCGTTGTCCCACCAACTGCTGATGGGGGCGAAGCGCTGCATGGCTGTCCCGGCACCGCCGCGGCCATCGGCAATCCGGTAGGTGCCTGCCGCGTGCCATGCCATGCGAACCATTTGCGGACCGTAGTTGTGATAGTCGGACGGCCACCAGTCGACCGAGGTGGTCAGGAACTGCTTGATGTCGCCCTTCAGCGCTTCGAAGTCGAGCTTCGCGAACTCAGCGGCGTAGTCGAAATCCGGACCTAGCGGATCCGCCGCAAGACCGTTCTGATGCAGGAGCTCAACACGCAGACGGTCCGGATACCAGTTTTCGAGGGTAGGAGGCGTTCCAAATGCGCCGCCCACCCGGTCTCCGCCGAACGGGCACCTGCCCTCCATGCGGTGCGCGGCCGTGTTGGTCTTGTCAAGGCTGGATGTGTTCATCAATGGATCTTTCGAGATGGATCAAACTTTTAATTGGTAAATGCATGGGCTCAGGTAGGCACCGATTCCTCAGCCAGGGACGCCATATCGATGACGTAGCGGAAGCGAACTTCACCTTGTTCGATGCTTGTGTAGGCCTCGTTCAGGTCCTGGATGCGCAGCATTTCGATGTCCGGGCCTATGCCATAACGGGCGCAGAAGTCGATCACCTCCTGGGTCTCGGCGATGCTTCCAATCAGCGACCCCGAGATGCTTCGACGGTGAAAGGCGACTTGTTGGTTGTTCACAGGCGCCATGACCTCCAGCGCACCGACCACCACCAGCGTGCAGTCGCGCTTCAACAAAGGCAGGTAGGGGTTCAGGTCGTGCCGCTGCGGAACCGTGGACAACATGAAGTCGAAGCTCGACGTATGGGCCTCCAAGGCCTTTGCCTCACTTTCCAGCACGGCGTCGGCGCCGAGTTTGCGCGCTTCCGCAAGCTTGGAGTCGGTGCTGGTGAACACGACAACCTGCGCGCCCATGGCCAGTGCCAACTTGGTAGCCATGTCGCCCAGGCCGCCGAACCCGATGATGCCGACCTTCTGCCCCGCCTGGACCCCCCAGTGCTTCATGGGTGAGTAGGTGGTGACGCCCGCGCACAGGATGGGCGCGGCGACCTCGGGCTTCAGCGCCGGAGGAATCCTGATCAGAAAGTCGTCCCTCACCACCAGCACGTCGGAGTAACCGCCGTAGGTGTTATCGCGTCCGTAGGCGTTGTTGCCGCCAGGCGCTAACTTGGCGGGCACCATGGGCCCATTGTAGGTGGCCAGCCAGCTATTCGGACCTTCGCAGTAGTTCTGCAGGCCGAGCTTGCACGGCTTGCATTGACGGCAGCTGTCGATCATGCAGCCCACGCCGACCATGTCGCCAACGGCGTGTGTCGTCACGCCAGCGCCGATCTTCGTCACACGGCCAACCACCTCGTGGCCCGGCACGCAAGGATATACGGTGTTCGACCACTCGTTCTTTGCTTGGTGGATGTCAGAG
Source organism: Actimicrobium sp. CCI2.3 (assembly GCF_035019065.1). NCBI lineage: Bacteria > Pseudomonadati > Pseudomonadota > Betaproteobacteria > Burkholderiales > Oxalobacteraceae > Actimicrobium > Actimicrobium sp. CCI2.3. The sequence continues at coordinate 37,603 of NZ_JASJWR010000035.1, read as the reverse complement.
TGGCAGACGCCGCAGAACAGTACCTGAATCTGCACGTCGCGCTCGCCCGGCTCGTCCCGTTCGAAGGCGAAGGCACGCAGGGGACTGTGCGGGTCATGGGCGGCATAGCCGCGGACGGAAATCATAGGAGTTCCTTTCAAGTAATGTGATGCGCGCACGTTAATACGTTGGGAGCCGAAGGCCCGCGTCCGTGAGCCGAACGGCCTGGGCTGCAAACGGCGGGATTAAACGCCGACATCACGGCTCGGGTCGACTGCTGCATCATCTCTTTTGTTGCCAATCGGGTACGTAAGGTGATCGATGCGTAAGGTCGTGAGGGTTATGGCGCACTATGCGGAAGGGTGCATTCTCAAGTCTGTTCGGTGGCGCACACTCCGTTAGTACTTAAGCAAAAAGCCAAAAAGTGTAACTACGTTGGTTTATGGGCGTGGTTTAAAAGCTGCCAATTTTGGTTAACACCGGCGAGCGAAATACTTCCATCAAAGCAATGGAATTTTAATGGTCCGGGAATGGATGAACGCCGCAACCGCCGAAAATTCCGCCGTAAAATCTCGCAGGCAAGGTCTTCAGTCATTTAATCGGTCCGTCGTTGGCTTCTGTACTAGTTTTATCCGTGCGATAACGTCGATTAAACCCAACAGCAGCCAGTTTCGAGAAACGCTTTTTAGCGTTAAACCTCGCCAGTGCTCGCTCTAAGCAATGGCTGGAAAAATCGGCGGTTGCGGTATACATCCCCTTGTCAACGATCCATGGTGCTTGCATTGGTCCCGTTGCGGGACTAAACTACACCCATGCGCATCATCTCGAAAAAACACTTGGTCGCGTACTGGACACGGCACCCCGGCACCGAGCAGCCATTGAAAGCCTGGCACGAGGAAGCGAGCGCGGCGCGCTGGCAGACGCCGCAGGACATCAAGAATCAGTACCGCAATGCCAGTGTGGTCGGGCAGAACCGGGTGGTGTTCAACATCAAGGGCAATGACCACCGCCTGATTGTCGCGATCGCCTACCAGTTTGGCGCGATTTACATCAAGTTTATTGGCACGCACGCCGAATACGTCAGGATCGACGCGGCCACGATCAACATGGAGTAAGAAATGGAACTCAAACCAATCCGCACTGAAGAGCAGTACCAGCAGGCGCTGGAGGCAGCGTCTTGGTACGTCGATCACGAACCCGTTCCGGGTTCGCCGGAAGGCGACCGCTTCGAGGTTTTGCTGATGCTCATCGAGGCGTACGAAAGCACGGTTTACGGCTCTGTCGCATTAACGGAATTCGTTGGGCCGATCAGATAGACTACGGTGCCCGAACCTAGGACGAACCGAGATGCTTAACTTCAAAGGGATGCGCTTTCCGACCGACGTGATCCTGCTCTGCATCCGCTGGTATGTGGCTTACCCGCTGAGTTACCGGCACCTCGAGGAGATGATGGAAGAGCGCGGTGTGTCGGTTGACCATTCGTCGATCAACCGGTGGGCGATCCGTTTCTTGCCGCTCATCGAGAAAATGGCTCGCAAACACAAGCGCCCGGTCGGCGGGAGCTGGCGCATGGATGAGACCTACATCAAGGTCAAGGGCGTCTGGAAATATCTCTATCGCGCCGTCGACAAGCAAGGAAAGACTGTCGACTTTCTGCTGACGGCGAAGCGCGACATGGCTGCGGCGAAGCGCTTCTTCGACAAGGCCATGGGCGCAAACGGCGAACCTGACAAGGTCGCGATGGACAAGAGCGGCGCCAACAAGGCGGCCATCGATGCGATCAACGCCGGCCGCGACGTCCCGATCGTGGTGCGCCAGGTTAAGTACCTCAACAACATCGTCGAGCAGGACCATCGTGCAATCAAACGGGTGACCAGGCCGATGCTGGGCTTCAAGTCATTCCGAGGCGCAGCCCAGGTTATTGCTGGCGTTGAACTCATGCACATGATTCGAAAGGGCCAGTTCGCTATGGATGGCACCGTCATGTCATTTGCAAACCAGTTTTATGCCTTGGCAGGACAAGTCCGTCCTGCTTAAACCGCAGCCATGTTAAGCACGGAAAATTCCGTCTCGTGCCGCACAACGCGACAGAACCTAGCTTTCCTTCTCCTCTATCGGTACCCGCGTCGGATTGATTTTTTTCTTGAGTGCGTTACAGCCTTTGAATTTTTTGCGGGTCCAGAACTTGATCGCTGCAAGGCCAAGAGGTACGCCTTCCGTGGTGATGGCTAAGCTCGAATGCATGAGAATGTCGCATTGAGTCAACAGCCTGTTGCGTCCATCGACTTTGCGAATACCACTTTTCCCAGTGAATCCGATGCGTTCCGGGTGCTCCCGCTGATAGGAAAACGTCGTTGTGTCTTGAAGGATCAGTATTGACCCGTCCGAATCGGCGAAGCGTTCACTCGTCGCTTGAAAATGCTCGCCCAAAATGTCTTGTTCGCTAACCTTATCGTTGGCAAAAAATCGGTAGGCTGCTTTCGTATTTGCCCAATCCTGACAGGCAAACGGAATGGTCTGCCCCATATTTGTCCAGAACTGCTCAAGCAATAGCCGAAAACGTTTCTTGAGGCGCTCGTCCCGGAAATTACAGGCGGCATTTTTTTTGTCCATCCAAGTCTGCTCCTGCTCCCGCTCATGGGACAACAGGCGACGAGACCCGGAAGCACTTGGCGTTTACCTCGTCGTTATCTGATTGCGATCGAATTCCTCATGCGAAAAAGTTAACCGAACTGCTGACGGTTTACAAGGAATTTGTGGGTAATTGAAAGGTTGCTGATGCGCTTAAGCCGGAGGCGCAGGCCTGGCTACTCAAGGACACAAAGTGGTGCATGGCCGAAGCAGAACGGGTGGGCCCGGCATGCATGGCCATGGTCCGTGCGATGTTCGGCGATAAGGTGCTGATCCGCATGCGCGTCGTGCAGGGCGTGCTTGGGCTGCAGAAGAAATACGGCGCGGTCAGGCTGGAAGCGGCCTGCTCGCGCGCCAACCACTATGGCACGCCCGGTCTCAACGTCGTCAAGCGCATCCTCGAGAAAGGCCTCGACCAGCAAGACCTGCTGGCGGCGTTCGACGCGCTGGCCAGCACCTATACTGAGGGCGGCCGCTTCTACCGCGCCACCAGCACCATCCTCCAATGAGAACGACCATGCATCCAATTCCAGAACTGACTTCCCCGCTCAAACAACTGTGCCTGTCCGGCATCCTCGACTCGCTGGAGGTGCGCAACCGCGAAGCCATCGACCGCAAGCTGTCCTTCACCGAGTTCCTGAGTCTGCTTATTCATGACGAGGTCGCCCGCCGCGACCAGAAGAAGCTAGCGCAGCGCATGCGCCGGGCGAACTTCCGCAACCAGAAGACGCTCGACGGGTTCGACTTCAACCGCTTGCCCGGCTTGAACCGCGCCGCCGTCCATGACTTGGCCACCTGCCGCTTCATTGACGAGAAAGTAGCTGTGCTCATCGCGGGCCCCTGCGGGACAGGCAAGAGCCACCTGGCGCAGTCCCTGGGACACGCCGCAGCGCGCCAGGGCTATGACGTGCTGTTCATCACCCAGACCCAGCTGATGGCCAGTCTGCGCACCGCACAGGCGATGGGAACGTACGAACGGCGTTTGCAGTACCTCAGCAAGGTGGCGCTGCTTATCATCGATGACTTTGGCCTGAAGCCGCTCCGTCCGCCCGAGGACGAGGATTTCCACGACCTGATTGCTGAGCGATACGATAGAACGGCGACCATCCTGACATCGAACCTCCACTTCGACGAATGGGGCGCCGCCTTCGCGGCTAAAAAGATGATCGGCGCGGCTACCTTGGATCGCTTACGCCATGGCGCTTACAAGCTCGTACTCGATGGGGATAGCTATCGTGCCTTGCCACCGGCGTCAGAAGCGTCCAAACCACCAACCGAAAAGGGGCGGAAGGCGCCGACGCAATAGACGTTATTATTATTATAAATCGTTTATATTGTTAGTAGGTTTGAGGGGGATTCGTTCCGAACCATGCCGGCGTGAGTACCCTCTCTTTACCTTGGCCGGCCTCCAGGCTGGTTCCCCAAGCGCGACGTCAGACAATCTGGGGCGCTGCCGGCAACTCTTGGAATGACCGCTGTCGCCCCAAAGCTGCCGGTCGCGCCGCACTACTTTTTTCGAGCGACCAACCAATTCCTCAGCAATTGCCAGCAACTCTGGCTCATCCTCCAGCCCATAATAGAAGAGAAGAGGGAAAACGGAAAAATAGCACGCTAAGCCTATGGCGCTATATTGAAGAGTCTTTCCCGAGCCGATTGGTCGGCTGTTTACACCCCAAAGCCCGTAGGGAATGGATAAGTAAAATAAATCTCAAAAATGCTCGACCCCAACGTCTGCACGCGCGGGTTCATTGAAATTTCAGGATCTTTCAACCCTGACGCATACCATCCTTTCCACGCTTTTTGCGGGCTCACATCCATGCGTCGAGAACGCCTAGCGATTCGCGTTCGGGTGCGCCTGCGCTTCGCAGCTCGACCTTCCTATCGCGACCCCGGCCAATGGTCGGGAAATTTCAAAGTGGCTAAGGGGGGAAGCTGTCATAATCCAATGGCTGAATTCGACTTCGGACTCTCCGGCACCACCGTCTTCCGCGCAACCTAGGGTCGCCGATGTCGAATGCAAGCTGGATCCAGCCGCCGCCGGAAGCGGTATTGACGCATGTCGAGGCAATGGCAGCCTTGCGCATCAGCGAGAAACTTTTTTACGCCTTCATCACAGCCGGTACCGACGTGGTCTACCGCATGAACGCCGACTGGAGCGAGCTGTGCCAACCGGTCGGACGCAACTTCTTCGCCGACGTCCCCGGCCAACGGACGGCTGGCTGGCCGAGTACATCTACCCCGAAGACCAGACGCGCGTGCTGGCGACGATCGCCGAGGCGATCCGCACCCGGGGCAGGTTCGAGATGGAGCACCGGGTCCGTCGGCGGGACGGCAGCGTGGGCTGGACGCACTCGCGGGCGGTGCCGCTGCTCGATGCGCAAGGGTCTATCCGTGAATGGATCGGCAACGCCGTCGACATCACCGAACGCAGGCACAAAGAGCAGGCCTTGAACGAGTCGCAAGCGCGCTACAGCGGCCTACTCTGTCAAGCAACGGCAATGAAAGTTGCATTGTGATTATTGATTTCTTGTGCGATAATTTGGTTGGGTAGTTTAAATTTCCTATGCGCTTAATGCTTGGGCTCGTAAAATTCATGATAATGAAACGTCTGAAATTGGCAACCAGCGCCTGCCATACCGCATTGGAAGACCAGTTGCCGTTGATGAACGATGCTTGTCGCTCAGTAGCTATAGTCAGTTTGTGGGTCGCTTCTTCAGCTTTTACGCACCGCTAGAATCCCAACTAATGGTCTCACCGTACTGGCGGTCGCTGGCGTTTGACTACACCGCCCGACAAAAGACGCCACGTCTGACGCTAGATTTGTTGGCGTTGGGCAGTAGTTCTGCAGAGTTGGCTGCAATTCCCCGCTGCACCAACCTGCCTGACCTGACCACCCCAGAGGATCTTTTGGGCTGCCTCTATGTAATCGAGGGTGCCACTCTGGGCGGGCGCATCATCACGCGGCAACTGCAAACCCAATTGGGCCTAACACCTGAATCAGGCGGCGCGTTTTTTGATGGCTACGGCGCGCAAACTGGATCCAACTGGAAGGCTTTTTTCACCATGTTGTCGAATCATGCCGATCTGCACGACGATGAACACCGCCACGCGGCGATCGTTGCGGGCGGAAACCGCACCTTTTAAACCCTGACCCACTGGCTGTTTCCAACTTTCCAATGCACAAACATAAACGACAGCCCACCATTACCTCCAATCTGCCTAACGCCCAACCCATTGACTTACCAACGGCGGACGATTTTTCCACAGAAGGCGGCGTGCACTGGGCCAACGGCCCCTACAGCATCAAGCGCCACGGCACCACGATTACCACCTGCGACAGCGAGCCCGTACAGACACCGGGCTGCATTCAGGCACATGGTGTGCTGATGGCGGTGCGGCTGGCCGACATGGCCATCCTGCAAATAAGTGAAAACGCCCTAGAGTTTTTTGGCATTGCGGCAGCGGCGCTGCTTGGCACACCGGTTGAGCGGGTGATAGGCGCCATCAATCTGCAACGGCTGCAGAGCATGCTGGCGCACGAGACGCTGGAACGCAACACGGTCTACGCCTTCACGATGGATACGCCGCTGCCGGCACAGGCAAACGTACAGGCCCTTGACGTCTGCGCGCACACCTACGACGGCACTTTGCTGCTGGAGTTTGAGGCTACCGGCCGCACCGCCAGAGTGGGCGATGGCGATTTTTTCACCCGCGTCACCAACACCGTCAGCCGCCTGCAGACGGCGGTGGGCGTGCGCGCCTTTTGCCAGCAAGTGGCCGACGAAGTGCGGGACATCACCGCGCTGGACCGCGTCATGGTATACAAGTTTCACGCCGACAACCATGGTGAGGTGGTGGCGGAAAACAAGCGCAGTGACCTGCCCGCGTGGCTGGGGCTGCATTACCCGGAAACCGACATTCCCAAACCCGCCCGCGATATTTACCAACGCATCTGGATCCGGCCCGTGCCCAACGCGGCCGAGCCGCTGGTCGAGATGACGCCGCTGGCCAACCCCGACACAGGCCAGCCGCTGAACATGACGCACTGCGCGCTGCGCGGTGCCTCCACGATGTACACCGAGTACCTGGCCAACATGGGCGTGGCCGCCTCGCTGACCATGCCGATCTTGATTGAAGGCGAGCTGTGGGGCATGGTGGCCTGCCACCACCTGACGCCCACCCATTTTTCGCATGCATTGCGCTCGGCCTGCGAACTGCTGGCCCAGGTGGCCTCGCTGCAGCTCAAGGTGACCGAGCGGGTAGAGCAACTCGCCTACCGTGTCAAGATGGACAGCGTGCACCAAAAACTCATGGTTAAAGCCGCGCGCGAGGGCGACTTGTTGGCCTTGTCCGACAACCAACCTTCGCTCCTGGACGCCATGGAAGCCGACGGCGCGGCGCTCTACCACCGTGACCGCTGGTGGTGCGCGGGCAATACCCCCACGGTAGAGCAGCTTGATGCGCTGGCGGAGTGGCTCAACGCACGTCCCGACTTTGACTCCAGCACGCGCCCCGCCTATGTCACCGACGGCCTGGCGCGCGACTACCCTGCGGGCCACGCGTTTGCCGACGTCGCCAGCGGCGTAATTGCCGTGCGCGTATCGCGGCTGCGGCGTGATCTCATCCTGTGGTTCCGGCCAGAGACCCCGCAAACCGTGCATTGGGCCGGTGACCCCGCCGACAAACCCATGGTGTCTGGCCCCCACGGCATGCGCTTGTCGCCGCGCCGCTCGTTTGAGTTGTTCATTGAATCGGTGCAGGGCCGCGCATTGCCATGGAGCGCGCTGGAGGTCGATTCGGCGCTGCGCCTGCGGCAACTGGTGATGGAATTGGTGATCGCGCAAACGGAACAACTATCAGAAAACAACGTGGACCTGACGGCCAGCAATATAGAGCTGGACGCCTTCGCCTACGTGGCCTCGCATGACCTCAAGGAGCCGCTGCGCGGCATCAACCGCTTCGCCCACCAGCTGCTGGAAAACGCCCAGACGCTGTCCCCGGGCGACCGCACGCGCCTGGACAGCCTGATGCGTCTGACGCTGCGCATGGACAGCCTGCTCAATTCGCTGCTGCACTTCTCGCGGGTGGGCCGCACCAACCTGGAGTTCGAGTCGGTGAATCTGAACGAACTGGTGGAAGACGCGCTGGAGATGATCGGCGTGCACCGCAATGACGACACCTGCCGCATCAGCATCCCCCGGCCCCTGCCCACCATCGAATGCAACCCGGTGCGGGTGCGGGAGGTTTTCAGCAACCTGATCGGCAACGCCTTCAAGTACAACCTGCACGACAAGCCGCTGGTAGAGCTAACTTACATTGACCAAGGTGACACCGCCCTGCGCCAGGCCGCACCGCCGCAGACCAAAGAACAGATCATTTACTGCGTGCGCGACAACGGAATTGGCATCGAGCCGCGCGATTTTGAACAAGTGTTTCGCATGTTCAAGCGCCTGCATGGGCACGACGAATTTGGTGGTGGAATGGGCGCGGGCCTCACAGTGGTGCAAAAAGTGGTGCAGCGCCATGGCGGCGACATCTGGCTGGAGTCCACTGTGGGCGAGGGCAGCTCGTTTTATTTCACGCTTCCAGGAACGCTCAAGGCCAATCCATGACCAGCGCCAGGGACGACACGCAAGCACTGCCATCGGCTACCCCGGTGGTGCCCCGGCTGCGTCGCGCGCACCCGGTGCTGGTGGTAGAGGATTCGGACGAAGACTTTGAAACCGTGATGACGGCGGCCCGGATGGCCGGTATTGGGTATGAGGTGCGCCGGGCTGTATCGGGCGATGACTGCCTGCAGCTGCTGCGCGGCACGCCCGAACGGCCCCCAATCCAAGCAGCGCTAATGCTGCTGGACCTCAACACGCCGCACGGCGATGGGCGATACGCACTGGAGCAGATGTACGCGGATGAGCTGCTCCGCGCCATTCCGGTGGTGGTGGTAAGCACCTCCTCCAACCCGCGCGATGTCGATTTTTGCTACACCTTTGGGGCCAATGCCTACCACGTCAAGCCGGTCAGCCACGCGGAGCATCTGGAGGTGTTGCGAAGCGTGTTTGCTTACTGGCTGGGCAATGTGGTGCTGCCGACCGAGCAATCGCTGGAGCGCTAATGGAACACCCCAAGCATTGGCACATTCTCATCATTGATGACAACCCCGATGACCGGGCCGAATTCAGGAAGCTGCTGATCACGGGGTCTGGGCGCACCTGCCGTTTCACCGAGGCCGCAATCGGTGCAACCGGTTTGCAAATGGTTCTGGACAACCGGGCGCAAAGCCTGTCAGGCACTGCCGTCCCCTTTGACTGCGTGCTGTTGGACTTCAATTTGCCCGACCAGAATGGCACGCAGTGGCTGACCACGCTGTGCGGTGCATCCAGCATGCCGCCCTGCCCCGTCGTGGTGATGACGGGCTGGGACGGTGTAGATGACAGCGCCGGGCCAAACGTGTTGCAAGCCGGTGCCCAGGACTACATTGGCAAAAGCTGGACAACGGCCCCCAGCTTGTGCCGTGCCATCGAAAATTCGATCGACCGTTTCAAGCTGGTGGCGGTGATCTTCAACAACATCACCGAGCGCAGGAACGTCGAGCGTAAGCTGCAGGAGCAGGCGCAGGCGCTCACCGACCAGGACCGGCGCAAGGACGAATTCCTGGCAATGCTCAGCCACGAGCTGCGCAACCCACTAGCGCCCCTAACCAATGCCTTGCACATGCTGCGGCTGCAGGCCAACGAAGACCCGCTGCAGCAACAGGCCCGCCGCATCATCGAGCGGCAGGTCGGGCAACTCAATCACCTTGTTGGTGAGCTGCTGGAGATCGCGCGCATCTCGACCGGCCGCGTGCTGCTGCGCCTGGAGCGCATCGCCCTGAGCGGCGTCCTGGACCACGCGATCGAGACCGCCCAGCCGCTGATCGAGGAGCGCCGGCATGTGCTTGAGGTATGTGCGCCGCCTCACCCGGTCTGGCTACAGGCCGACGCGTCGCGGCTGGAGCAGGTGGTAGTGAACCTGCTCACCAACGCCGCGAAGTACACCGATCCGGGCGGGCGCATCTGGCTGTCGGTCACCCAGGAGGGCCAGGAGGCCGTGCTGCGGGTGCGGGACACGGGCATCGGTATTGCCGCCGACCTGCTGCCGCGCATTTTCGACCTGTTCACGCAGGCGGAAAAGTCACTGGAGCGCTCGCAAGGCGGCCTGGGAATCGGCCTGTGCCTGGTGCAGCGCCTGGTCGAACTGCATGGGGGCAACGTAGTCGTCACCAGCGTCGTGGGTCAGGGCAGTGAATTCGTCGTGCGGCTGCCCGTCACATCCCTCAATCTGAAGCCGCTGTTGCCGCCGCAAGCAGAAGTGGTCCGGCCTGCCGACAAGTGCTGCTGCGTGCTGGTGGTGGACGACAACGTAGATGCCGCCGAGTCCATGGGGGCCCTGCTGGCCATGCAGGGGCACGAGGTCCGGGTTGTCCACGATGGCGCAGCGGCGCTGGAGGCAGTCCAGAGCTTTCCGGTAGACGTGGTGCTGCTGGACATCGGCCTGCCGGGCCTCACAGGGCTGGAAGTGGCCCAACGCATCCGCCAGTTGCCTGCACTGAAGGATCTGGTGCTGGTGGCCTTGACCGGGTACGGGCAGGACAGCGACCGTGAACGCACGCGCGAAGCTGGCTTCGACCATCATCTGGTCAAGCCGGCCGACTTCGACGCGGTGCTTAAGATCCTGGAGACCGTTCCTTCAATGACGGCCTGAGAGCACGCAGAGTGGTTGGACAAGGGCTTGTCTCGCGGCGGGGTCTCGTACCACCAGACCTGCGCGGGTTCTGTCGCGTTAGCGGAATTCGTTGGGCCGATCAGGTAGACTACGGTGCCCGAACTTAGGACGAAGCGAGATGTTTAACTTCAAAGGGATGCGCTTTCCGGCTCTGTCGCATTAACGGAATTCGTTGGGCCGATCAGATAGACTACGGTGCCCGAACCTAGGACGAACCGAGATGCTTAACTTCAAAGGGATGCGCTTTCCGACCGACGTGATCCTGCTCTGCATCCGCTGGTATGTGGCTTACCCGCTGAGTTACCGGCACCTCGAGGAGATGATGGAAGAGCGCGGTGTGTCGGTTGACCATTCGTCGATCAACCGGTGGGCGATCCGTTTCTTGCCGCTCATCGAGAAAATGGCTCGCAAACACAAGCGCCCGGTCGGCGGGAGCTGGCGCATGGATGAGACCTACATCAAGGTCAAGGGCGTCTGGAAATATCTCTATCGCGCCGTCGACAAGCAAGGAAAGACTGTCGACTTTCTGCTGACGGCGAAGCGCGACATGGCTGCGGCGAAGCGCTTCTTCGACAAGGCCATGGGCGCAAACGGCGAACCTGACAAGGTCGCGATGGACAAGAGCGGCGCCAACAAGGCGGCCATCGATGCGATCAACGCCGGCCGCGACGTCCCGATCGTGGTGCGCCAGGTTAAGTACCTCAACAACATCGTCGAGCAGGACCATCGTGCAATCAAACGGGTGACCAGGCCGATGCTGGGCTTCAAGTCATTCCGAGGCGCAGCCCAGGTTATTGCTGGCGTTGAACTCATGCACATGATTCGAAAGGGCCAGTTCGCTATGGATGGCACCGTCATGTCATTTGCAAACCAGTTTTATGCCTTGGCAGGACAAGTCCGTCCTGCTTAAACCGCAGCCATGTTAAGCACGGAAAATTCCGTCTCGTGCCGCACAACGCGACAGAACCACTGTCAATCAACACATGCAGCGGTCCCTTTGGGGCCGGCGCTGATTTCATGATCGGCAACCTGACAGATCGGCGACTGACCGTCGTGTGATCCGGGACAGAGATCGTCAGGTTCATCAACGTCAGCACCGACGCCATCAAGCCTTCTGTTTGTCGCAGCGCCATCTTGAAGGCGGCACGCAGCATCAAGCACGTCTCGATGGCAATGCCCTGATAGCGTGCCTGCCCACGTGGCCCAACGCTTTGCCACTGGGCCAGTGCCGCATCTTTAATCCACAATGTTAGGCTGCCACGCCGCCGCAGTCCCGCTTCATATTCCGGCCAGTTCTGAACCTTGAACTTCATCTTCGCAATGTGATGACGGCGGTCGGTGTTGTGCTTGTTTGGCATCGGAAATACTCAGCAAAAATCGATCAGCATCGTATCATCGATCGTTTCTTGGGTTCGAAGTGCACCAACGCCACTTCACGTCGCACGCATGCTTTTTTCCGAATTCTGTTTTCTTCCCGAGGTTGATTTCCATCGTATTTAATTATAAATAATTAAATAATTAAATAATTAAATAATTAAATAATTAATTCAACGATAGTCAAATGAGCAAAGAACACCAAACGATTTAATTCTTCATAATTAAATCGGTAAAATTCTTTATTTATGAATAATAATATCCTGGTAATTTGTGTTACGACTGTGACAATTTAATGAGGTTTAACACCTCTTCGGACCTTGTCTATCGATAGGATTTATCGTGAATTTTGACTTCATAGCAGCTGAATCAGATGAACTGATCTGGTCCAACTGCGCCGTGTTCATGAATGAATGCATATAGCGCGATCAATGTTACGGGCGACCTTTTGCTTTTATAGATTGAGCATCCTAGTCACGTCCAATTTCGGGTAACCGCGTTAGATCAGCCCCCCTAATCTGTACCAGTGGATCGTTGAATAAACAGGTGCGTATCACCCTCTATGCGTTTGGTCGCCGCGCTCGACTTCGAGCGGGCACAAGAAACTAGAAGAATTCGCCGCGGGATTGAACGGATCGAGCAATCGCGCCACGGCCTTCATCAACCAGATCTGCGGACTCTTTTTCGCACCTCTTTCGAGCTAGGGGAGTTCAACCAAGGGGGGCGGGGAATTTAACTAGAAGCTTTGCAGGAATGGGGCGGGAAGAATTCTTAATATCTGATTAAAAAATAGGCAAGCGGAAGTAAGGCATCAAGGTCGAAAGTCCCAATCCAAAACCCCCAAACCAAGGTCCCATGCTCGATCTATCGTCATCCGGTCAAAACACTGCGAACCATCAAACCCAAACCTCCAAGCCAAAATATGCAAGCGCGAGACAAAGAACCCTCAGGAGAACCCAGCCCCCCAAAAGCCAACCCGGATTCCCTGGAGGTCGAGCCTGAAAGGCGGAATGCCCAGAATACTCTCGCATGGGGGCATTGCCTGAAAGACCAGGACTGCCCAAGGTCAACTGCCGTATCTTGGAGGTGCGTCCCTGTGATGCGAGATGACAAGAAGAACGAGGCGAAGCCAAACGGCCCTCGCGTAATGGCTTCCCTGTGGGACTTTCCTAAAAACCGATAACCAAACTGCGCTCGCGTAAGGTTATTCCGGCCTGGTCGAATGATTGGTGGTCGATCTCAGGGGATCGATCTGCCGAGAAGAACCGGGCGAACCCAAAAAGCACTCGCGCAAGGGTTCGGCCTTGGTCGAAGGACTCCAAAAAGGCGAAGCCGAAAAGCATCTCGCGTAAGGCTTCCCTGAAAAGCGGATCCTAACGGCAGATATCCAAAAATCTCTCGCGTAAGGATATTGCCAAAGGGCTAAGGGGGATTCCTAAAGGGCGATCGATCTACCTAGAAAAACCGGGCGAACCCAAAGGGCACTTGCGTAAGGGTTCGGGTCTGTGATGAATGCTGCCGAAAAGTGCCAAGGCTGGCCACAGCGCGCTGGGTGAATGATGGCATATGGAAGGATGGCCTGAAGTGCAAGGGCGCAGCCTAAAGGCGTCTCGCGTGTTTGGGTGAGCCAAGGGACCGACCTGGAAGAACGGGGAAACCAAATGGCATCTCGCGTAAAGGTTTCCCGAGTAGGGGACTCCAGCAAAGCAGGGCATTTCCAAACGGCGTCTCGCGATTGGGTAATGCCAAGCGGCCAGGTCAAGGGCAGAGGCAGTGGCAGAGGCAGAGGCAAGGTCAACGTCAACGGCAACGGCAACGGCAACGCCAGGTCAAAGGCAGAGGCAAGGTCAAAGGCAGAGGCAAGGTCAAACGCAAGGTCAAGGTCAAAGGCAAGGTCAAAGGCAAGGTCAAAGGCTGAGCAATTCACCGCGCAAATTTTCGCCATCCACGGACTGGCGAAAAACACGACTCTCGAACTCGCCAGTAACTGGCTCGATCGCTCGCTCGGTCATCGCTTCTTTGGAGAAATCAGCATGTCGGCATCAAGCAAGTCGGGCGCAGATTCTTCGCATATAAATATATAGAGAGATGCGATTGTCCGATTCGGCCGCGATCTACCGCCAGGACACGCGTCGAATCAGCTTCGTTTATCCGCATATAGATATATAGAGACTGTTGATGCGCGATCGCAGAATCGGGAGAAGGGAGCAGATCACCATATAAATATATAGAGAGAATGCGCGATCAATCAATCAGGAATATCCAACGGCAACGGCAACGGCAACGGCAACGGCAACGGCGTCACGATCGACCCATCAATGTCGAAGGTGGAACCCGTCCAGACAGATTCCACACCCTTGAAGCCTCGCACTCGCCAGTAACTGGCTCGTGCGCTTGTCGGATCGCCCATAGGGATATTCCAACGTCAAAAGCCCGCCGCATATAAATATATAGAGAGATCATCATGCCAATTCACACACCCAAGGGAGGCCCACAAGGCACCCCGGCGTGCAAACTATCAAGCGGAAAATTGAAAATCCAAACGTCAACTACGGATGCGAATCCAAGAATACTCAGCTCCGATGCAAGGGTGCATCTGCACATGAAATCCTTCACTCGCTGGTAACCGGCTCCTTCACTCAATCGACGCAGGGATTTTCCTAGCCCCGACATCGGCGTAATCATCAAGTGCAATCGCAACCAGATCAATCAATCAAGTCGACGATCCGTGCGGCCGACCGTAATCAAAACGGAAAATTGAGACAGCAACCCCGAACGTAAATGCAGCAATACGTAGCTACGATGCAGAGTGCATCTACGCATGGAATCCTTCACTCGCCGGTAACCGGCTCCTTCACTCAATCGACTCAGGGATTTTCCTACGGCAATCCCCAGGCTTATCCTGCAGGGGCCCGGCAATATCCCACGCGATAATCACCTCGATCAATATACAAGAGCGATGAATCCTTATTGTGGAAATCCAAACTGCAAAACCTTGATACCCATTCATCCTTACTTTGACAAATCGTTTCAGTAGAAACGCTCCCGTCATGGAATTACTCACTCGCCAGTAAATGGCTCCTGATCTCGTTCAACAGATGGATTTCTCTATTTCATTTGCCATGGAATTCTTGGATTTACCATCAGGAAGGCAGTAGATATTTCAATTGTTAAAGTTATTCTGCTGAAAGATCGGACAAGTAATTGCTACGAAACGCATTGAAACGCAATGAAACACAATGAAACGCACGATAAATAGGATCGTTATATATTTAGGCAGTGCAATTTTAAAAGCTAAATGTAGATGTAAAATATAGAAATGGATAAAATACTTTCGCAAAATAATGGCGCCAATAGCGCGAAGCCAATACTCAACAAATACATGCTGAAATCAATCCAAGATTCAGCGCAAGCACTGATCGCTGAAATTCACGAAATTGATTATCTGTTATTAACGTACAAGCGCGAATTGGTAAGAGCACAGGTCCCGATTAATTGCGCACTAGTCCTTAATTTTTTACCGACAAAAAACGCTAACAACTTCGGCGACAACGAACCAGTGATGGCACGTTTCATTCGGAAAAATGATGGATCGTGGATGATTCGCGAATTACGAGTAAAATCCGGCGAATTACACCTGGCACGAGTCGTCGGGAAGAGCGGATCACCGCTTGAACAAGACGGGATCGTCAGAGACTTGCTGAAGGAAATCGATAAATTGCTTCAAGCGAGAAAAACCATCGTCGCTTTATGTCGGCCAATTCGACAAACTGCAAACGGCATCCTCAAAGGTGCAGAAAAAACGCGCCGTATCGCCACAGAAAAAGTTGATAAACTCTCCGAAAAAATTCACACCGACTGGAGCAATCCAAGCGCAAGCACTATCGCAGCAACACAAAGACAGGATGCGAAAGAGGCAAGAGCGAAGAGAAAAACAAACAAAAAACTAATCGCAACCGGCGAAAGTGTCCTAGTACCTGCCTCATGGTAATCGTAATAAAGCCAGCGTAGAAGTCTTCCAAAAAAACTTTTTACCTGCAAAACCAGGGTTAAAAACCACCGCAAACCACCGTTGAGATGTTCGCCGCGTCCTGATAAGGCGCGGGAATTCGAACATCGGAACTACAGATATCGTGTTGCCCAGAGCCCGCTTTAGCGGGTGTGTCGGTAGAGCCGGCCCGGTAGGGCTTGCTCCGCGCACGGGTACATTCGCGTCCGCGGGGCAACTCGTAGCCCGGCACAGGCACGATATCTGGCCTACATACCGCCAAAAAACCTCGGTTTTTACGGCAATTTCATCACGGCTTCATCGCAAAAACGCCTCCACTGCAGAAACTGTTTTATTAAAACGGCACACACCGCCTTAGAGCTTTGAATTGCAGCCGAAAAACGAGGGGGTTTCAGCGGCTTCTACGACGGTAGAAACTGGTGTAACCTTAAATACATGAATATCGTCCTCTCTTAAATCGTTTCGGAATTTGAAACAGAAGCGCAAGCGACCAGCTACGACCTCTGGTTTCCCGCCCGGGTGCAAGCCTCGCTAGATGATCCGCGCCCCAGCATTCCGCATGACCAAGTCATGGCGGAAATGGACGGGATCATTGCCGAAGTTGAAAAGCACAGCAGTCGACAGACGTAATGCTCCCGGTTTTCTGACGTGCATCAGCACGCGCAAACCTTGCCTCTATCATCCACTTCATCGCCAACAATAGTCCACCTGTGGCCCGCCGCATGCGTGGACTGATCGAGACATCCGTACTGCCAGTAGCTGAGCATCCGTACTTGTACCGCTCTGGCCGAGTTTCAGGAACACGCGAAATCATCGCCCATCCGAACTACATCGTGGTCTACTAAATAACCGCTGAACGTATCGAAGTCGTGAGCGTATTGCACGACCGACAAGAGTATCCACCGCATCAATAAAGTGGCTTAGGCATATACCTTGCTCTTACCAAGAGTTGGTCGCGGTTTGACGTAGTCGCCGTGCAGTGAAACTGTGACCTCGCTGCGTCAGTACGAACCTTGGGTTGGCAACAGAATTCGGAAAAAAATAGCACCCTAAGACATTCGTAAAAAAATGTTGCCCAGGATCAGAGCTATTGTCCGTAAACAGTGAAACGGCTTGGTCGGGGTCGGCGATACCAGCGCCGGTAGTCCGATCGAACTGACCGACTATGCTGACGCCATGGTACTGGTGGCGCGATTGGACAATATACTAAACGTTCACCTCGATACTGAGAACTTAGCGTGCTAAATTGACCGAATTCTGTGTTCTTCCCTACATGGGTAAGAAAAAGCCTCCTGCTGCCGCTAACGCTAACGGCGAGGCGAGATCCGACGGTTGGCGAAATCGAGAGGCTTCTAGCAGCCTGTCGGGCTTGAGCAAACAAAGCACTGCCAACACCTGATACTGCTTAATAAACATGCAGAAGTATTCAAATATAGCTGCTTTTTACGATTTTCCTGCTAGATTTCCTTGCTTACCCACATTCTGGACGGAGTTTGGCCATCCGTTTCACATTCCACGCCAGACAAACCAGCTGCCATTCGCCACGCACTTTTTTCAAGCCACGTAACGAGAATTGGCGAAATCCCATCACCGATTTGATGATGCCGAAGACCGGTTCGACGGTTTGCTTGCGTAAGGTATAGAGCGCTCGTCCCGCTTTGGTCTTCAGACGATGTCGCATTTTCTCTGTCGGGCTGGCATTGTCTGGCAATGGCGCCGGTTCGCTGTGGCGCTCACGCCAGTGAGGATGGTGCGCGTCTCGCACTACCGTGATAAGTGGTTCCAGCCCTGCTTTCTCGCATGCCAGGATGTTCTTTTCACTGCAGAATCCAGTATCGGCAATCAGGCACGTCACCTCGCCCAGTCTCTGGGACCGCGCCGCCAGGATGGTCAACATGGGTTCAACCTACTCCTTGTCGTTGGTCGCTTGAGTGACCTGCGTGGCAATGACCAGCATCGTTGCCGCGTCCACGCCCGCTCGTGCGTTGTAGGCTTGTTCGAAGCCACAGCCAGCCGTCGGCATGATGCGGGATTCTTCGTCGGTCAGATTGATTTGGTCGCTGTCTTTCGGACCCGCCTCCGGCGGCTTGAGCGGCTTGCGGTTCGACTTCTTGTCGCTGTCTTTTTCCTTGGCGGCACGCTGCGTCATCTTCTCGTCGTACTCTGCTTTTCCGCGTTCATTGCTCTCTTGGGCACGTGCGGCAATCTTGCGCCTGGCTTCGGCCATGACCGCCAGCCGATCTTCCCGTCGCTTGATTTCCTCGGGTAGGCTCATGCCATCCGGTACATCTGCTTGATCTGCCTTCTCGGCCAAAGCCAGCAGTTCTTGCACTTCTGCTTTGAGCTGGACTTCCAGCTTCTCGATGTGGCCATGTGAGAGCGCGCTATGGCGTGAGGCGTTTGCGTGCATCTTGGTGCCATCAAGACAGACCGTGCCCAGCTTTAGCAATTTCATTTCCTGCGCCAGCGCCAGCACCTGTACAAACAGGGCTTCCAGCTCGCTGAGGAAGCGGCGCCGGAACGCGGCCAAGGTGTCGTGATCAGGATGGCTGCCGGCGCTAAGCTAATGTAGCGAAACGCCACCGAGTCATAGGTGATGCGTTCCTGTTTGTGGCTGGAGAATACGCCGCTGGCGTAGCCATACACCAGGATCGGGAGCATCGTGGCGGGGTGGTAGACCTTCGAGCCCCGCCCAGCATACTGCCGTGTGAGAGTCGAGATATCCAGTTGATCAACTACTTCGAAAACTAACCGTGCCAGATAATCTTCGGACAGCCAATCATCGAGTGATGGCGGCAATAGGTAATCGGTCTTGCGATCAGTAAGGATGAAATTCGCCATCGTGAAAAGTGCTGGCTTAGACAGCTAGAATTTTCCCACGACGAGTCGTGTCATGGGTTGAAGCCTGACAAACTGCTAGAAGCCAGCAAAACCAACGAGCCCAGGACAAGCCATTTTCGGAAAACCAATCTCAAGCCTGGTACGAAGTGCTTTCCGTTTCACGAAGCGCGAGCCTCGATGAAGTCAAAACGGCTTACCGATCGCTTATCCGTCAGTACCATCCTGACAAAGTAGCCACCTTGGGTCAGGAACTTCGGGAGCTCGCGGAACGGAAGTCGAAGGTTATCAATCAAGCTTATAGCGATGCCTTGCTAGCTGTGGGGAATCGTAAATGAACTATCTTCCGTGCCCTTTTCTGGCTGAAGTTTCGTTGTGATCGGCTCACACTAAAACTCCACAGAAGCCCCATTTACTCTGGTTCAAGGAACTGTGCTTGACCGTTACTGCGTAACGTCGATGTTGTCACATCAAACTCGCCATTGTAGTAATCGGCCTGCCCGTTGAGATATATCGAGACCCAGTCGACGGTTTCGTTCTCAGCATCGATCAGCAGTTTCTCAAGTAGTCCTCGCTGCGTTACGCCGTAACACTTAGCAAGACGTTCTAGAGCCTTTTTCGCATGTAGGCTAACCAATTGGTTGATGCGCTCACAGTTACCGTCTTCGTCATGCAGATGACGCTTGCGGTATGCAGATTGGCGTTTTGCATTGCTGGTGACCATAGGTGGGCTCTCCTTGATGACATTATTTCGTACGTGCTGATTACGTTACGCAGTAACGTAATCAGCATACGCCGATCAGTCAAGGATGCCGCATCAATTGCATCAGGAACGGTGACACAAATTTGACCTTGCTGCGCAAGCGTTCGAATCCTTACTTACGCGGGGTTGTCGCTTAAACTCGTTACCTTTAGAACGCCACTTTATCGCCGCCCTTGAGCGCCAGTATCGTACGTGCCTCCGCCGGAGTTGCCACCTCCAGTGACAGCGATTCAAGGATCGCGCGAATGCGTGCTACCTGGGATGCATTGCTATCGGCCAAGCGGCCCGGACCGTCCCACAGTGAATCCTCAAGCCCGACACGTACGTTGGCTCCCATGGCTGCGCCCATCGTTGCCAGTGGTATCTGGTTGCGGCCCGCGCCCAGGATTGACCAGTGGTAAGCATTACCGAACAGCCGGTCTGCGGTGCGCCTCATGTGCATCAAATCCTCAGGGTGCGCGCCTATTCCGCCTAGCAAACCGAACACGCTTTGTACCAAAAACGGCGTTTGCACTAGTCCCCGGTCAAGAAAGTGCGCCAAGTTGTACAGATGTGAAATGTCATAGCACTCGAACTCGAAACGGGTGCCGTTTTCTCCACAATTACGCAGCACGTATTCGATGTCGCTGAAGGTGTTCTTGAAAACTAAATCGCGGCTTTTCTCCAAATGTTCGCGTTCCCATGGATGAGTAAATTCATGGAATCGATCGAGCATCGGGTACAGCCCGAAATTCATCGAACCCATGTTGAGTGATGCCAGCTCCGGTTGAAAGCTCAAGGCTGGTTGCAATCGTTCCTGTACTGTCATGTGCGGACTGCCGCCGGTCGTGATGTTGATGATGGCATCAGTCTCGCTTTTAATGCGTGGCAGGAAACGGGAAAAGACTTCTGGGTCCTGAGTCGGACGTCCGGTATCGGGATCGCGCGCATGCAGATGGACGATCGCGGCACCGGCTCGTGCTGCGCCAATTGCCGCTTCAGCGATCTGATCCGGGGTCACCGGCAAATGTGGTGACATCGATGGGGTGTGGATCGCGCCGGTAACGGCACAAGTAATGATGACTTTTTTGGTCGACATGGTGTCTCCTTTTATATGGATGAATTCAGATTTCTTTGGTGATTTTTTCTTGTCCCTGGCGTAGCCGCGTGCTTACCAGCGCTGCAAGTACTAGCATGGCGGCAATGATCAGCAAGCCATTTGTCGTGCTGCCAGTCGCTTGCTCGATCGAACCCATCGCCGAGGGTCCAAGGAAACCGCCCAGCAAGCCGCAGGTATTGACCAGAGCCAGTCCGCTAGCCAAGCCAGCTCCGGCCAGCCGTGACGAGGGGTATAGAAAAATGATGGCCTGGACCACGAAGAACATCGATGCGGTGAGCGAAAATCCGACCAGCGCCAGTACCGGTCCGGACGATGCAGCGATAAGCAGACCTCCGGCCATGATGACTAGACCGACACCCAACATGCGACGACAGCGCTGCGGATTGCTGGCAAAACGGGGCAACGTGGCGGTGCCAGTGGCTGCGGCGATCCATGGCACTGAAGTGAGCAACCCGATCTCCAGCGGCGTCAGTTTGCCGTAAGTGCCAATGATGCCTGGCAAGAAAAAAATTACCGTATAGATCGCAATCTGATGACAAAAATAGACAAAAATGGCAAGCCATATCTGGCGATCTTTGATGCACTCTCGTAACGAATGCCCGACCTGACCACTCTGGTTTTCCTCAGCACGTTCCAAAGCCAATCGCTTTTCGAGCGTCTGCGCGTCAGCTGTCGACAGCCAGGGAGCAGATAACGGGCCATCCGGCAATTTCTTCCAAACGACCCAGGTCAGCGCCAAAGTCGGCAAACCTTCAATAATGAATAGCCATTGCCAGCCGTGTAAGCCAAAAAGACCGTTCATTTCCAGCAGCGCTCCACCAAGCGGTCCGCTGATTACGTTGGCGATGCAAACGCCGAGAAGGAAATAACCAGTAGCACGGGCCCGCTCTTCGCGGCCGAACCAGTAAGTCAGGTATAGCATCACGCCAGGAAACAACCCGGCCTCGGCGACACCGAGCAGCATGCGCATCACGTAGAACGAAGTCTCGCCCTGCACGAATGCCATGCCGGTCGATAACAGGCCCCAAGTAATCATGATGCGCGTTATCCAGAATCGGGCACCGACCTTACGCATGATCAGGTTGCTCGGAATTTCCATCAGCGCATAGGTCAGAAAAAATAAGCCGGCGCCCAAGCCGTAGGAGGCCGCAGAGATGCCTAGATCGATCTCAATATGTGTTTTCGCCAATGCAATGTTGGTACGATCGAGAAAACTGATGACATATGCCATCACTAACAGCGGCATCAGCTTGCGAAAGATTCGCCGGGTCATCTGGTCCGTGGCGATTGCCGTGGCCGGTGCCGTGCTGCGGTAAGGCTCTGCATTTACAACTGACATGTTGGTTTCTCCTCTAATGGTGTGTAGGCCGACCACGAGTTCTATGCTCGTTCTTAATGGGTCTTGTTAGTGCGACAGACTTAAGTCATAAAGTTTCGACGTTGCCACACACCGAAATCGCCTGACCAGAAATCGCGCTGCCGGCAGGCGAACACAGGAACAACACGCTGGCGGCTACTTCCTCTTGCGTCACCATCCGTCGCAGTGAGATTTTTTCAAGATAACGCTGCCGCATCTCGTCGTGGTTGATGCCTGCTTGCGCTGCGCTGGCAGCAATGACACGCTCCATGCGCGGCCCCTCGACGATGCCCGGCTGCACTGCGTTGACACGAATATTGTCTGGACCGAGTTCGATCGCAAGGCTCTTGGCCAAACCGACCAAAGCCCATTTAGTGGATGAATACGGTGCACGAAACGCATACCCAAGTCGTCCGGCAACCGACGATATAAACACGATGGAGCCACCGTCCTTACCTGCGCGGAGCAACGGCACCGCTTGTTGCACGAAATAAAAGTGGCTATTAAGGTTGATTGATACGGTTTGTTCCCAGTGCGCAACGTCGATGTCTTCGACGGCACCAGTTGGGCCGGAAATTCCTGCATTGTTGATCAGCACATCAAGCCCGCCCAAGTTGGCTTGCACGTCTTCAAATACGCGCTTCACACCAGCGAGGTCAGACACATCGGCATGAGTCCCTTTGAT
Source organism: Actimicrobium sp. CCI2.3 (assembly GCF_035019065.1). Lineage (NCBI taxonomy): Bacteria > Pseudomonadati > Pseudomonadota > Betaproteobacteria > Burkholderiales > Oxalobacteraceae > Actimicrobium > Actimicrobium sp. CCI2.3. Next base: position 15,107 of record NZ_JASJWR010000035.1, on the reverse strand, counting down.
GACGCTATCTAGCGCAGCGATTGCGCTTGCATCAACGTCACATACGTGTACACGGGCACCTGCTTCGACAAATGCCCGCGAGATCGTAAGTCCTATGCCCGACGCGCCGCCTGTTACCAAAACCCGCAAACCTGAGCGCGGCACCATTGATGTCAGTACATTCATCGTTTTGTTCCTTTATGAGTTCATCGATATCAATCAGCACTAAACCGTGTGTGATTCGTGATGTGTTATGTGTTATGTGTGATCACAGTAATTGAAAGATATCCCACAGTTTTTCGTATGTCAAGACACGCGTCGGCGGCACTTTTTCTTGTTCCTGAGAGCTAGTTCTCATTGACGCGTATAAATGCCAGCCACGTAGTACCCACTATCCTGCACAATATTGGGATCACAAATAACACTTGTTATACACTCCGCCCATGTCCCTATCTGAACTAGTTCCACCGAAAAAACGCCTGACGATCAGTGCTGATGTCTATGAACAGTTCAAGGAATTGTTGATGACCGGACGCATGATGCCGGGCGAGCAATTGTCGCTGCGCACGGTCGCTGCAGCGCTCGGAGTCAGCGTGATGCCAGTGCGAGAAGCAATGCAACGACTGGTAGCAGAGCAAGCGCTGGAACTGTCACCCAACAGGGCGATGCGCGTGCCAACGATGACAGTTAGTCAATTTCGTGAAATCACCAGCATTCGTATCAATCTCGAAGGGGTGGCGACCGAACGCGCAGCGAAATCGCTAAGCGAAGCCGAACTGCGCCGCATCGTGCAATTAAATGAAGATTTTTTCGAGGAAATGGCAAGCGCCAGCCCAAATGGAGCACGTCTGATTACGCTGAACAAGGAATTTCACTTCGCGGTGTATGAAGGATCTCGGATGCCGATGTTATTGCAGTTGATCAAGGCTCTTTGGGTACGCATCGGCCCGATTTTAAATCACGACTTGCGGGCCGGCTCGGCCCGCATTAACGAACGGGTGGCGGTAAGTCATCATTCACAGTTGGTCGATGCCCTGAGACGACGCGATAGCGAAGCCGCGCGCATTGCGCTGCAGGGCGATATCGACAGTGCTGCTCAGTTCATCATTTCAGCCCACGTTCTAGTGATCGCCGATTCCACCAATCAGTCGACCTAACAGGGGCGTTGGTGCACTTCGAACCCGAGAAACGGTCGATGATACGATGCTGATCGATTTTTGCTGAGTGTTCCCGATGCCAAACAAGCACAACACCGACCGCCGTCATCACATTGCGAAGATGAAGTTCAAGGTTCAGAACTGGCCGGAATATGAAGCGGGACTACGGCGGCGTAACAGCCTGACATCGTGGATTGAAGATGCGGCACTGGCCCAGTGGCAAAGCGTTGGGCCACGTGGGCAGGCACGCTATCAGGGCATCGCCATCGAGACGTGCTTAATGCTGCGTGCAGCCTTCAAGATGGCGCTGCGACAAACAGAAGGTTCGATGGCGTCGGTGCTGACGTTGATGAACCTGACGATCTCTGCCCCGGATCACACGACGGTCAGTCGCCGATCTGTCAGGTTGCCGATCATGAAATCAGCGCCGGCCCCAAAGGGACCGCTGCATGTGTTGATTGACAGTACAGGTCTGGAAGTCTTCGGAGCAGGCCAATGGCTGGTAGCAAAACATGGCGCGAAGTCGCGCCGGACGTGGCGCAAGCTGCATCTCGCGGTCGATGCCGACAGTGGCATGATCGTCGCCCAAGTGCTCACCGACCAGCACATGGACGACGCGTCGCAGGTGGGGCCACTGCTGACGCAGATCGAAGAAGAAATAGAAAAAGTCATCGCCGATGGTGCCTACGATGGCGCACCCACCTACCAGGCGATCGCACAACGTGGCGCCGATATTAAGGTGGTGATTCCGCCACGAAAAACCGCCGTTTCCGCTACGGAATCACGTTCGCCAAATCAGCGTGACCGGCATCTTGACTTGATCAATACAGAGGGTCGGTTGGCTTGGCAAAAAGCGACTGGCTATGGGCAGCGTGCCCTGGTCGAGACAACCATGGGCCGCTACAAATCCTTGATTGGTCCGCGCCTGCGTGCGCGAGGGTTTGCGGCGCAACAAACCGAGGCTGCCATCGGGGTCGCTGTGTTAAATCGCATGCTGGCCGCCGCACGCCCAAACTCCGTTCGCAGTCAAAAAATGGCAGCATGGTCGTGCATGGGTTGGGGGGACTGTCGTTTTCTGATTTGAAGTGCACCAACGCCACGATGAACGCCAAAAAGTGAGGTCCCATAGTTCATCGAGGTGGTGTCCTGATCGATCTGATCGGGGGCTTGTGTGATTTGTTCAAGAATCAGGTTTGGACGTGGCCCGAACCTCACGCCACTCGGCAGCCGTCATATTCCCACGTTAGCTCGCAGAGCCACCGCATTGATGGACAGTCGCAGTTATTATCAGCTTTGATCAACGAATTACAGACTAATGCGACTAGATGCAGGTCAGGCCGGATTGGAAAGCAGATTGCTACAGATCCTATTGCCTGTCATGCAGAAAATTTCGCCCTATGATTCGACAAACAGGGATTGGTATAAACCAATCCCTGTCCCCTACCCTACGTTACGCGATTGAAACTCGACATGTTGCGAACTGTCGACGGTTGATGAACGCGGCAAGTGCTTCTAAGCGTGAGTTAGCGATTGTGCTGGCAAAGGTATGAATTACTTGAGTTTTGCATCATTTAATTCAGCAGTACAAACCTCACTAAATCGCGGTTTACGTACATCTAGCAATTCAACACGCACCTCCAATATTCGTGTTGGCTTATTGGCCACCAGGTCTGTTCAATAGGTTCAACACCCAGCGTTTCGCTTAGCTTCCTGTTTTGTTGAGGATAAAACTCGGTCAAAACACTTCGCTCCTTGCCTTCCAGTTGCATGCTTAGCGATGTAATATGGTGCATCAATACACCCTCACATCGACGATGCGATACAGACCGTTGACGGTTGCAACAGCGCTCACGTAGTTTTTTCTGATAGGCTTAAACATGACTTTTCTCCTGATAAAAGCTGTTAATAAGAACAGCCGCAGGCGCTACGTTTAATCCGCGCTAGGGACTAAACGTTGTTTAGTCCCCCGGCTATCAAAAAGGCGCTGAAATACGTTTTCAGCGCTTTGGTTATAGATATTCGTTTTAACTGTGCGCTGGCACACCAAACAAAATTACAACTTTCCTTTGTTGCTCATCAAAGTTAAGTCAAATAAACAGTAACGAACGATCACTCTCTATCCGCCCCTTCAGCAACACACCAATGCAGTGTGTGACTTTGATTTGCCAGATTCAGGATGGTGCCGTCTCCAGTCAGCCGGGTTACCGAATCAGCGTTCGTGACTTGATTAACAGTCTCGCGTAGTTCATACGCATCGGCATCCATCTCTTCGGTTTACTGGTATGCGCCAAAAACATCAAGGCCTGCGCTGACAACCAACACGGTCAGCGATCCCTTTGCTGTTGACGTTAATTTCATAATTGGTAACGCCCCCGCTCGGCGGCTGACCGCCGTGTAGTCCGATGTAGAGAGCGTCAGACTTATGGATGTTAGTCCCGCCACGATTACACATTCCGATTGTCGTACGGCGATTTTGAATGGTAGTGCAAGGCCTTATACCTCTACATGTCGTTATCCTAGTTTGGCTCGGGTTGACGCGTCCTGACGTTTTGCTATTTAGCTAGCGCAGCACCTCCAATTATCAAAGACAGACTGCTATGCAGCAACAGTTACGCTTATTATTCCGGTCGGTTTTGAACCTTAGGCTTGGTCTTTAAACTGTGATGACGACACAGTGCGATGTGCTCGCATGGCAGGATGCAAAACCAGAGAGTATCGATTAGCCTCGTATCGCGAGCCGTTTTTCTGGCGTTGGGAGCACCCTTACCAACGAAAGATGAGGAAATTGTTTTAACTTCAATCAATACGCATTTGTCAATTCCACCGAATAACTCTCTAAAAAAATCCGTTCGGACTTTTTTGTATTTTTATATCAATGACTTATAAATCAAGAAATCGACCAGGATGACTCGCATTGCATATCCGTGTTTTTTAGTGGGATTGCGCCGCAATTCCCTGACCATAAATAAACTTGAAAAGCCGTCGATCGTCTTGAACAAATAACTAAATTTTGTGTTCGAAGACAACGTCCACTAACTCGAACGCTCCATGAACTGACTGAAGCACCTTGCTTGCGATAAATGATGCAATTTTGTGCTGCTCGTGAGGGGGCTATTTATTGAACTAAAAAACCAGGCACCAGACAACTAATCGCAATTTTCATCACTATTCTTCGCCGTCCACTTAGTGTCTTCTTCCTTCAAATGGACTATACGTTTTTTATAAGTCGTTGATTATAATGGGGTTGATAGTATCAACTCGTCTTACTTCTCTTTTTTTGCGTCCGCCAAAGCTTGTAATACCGCACGAATCGCCGTCTGGGTAACCGCGGCATCTTCTGCCGAAGAAAACACCAGTCGCAACACCTTGTCAGCTTGAAGCACATCACAAAACGTATTTTTTCCAGAACGGATCCGTAGCGGTTCGGATGCTTTTGCTTTTGATTTAACCGCAGCATCCAGGCGTGCAAATTTCACCGCCCGTGTTTGATCAAACTCGCCGGCGGCAAGACGACGCACTGCATCTGTAACTTGAACCGCCCTACCCTGCTCACTAAGCTTAGCGAGATCTTGTGCTGCATTAGCACCGACGAGGTGCGGATGCGTGCGCAAGATATCAATAGTCTCAGCAGGCAAATTGCTAAAACTCATCAGCTGTGTAATGGTTGACTTGGACACACCGGCGTTCGCGGCGATCTCTACACGTGTGAGTGTTGGATGACGTTCCTCGATGTGACAAAATCCCAGATACTTTTCGAAGTCAGGCAAATCTGACTGAAGCAAATTCGCATAGAACGCATTGAGTTCCGCCTGATCGTCATCTGCTTCAATAACGACAGCAAGAATCCGGTCGCGACCCAATTCCCGAAATGCCTGCACACGGTTATGACCGGACACAATCTCGTAGCCGCCAGCGGGACGACTTCGTACCGTCACGGGAGTAACGAGCGGATTAGTTCTCAGGTTGCTGACGAGCTCGGTAAATTGATCATCGGTAAGTTTCCTGCGCCGCCCTGCTTTCTCGTGCAAGTCGTCAAGCGGCAATTCGCTAGGAACGGCTGCTTGTAATCGCTCCTGCAATTGTTTGTTTTCGTCGAGAGCTTGAGCGTACTTTCCTTGCAGGTTCATTAACTGCCCCGGTGCCGTTCGAGGTTCGCTGCGCACAGCTGCTTGTTGCTGCGGTTCGTCATCATCAAGATTGATCAAAGCAGCCTTGTTCGCTTGCCGTTCTTTAATAGATGCCATTTCACTTTTCCTTTGTCGGTGTATCGCCAATGCCCCATAGCAGACAGCTTTTGCTATCTACAATATCGACCAGTCGATCGTATGGTCCGCAGATCCGTTCATAAGCATTGGTGCTGCCTTGATAATTGGGCATATCGTAGATCGTCGCGAATTCGGCGGAGGTAGTCATAGCCAACGATGTTTCAGGAATCTCGACGGGCAAGACATGATCTCCGTATGTTTTGATAATCCAGTCCCGCACCATTTGTGCCGATGACTTGGCTGGCATCCGGGTAATCAGGATATCGATGTAATCAAATACTTTCTGTTTTGGACCTTTGGAAATATCTTTGAGTCCATTGACTAGATCGGAAAAAAGAGTCCAGAATTGCACCATCGATGCAAATGATAGTGTGTCCGGTACCACGGGAACAATGATCGAGTCTGCAGCGAAGAGGGCGTTAATTGTCAGATACGACAGTGTTGGTGCTGAATCGATAATGACATAGTCATACATCGGGAGGAGGGGAATCAAGCCATTTCGCAGTACATTCCAGAACTGAAAACTTGGATCCTCGCTATGTACCTTTGCCGGCAGGATGAACTCGGCATTAAACAGGTCCGTTGAACTTGGAATCAGATCGACACCAGTCCAATAGGTCTGCATTGGGGCAAAAGTCAGGTCTGGTTGTGAGTTATCAATCAGAGGCAGTACTGTTTGGTCCGCTTCGACCTCGGCATGCGGATTAATGCCAAAAAACGTGGTGGTCGAACCTTGCGGGTCGAGATCGATGATCAAGACTTTACGCGCATGGCGCAGCGCGAGTCCTTGGGCCAGAATCATGGATGTCGTCGTCTTTGTAACTCCGCCCTTGAAGTTAGCTACGGCAATCACTTTGCCTAATTGTCCCTGTGGGCGCTGTTGGTCTTTACCAATCGTGCCTTTAACCCAGGCAATCGATTCTTCAAGAGTAAATGTACGCTGGCGTCCTTTACCTGACTGGAATCCTTGTGGAAAATCTTTTCCAAGCAAGTAGTTCATTCGTGTTTTATCAATCCCGCAGATGCTTTGTAACTTGCCGCTCGTAAATGTAGGTGATTGTTTTCGGGGGAATGGCTGTAACATCGAATCGCGGATTTTTTTTAACATCCGCCCTGACCGTTCTGCCAGCGCATTAAGTTCGTCGCCACTGACGACGACCGGTTTCATGTTCAATTCCATATGACTCCAGTGTGTGCAAAACATGCTAAAAATAAATAATTCAACCTATTTCATCCTAAGCAATTGTATAGGTTGAACCCACGCTATACCAGTGCATATCTAAGATAGAACCCCCAAAAAACCTCACCGTAACCAAGTTGTCGTCGTTATGCAGGCTGTTTTATCTCCAGGTATCGTTTCAGTAAAGAATCATGACAAAAACTCACTGTGTGCATTGAGTGTTTATTAAAGATGTAAACACTTAAACTAATTGAATTGCTCAAACATGGCTTACAGCTTGAAGTTTCAGAGAGTTAGGTGATTTTTTTTGGGGGTCCAGGTGAGGTTTTTTGGGGGTGATGGTCGCTGAGGTGAGGTTTTTTGGGGGTGACTGGTGAGTGGATATGGGGGTTGTACGGCCTCAGGTGAGGGTTTTTGGGGGTTGTGCAGTTAAGTGAATTATTCGTGGCGTTATTTTCCACTTCTCATGTACATTATTGGTCATGGACTCCCCTGACACCACAAACGCTGCAGTGCGACGACCGAATGAAACAATCGCGATCAACCCTACACGGGGCAAGATCACGCTTGGGACGCGTCGGCTATTCAATTTGCTGCTGTATTTTTCGCAACAGGATGGTATCAAGGACACCTACAGCAGGTCGATTACCGAAGTCATGGCCTATGTGACGACGTCAAAGGATTCCGAGTGGCTCAAGAATTGTTTCCGGCAGATGCAGGAAACAGCAATCGAATGGAATAACAAGGACGGCAAGGTTGAGGAGTGGGGAATTAGCGGCCTGATTTCCGAGGCTCGTGTTATCACTGCCGGTCACGCGACCACTATTGCCTGGTCACTGCCGAACATCATTCGTGAACGGTTGATGGATCCGCGTTTTTATACGAAGCTGACATTGGAAATTCACAGCAAGCTCACGACTGGAGCGAGTATTGCGCTTTACGAGATCTGCTCGCGTTATTTGACTAATCCGACCAAAGTGACGAATCGGGAAGCTTGGGAATGGTGGCAACCGCGATTGACGGGAAATTCCAAGCGCGACGCCAAAGAGTACAAATATTTTGCACGAGAGACATTGCGTCCGGCAATTGCCGAAGTCAATCTGGTCAGCGACATCATCGTTGAGTTAATCGAGCACAAGAATGGACGCCGGATTGAATCGCTCCAGTTCAAGGTGACGAAAAAAGTCGCTCCGGCACTGGAACGCGAAGCGGTCAAGCCTTTCGATGGTGAACTTCTCGAATCGATCATCCGCCTTGGTATTAGCCAGCAAGAGGCACGATCACTGTATGCCGACCATGACTTGAAACTGGTCATGAAGACGGTGGCTCTGACAGAACAGCGGGCACTCGCCCCGAATCTCGCTCCATTGAAATCCAAGGCGGCGTTTTTCAAAAAGGCCCTGAGCGGTGAATATGCCAAAGCTGCTCCGGTAGCCGTTACCGTCGTGCCCATGACTGCTTTACCGGCACCGGTACTCTCGCCGCAAGAGCGGAAAGTTCAGGTGGGTGCCCAAATTGCCGCCAAGCGTATTCAGGATGCACTGCGGTTGTGGGAAGAGCAGGGCGGTGAAGACCAAATGGCGTTATTGCGCGAGTTCCGGGACCAGAGCACGGTGGATGGCTATCGCAAGGATATTACAAGGCGTGGCTTGGCGTGCATGGTCTCGATTGCGTTGCGCACGGCGTTTTGTCAGTGGTATGCCGACAAGACCTGGGGTGCGGTGACGGACCAGGAAATGATTGATTTTCTGGTCGGATGAAAAAAGTGCCACCAGAAAAGGGGACCAGGTTCATTCCTGCAAGGGAAGGCACGTCAGGTTCAAGACTGGACGCACAGGAAATGTTGCTGCGGTCATTCGGTATCACTTGCAAGACAGACAATGGCGATTGCCAGATCTTAAAACTGAGCGTAACAGCAGAGGGTGATGTTATCCATGACAGGAGCAGCGATGAAACCAACTGATACCGAAGACATCTGCCAGACAAATTCGGATGAAAGGCAAGCGCTATGGAGGGCCGAACTGCCACGTATTTCGCAGGGGTATTGGCGTCACTCTCCCGTCGGCCTGCCGATACCCGGATTCCTCGCTGAACATGACCTGTGTATCGGGGCCGTTCAAAAGCTTGTACGGACGCGGTTCCTGACGGACCATACGTGCTTGCGCTACGGGATATTTGCATTGGAACTGGAGCACCGATCGCAGCCGATCAGGACGCAAGTACGACTTACGGCCGTCATTCGGCGCATTGTGGCCGCAGACTATGACATGCAACCCGCCCAACAGTTTTCTGACGCGTTTGCCATGGCGTGGGACTCCCATCAATCGAGGGGCCGCACAATGCTGGCCAGGAGGTCGGAAAACAGCAGGGCAGGGCAGGGGCGCATGAGTGATCGGCGTCAGCATGAGGGGGTACCACTGGAGTTGCTACGATATCCGGCTGGTTTTCAGGCGAACATGGTCATTATTCGACGTTTGCTAGCGATAGCGTAGATTATTTCCAAATCAAGGACCGGGAAAGGTTGGTTTCGCGTCGTCCAAGCTCAAATATTTGCATTGAAAACCAGATGGCGATCAAACAGTCAGTGCGGTGACCTCGATTCAATACGGCCCGATCTGCAACCAGCAGGTTTTTCGACAAGAATTCATTGCAACCAGCGCATGCATCGACCAGACATGCCGGCGAAGGACCCTGCATTCATCCACACCGATCTGAATTTCAATGGCGTACTCTCGGCAAGAACAGCAATTGAAATAGTCCAGAATCATTGAAAGACAGGGTGTTGAAATAAGTTTTTTGGCTAACTTAATGTTGCTCTAACTACCTTTTCGCCGAGCAAAGTAGGCGGTGTGAACGTACTCCGGGGGAGGGCGCTGTAAGCGCCGTCATGGCGTCGCTCTGTTTTCTAGTTATCTCATTTGCGTGACAATCACATAAATCTGCGTAATTTTCCCAACTGGGGTTACACGCCGGAAACCTCGATTTTTTTGTGGGGTGCGTAAAGCCCGCACTGATGGGGATAAGCGCCAAACGCCAAACGTTAGTCACCGGAAATCATGATCTAGGTCGGTCACAAAACTGAACTGGAAACAGTATCGGTTTAAACGAAGAAGCTGAAACTGGATCTGCCGAGTCCTACGATAAAATTTCCGAGGGTTCCGGCGTGGAGCCCCATACTCGGCAACAGTGGGGGGCAGAGCAGGCCAATTGTTATATCGACATCTTGATAACGGCCTTTGCCGAATTGGCGGCGTCGCCCAAGATCGCCCCGGCATGCGACCTCATCCGACCGGGCTATCGTCGCCGAAATAGTGAGCGGCACATGATTTACTTTCAGATCACGACTTATGGCATCGCAGTCGTTCGTATCTTGCATGACCGTATGGATGCGCCACGCCACCTGTGATCCCCTCAAGGCGTAACGGGCATCAACATTGCTGATGCAATTGATTGATGCGGCGTGATTGACTATTTGGCGCATTCTGCCAAGTTACTGCGTAACGTAGCCACTACGTGAAGATGTCATCGAGGACGATACCTATGGTCACCAGCAATGCAAGCCGTCAATCCGCTTACCGCAAGCGTCATCTGCAGGACGAAGAGGGCCACTGTGAGCGCATCAACCAGGTGGTCAGCCTGCACGCCAAACGGGCACTGGAGCGTTTTGCAAAGTGTTACGGCGTAACGCAGCGAGCACTGCTTGAGCGATTGCTAGTCGACGCCGAGACGGAAACCGTCAACGGCGTCTTGCTCTATCCGAACGGGCAGGCCGAGTATTACGACGGCAAGTTTGGTGCGACGACATCATCGTTACGCAGTAATGGCTAAGTGTAGTCTTTTGTGCCGGAATGAGTCATCTCATGGCGAGGTAACCACCTATGATTGATACTGCTGACACGCTGACACGCTGACACGCTGACGCAGTCGCTGGACGTGATGTCTGACAACCCGCTGTGGCGTAGTTTCGTCACAGATACGCGTGTCTATACGGTGCTGTTAAGTCGTGATCTGTTTGGCACGTGGGTACTCTGCCAAGCCTGGGGCAGACGTGTCAGTGAGCGTGGTGGCGGTAAAAGTACCGTGGTGCCGAATGTTGCTGCGGGGCTGGCGGTCATTGAGGTGATTACGCGACGCCGGCAGCAGCGGGGTTATCGGCTGCGCGGGTAGGTATCTCGGCGTGGTTTTGCAGTGATAGTTGCGTGAACGTGCTTCCCGTTTTTGTTGTCAAGATGTTTCTGATCCGCGCCTCGTATAAATGATAAGTCTAATTATCATTCATAAGAGAAAAGCCGGTAGAATTAAGGCATCCAGGCACCACCCGTCCGTAACCCGCGCCAGGCAACGGCTTGCGGGCAGGGCAGGGAACATGCCGGCACGCTGCTGATCGACCATATCGCGCCCACAACATCACCGATAAAGCCCATGTCACTCACCACCATCCAACAGATTCCTCGCTCTGCCATCTCTCCGAACATCGGCCACAACGCGTCGGTGGCGTGGTGGAATGAGGTCGCGACAGCAAGTCGGCCAGTGATCGCCGCTGCGGCCACGCGGCTGCGAGACGCGGCGCACATCCATGCGTGATCCGGCCACTGCAATGACCACCCCGGCCGATGCCAGCGCGGGCCTGCCGCCGGTAGATCCTTCGCCTGCACTGGTGCTGCAGCGGGTACAACCGGTCTCGCGCCGGCTGCACATCGGTCATTTTGCGTTCATGCGCGCGCTCATCGAAGGACTGGATACGCGCGCGAGCTGGCACCGCTATCTGCGCATCGAGGGCGACCATCGCGATACCAGTTCGGTGCGCCGTACCATCGCCTGGATGCGCGACGCCTTCGCTGCTGCCGCGCGCCGTCATCAGCGCCCCGGCACCGCACGCCTGGTGCTGCTCGATCTTTCCAGGATAGGAGATAGCGAGCCGGAGCTGCCCAGCCTGGACGACTTTGTTGTGGAGCGGGGTATCGAGGACTTCTCGCAAGCCGAGCAGCTCGAGGCGTACGCGGCAGTACACGGCGACGCGTCCACGCGCCGCAATCGCCGCACGGCGCTGCTCTACAAGCAGCTTGATGCGTTGCGCTGGCTGGAACAGCTGGTGGCGCAGCCACCGGAATCCAGTGATCCGATCGCGGCCTGGTTCAATCCCGAACAGGCAGGCTATCTGCAGCAGGCGGGTCTGTTCACGCTGCGCGAGCTGGTCGCGCACATCAATGGCATCGGCCTACGCTGGTCCACTTCTATTGCCTGGATTGGTCCGGTCAAGGCTGCGCGCATCATGGACTGGTTACGCGCCCATGAGGACAGTCTCGGTGTGCGCATCGGCCATCACGTGCTGGTCAAGCGCTCGGCATTGTTTGCGCACGAGCTGGCCCGTATTGTGCCGCGTGCGACAGCAATCGTGCCGATCGACAAGCTGATTGTCCCGGAAGAACTCAACGGCGCCAACGGCGTCTATCGGGCGCCGAAAGCACTGTGCATGATGCGCGCCCAGAACGACCACGAGGCGCTTCTCCTGTGGATCAAGACGCGGCGCGGCATCTCGATGGAGGCCCGGCGCGAATTGCAGAAAAAACGCGGTATCGACCCGCAGGCACCCGAGTTGCACCTGGACTGGTTGCAGTATCTGTCGCACACCCAGCGCGCCTACCTGAAGGAAGCCGAACGTTTCATGTTGTGGGCCATCGTCCAGCATAAAAAACCGTTGTCGTCGATGTCGCTGGAAGATTGCGCAGCGTACCGGCAATTCCTGGCCGATCCGTCGCCACACGATCGCTGGTGCGCACCGCGCAGCCGGCAAAAATGGAGCGCACTGTGGCGGCCCTTCGAGGGGCCGTTGTCGCCCAGTGCGCAGCACAGTGCGATCACTATTCTGAAAAGTTTTTATACGTTTCTGGTCGACCAGTGCTACGTGATCGGCAATCCGTGGAACGGCGTGATCATTCCGACGCCCACGCGGGTGGGCGTCAATCGCGGCCGCAGTTTCAGTCAGGCACAGTGGCAGTTCATCGAGGAGCAGGCCGGACAATTGGGCGAGAGCTCGGTCGACCAGCGCCTGCGTTTCGTGCTGGCGTTTTACTATGCCACCGGGGTGCGGCTGGTCGAGGGCGTACAAGCCCGGGTCGACGACTTGCAGTGGGTGTCGTATCCGTCACCGGACGGCGGGGAGGCCGTCGAAGGATGGGAATTGACGGTACTCGGCAAGGGCAATAAAGAACGGATCGTCAACGTACCCATCGAGGTCGTAGGAACGCTGTCGCGCTACCTGGCCTCACGCGCACTGGACCGGGATCCGCTGCACGAGCGCAATCGCGGCGCGTATCTGATCGGCCAGGCCATCGATGTGGCGGCGCAGGCGCCGTGGTCAAGCCGGGCGGGGCGCATCGTGGACAATAAGGAGGGGGTCAGCAGCGGCACCGTCTACGGCCAGCTAAAAACATTTTTTGCAGAGTGCGCGGCCGTGATGATGGCCACCGATACGAGAGACGCGATGCGGTTCGCTCAGGCCAGTACCCACTGGCTGCGTCACACGCACGGCACGCATGCCGTTGCGGCGGGCATGCCATTGGATATCGTGCAGCAGAATCTGGGGCATGCGTCACTGGATACGACGACTGGCTACACCACCAGCGAGGAGCGCCGGCGCATGCTGGCGTCGCAACGGTTTTGGGAGGGAAAGCGCACGGAGGGGTAGTAATTTTAGTAGCGAGTGTTGGCGTCGACGAGTTTTTGACCTTGGGCGCCGACGTCGACTGACCCACCCGGGCCTTTGGTAAGCCCTGCTGCGTCTGCCTCTGCGCCAGTTCGGGTGGGTCAGTGAAAATTGGTCGGGTGGTCAAAAACGCGTCGGTGCCAACACATTCCCACATCATCCTCAAATTACATTTATTCTTGACTAAGTGTAATCGTTCGATTACATTCTAGACATGATCTACACGGTAAAACGCCTCGAAGAGTTCTCTGACTGGCTCAAGTGCCTCAAAGATGGACTGACCCGACAACGGCTTATCAAGCGCTTGCGCAAGGTTCAGCTTGGTAACTTGGGCGACATACAGTCCGTAGGTGAAGGAGTGTATGAAATGCGCGAACACTCGGACCCGGCTGGCGCATGTACTACGTCCAGAGTGGTGACACTATCATCGTGATGCTCGACGGTGGCAACAAGTCAACGCAACAAGCCGACATTAATAGGGCTCTTGATTTGGCAAAATCTTTGGAGGATTGAATTATGACCAAGAAAATTAAGGTTTCCGAACTCCCTGAGTTCGATGCAGCCGAGTACCTAAACAGCGAAGACGCTGTCGCAGCGTATCTCACCACCGTTCTTGAAGAAAACGATTCGGCGCTACTGGCCACCGCACTCGGCGATATTGCCCGTTCACGGGGTATGACACAGGTTGCGAGGGATTCGGGCATTACACGGGAAGCGCTGTACAAAGCACTTCGGCCGGGAAGTGAACCACGTTTCGATACCGTCAGCCGTGTCTGTGCTGCGCTCGGGGTGCGTTTAGTGGCACAGTCCATCCATGGCTGACGAAAGACAAAGGAAGTGTAATAACCTAAGTAATTTATTGCTAAAGTAGCACTGAGAACGGATTTGGCTTCTTACGAAGCAATGGCAACCTTCGTGGCTGAAGCATTCGAAACGAACGAAGCCGGTTGCATCGCACATGCACTTGGCGTTGTCGCTGGTGCAAAGGGTATGGCGCAAATTGCCGGGTAAACCGGCCTTTCCCGCGAACGGCTTTACCGTTCCTTCAGTGAGAACGGCAACCCAACCCTGAAAACCACCCTCGCAGTAATGAAGGCACTTGGCCTCGATTTGACCGCCAAGATTCACGCTTGTGATGGCCTAGTTTTGATGGACACTTCAAGAGAGGGACACACAGTCCCGAAAGGATGTCATGAAAAATAAACTATCGTCCGTTAGTGTGACGGAACCGTCTGGAGCGGTCGTCACGAGGCAGCCACCTACGGTGATCGCAAAAGAATTCAAGCTGGCGACCTTGGCGCGCATGCGTGCCGGTCTGCAAAATCCGACCGCATTGGCGCTGGAGCTGGGGATTCGACGCAACTAGCTCTACAAATGAGCGAAGGTGTTCGATACCAGGGACGACGTTGATAGTTTCAACGGGCCTGGGCGCTTACCCGTGACGCAGGAAGGCGAACTGATTCGCTTGCGTCGCACATTGAAAAAAACCGAGGAGGAGCTGGCCATCCTAAAAAAGTTCGATGCGTACTTAACTCGCCGCAAGCTGTGAAGTACGCATTCATCGAACAACTCCGACCGCAGTACGGTCTGGCGGCTCTGTGTCGTGTCGTCGGTATCAGCAGGAGTAGCTATTACGCAGCCACCCGGCGCGGACCGAGCTTACACAGCACCGGGGATCTGGCCTTGCGCATTCATCTGCGGCGTCTGCACGCAGCGCACCGCCACGCCCCGGGTGCCGTCAAGGGTAAGCGCCTCACGAGCAACGTCTTGACCAATTTTGCTTCGTAGTAAATGCAGGATTTAGCGCGAAGCGGTGCCAA
>NZ_JASJWR010000034.1:0-57250 GCF_035019065.1 Actimicrobium sp. CCI2.3 | reverse complement strand
GCGCTCTTTCCGATATCTTTGATGCCACATCAATCTAATCAAAATCAACCGTTAAAAACAGCATACAAGGGTGCAATGCCCGAAGGGCATTGCACCGCACACAGAATCAGCGTGCCGCAACCAGCCGTTTGAGCCCACCCATGTAATTCCACAACACTTCCGGAATATCAACGCTGCCATCAGCCTGCTGAAAATTCTCCAGCACGGCCACCAGCGTACGTCCCACCGCCAGGCCGGAACCGTTCAAGGTATGTACTAGCTCCGGTTTGCCCTGCGCATTCCGGAAACGGGCCTGCATCCGGCGCGCCTGAAAGCACTCGCAATTCGATAGCGAAGAGATTTCGCGGTAGGTTTTTTGCGCTGGCAACCAGACTTCGATGTCATAGGTCTTGGTTGCCGAGAAGCCGATGTCGCCGGTACACAAGCTCACTACGCGATACGGCAGACCCAGCTTTTGCAGGATGGTTTCGGCGTGGCCGACCATCTCTTCAAGTACGGCGAACGACTGCTCCGGATGCACGACCTGCACCAACTCGACCTTGTCGAACTGATGCTGGCGAATCATGCCGCGTGTGTCGCGACCATAGGTGCCGGCTTCCGACCGAAAACAGGGGGTGTGCGCCGTCATCTTGACGGGCAAGGCATCGAGCGCAAGGATCTGGTCGCGCACGATGTTGGTCAACGAGACTTCCGAAGTCGGAATCAAATAGAGCGTCTCGCCCTCGCCTTCCTGGCCGCCCTTTTTTACCGCAAACAGGTCGGCTTCAAACTTGGGTAACTGGCCGGTACCACGCAGCGAGTCGGCATTGACGATGTATGGGGTGTAGCACTCGGTGTAACCATGTTCGCCGGTGTGCGTGTCGAGCATGAACTGCGCCAGCGCACGGTGCAGACGGGCGATACCGCCTTTCATCACCGAGAAGCGCGAACCGGTCAGCTTCACCGCCACATCAAAATCGAGCCCCAGCGGAGCGCCAATATCGACATGATCCTGCACCGTAAAATCGACATTGCGCGGCGTACCAACGCGACGCACTTCGACGTTATCGGCTTCTTCCTTGCCGATGGGCGTGGATTCATGTGGCAGGTTAGGAATCTGCAGCATGAACTCGCTGAGTTGATGCTGAACGACTTCGAGGCGGTCACCCGACGATTTCAGTTCATCGGCAATGCCAGCGACCTCGGCCATCACTGCGCTACTGTCCTCGCCTTTGCCCTTGAGCATACCGATCTGCTTCGACAGCGCATTGCGCTTGCTCTGCAAGTCTTCGGCGCGCATCTGGATTTGCTTGCGCTCGCCTTCAAGAAGGTTAAAGCCGGCAACATCGAGCACGTACTTGCGGGTGGCCAGGCGGACAGCGACATTATCAATGTCTTTGCGGAGGAGTTGGATGTCGATCATGTGGGGTGCCGGAGTCGGATTTGTGTGGCGTCATTGTACCAACAGCACCGCGTCAGGCAGTTCACTTCTTGTCGTGCTTGCGCGCCGTCTGGTCGAGATTTTTCAGAAAAATGAGCTTCTCCGAAATTTTTCCTTCGAGGCCGCGCGGTGTCGGCTTGTACCACTGCATCCCTTCCATGCCCTCCGGCAGGTAGGTTTCGCCAGCGGCAAACGCGTCCGGCTCATCATGCGCATAGCGGTACAGCTTGCCGTAACCGAGTTCCTTCATCAACTTGGTCGGCGCATTACGTAGATGCTCGGGTACCGGACGCGACTTGTCCTTGGCGACGAACGCACGGGCCGCGTTGTAAGCGTTGTACACCGCGTTCGACTTGGCCGCGCACGCCAGATAAATCACCGCTTCGGCCAGCGCCAGCTCACCCTCGGGCGAACCAAGCCGTTCGTAGGTTTCGGTCGCATCGAGTGTCAGGCGCAACGCGCGCGGGTCGGCCAGACCGATGTCTTCACTGGCCATGCGGATCAACCGGCGCGCCAGATAACGCGGATCGGCACCGCCATCGAGCATGCGTACCAGCCAGTACAGCGACGCATCCGGATTCGAGCCGCGCACCGATTTATGCAGTGCCGAAATCTGATCGTAGAAGGTGTCGCCGCCCTTGTCGAATCGCCGCAGCGCGTCGCCGAGGCACTCCGACAGCAACGCGGCATCGACCAGCACGACGCCTTTTGCCGCTGCCGCACGGGCCACGATTTCAAGATTATTGAGCAGCTTGCGGCCATCGCCATCGGCACTCGCCACCAGCGTGGTTTTGGCATCGTCGGCAAACTGCAAGCCGTCGAGCAGATCGCGGCAGGCACGATCAAGCAACTGCGCGAGATCCTCTTCGGTCAACGATTTGAGCACATACACCGCAGCGCGCGAGAGCAGCGCGCCATTGACTTCAAAGCTGGGATTTTCGGTGGTGGCACCGATGAAGGTGAACAGGCCGCTTTCGACATGCGGCAAGAAAGCGTCCTGCTGGCTCTTGTTGAAACGGTGGACTTCATCAACGAATAAAATCGTGCGCCGCCCCATCGCTCCGCGCGAGAGTTGGGCCCGCTCAACGGCCTCGCGGATGTCCTTGACGCCTGACAGCACTGCCGACAGCGCGATGAAATCCGCCGCAAAACTGTCAGCCATCAACCGCGCCAACGTGGTCTTGCCAACACCTGGCGGGCCCCACAGAATCATCGAATGCGGCTCGCCCGATTCAAACGCAACCCGCAGCGGCTTGCCCGGCCCGAGCAAATGCTGCTGGCCGATTACCTGATCCAGCGTTTTCGGGCGCAGCCGTTCTGCCAGCGGTGCGGCGCTCATGACCGACTCAATCGCCAACCGTTATTGTCGGTTGACATCAGCACCCTTGGGGATGACGAACTTGAACTGATCGGCGGCAAGCACCGGGTTGCGCTCGAATCGCGTGAAGGTCAGTATCGACGTCTGGCCGAAGGTGTCGCGCAATTCCATGGCAACCGGCACGCCGTCGCGCAAGCCGATGCCGATATGCTCAAACGTGGTGTCCTTCGATTTCGGCCTCGCATCGAGCCATTCGATGCCCTCGCGGGTACCGGCTTCTTTCAGCGTGAAATTCTTGTCGAGGTCATTGCTGCCAAACAGGATGGCAGCTGGTGACGAACCGATCGCATCGCCAAGCTTGCGCGCCGTCACCTGATTGAGATCCTTGTCGTAGATAAACAGGTTCTCGCCATCGGCTTGCAGCACCTGGTCGTAGGGCTTCAGGTAGGTCCAGATAAACTTGCCTGGTCGGGCAAACACGAAGGTGCCGGTCGATGGCGTCGAGACTTTGACGCTCGGTGCCGTGGCAGCAGCGCCGCCTTTGCCGACGGAATCCGACCGGACCAGACGCTGGCTGAATTCGCCTTTGGCAGACTGTGTGCCAGCGACGAACGACTTGAACTGATCGAGTGCAGCGGCGTGTAGTGCCAGTGGCGCGGCCAGAACAACAGCGGTAACAGCGAAGCGGGTAAAACGGTAGATGAGGGGAAGCATGGTGTCCTATTCTGCGGCAGCCCCGGCCGGAACCAGGATTTCGCGATTGCCGTTCGATTGCATGGTGGAGACCAGGCCGCTCTGCTCCATTTGTTCGAGCAGGCGGGCGGCCCGATTGTAGCCGATCCGCAAATGGCGCTGCACCAGCGAGATCGAGGCGCGGCGATTCTTGAGGACGATGGCCACCGCCTGATCGTACATCGGATCGGCTTCGGCACTGGCGACACCCTCGCCGCTGGCAGCACCATCGCCACCGTCTTCCATCACGCCGCCTTCGAGAATGCCCTCGATATAGTTCGGTTCGCCCTGGGCTTTCAGGTGATCCACAACCCGATGGACTTCTTCATCCGAGACGAACGCGCCATGCACGCGAATCGGCAAGCCGGTACCGGGCGGCATGTACAGCATGTCGCCCATGCCGAGCAGTGCTTCGGCACCCATCTGGTCGAGAATCGTGCGCGAGTCGATCTTGCTGCTGACCTGAAACGCGATACGCGTCGGGATGTTGGCCTTGATCAGACCGGTGATGACATCGACCGATGGCCGCTGCGTGGCGAGAATCAAATGGATACCGGCAGCGCGGGCTTTCTGGGCGATACGGGCGATCAGTTCCTCGACCTTCTTGCCGACGACCATCATCAGGTCGGCCAGCTCGTCGATGATGATGACGATGGTCGGTAATTTTTCGAGCGGCTCGGGAGCGTACGGCGTCAGGCTGAACGGGTTCGGAATTTTTTCTTCGCGCTTGTCGGCGTCGATGATTTTCTGGTTGTAGCCAGCCAGATTGCGCACGCCCAGTTTGCTCATCAGCTTGTAACGCCGTTCCATTTCGCCGACTGCCCAGTTCAACGCGTGACCAGCCTGACGCATGTCGGTCACGACCGGTGCCAGCAAATGCGGAATCCCTTCGTAAATCGACAGCTCCAGCATCTTCGGATCGATCAGGATCAGGCGCACCTGATTCGGGTCAGACTTGTAGAGCAGTGACAGGATGGTGGCATTGATCCCCACCGATTTGCCGGAACCGGTGGTACCGGCAACCAGCAGATGCGGCATCTTGGCGAGGTCGGCGACGACCGGGTTGCCGGCGATATCCTTGCCCAGTGCAATCGTCAGACTGGACACGCCATCGTTATAGACTTTGGAACTGATGATTTCGGTCAGGCGCACGATTTGCCGTTTCGGATTTGGCAGTTCTAGCCCCATGTAATTTTTGCCGGGAATGGTTTCAACCACGCGGATTGAAGTCAGTGACAGCGACCGTGCCAGGTCGCGTGCGAGGCCAACAATCTGGCTGCCCTTGACGCCGGTGGCCGGTTCGATCTCGTAGCGCGTGATGACCGGGCCCGGATGCGCCGCGACCACTTTGGCGACAACGCCAAAATCGGACAGCTTCTTTTCGATCAGGCGACTGGTGAATTCCAGCGTCTCGACACTGACCGTGACCTGCGCCGGCGGTGCCGTATCGAGCAGCGAAATCGGCGGCAGGTTGGAGTCCGGATGATCGATGAACAGCGACACCTGACGTTCCTTTTCAGCCCGCTCCGAGCGCGGTATCGCGACGACCTGTGGCTCGATGCGCACCGGCGGCGCGTCGACAATGCGCGTGCGTTCCTGCACCACGACGGTCTCGCGCTTGACCACGGCAACCTGACCAACCTTGCGGTCCTGATAGGCGGCGAACAGGTTGCGCACACTGTCGATCAGCATGTCGATGCCCGTGCCAATGCGTTCTGCCACGGCCAGCCACGAGAGCTGAAAAAACAGGCTGAACCCCAAGCCAAACAACAGCAGCAAGAACAAGGTCGCACCAGTAAAACCGAACGCATGCTGCGCGCCGCCACCGATCAATTCGCCCAGCACGCCACCGTGCCCGTGCGGTAGAGCTGCGCGAAAGGAATACAGGCGCAAGTGTTCGATCGCGACGCTGCCCGCCAGGAGCAAGGCAAACCCGGCACCACGGATCAAGCTGTCATGGCGATAGACTGGTTCCGGTTCTTTTTGCAGTAAATATTTACGCGAGAGCCGGCGATATCCGCTCAACACCAGGCGCAACAGCAACACGCTCCACCACCAGGCCGACAGCCCGAAAATATAAAGCAGCAGGTCGGAAGTCCAGGCCCCGATCGGACCACCCCAGTTATGCAGGTCCGGCACCGCATTCGAATGTGACCAACCCGGATCGGTACTTGAATACGACAACAAGATCAGCACCAGATAAACACCCACTGCGCTGAGCACCAGCCAGCGCGCTTCGGACAGCAAGCGTACCAACCGGCTCGGCAACGGCTGAGTGTTACGGGGGGTTGTGCTACGGGTATAGGCTTGACTTGGTTTACTCATAAATCCTGGCTACTTTTTGGCGAGAAATAACGGCACGACGGGCTAAATGGTGGTGCTGCACCACGGCAAATCCAGATCGTCATGTTCGTCTATAATCTTGGCTAGACATTAGGTACTGAGCACGATTGAGGTCGTTGTCCTCATAGCGAGATTGCAATTTCGCGACATGCCATTATATAAGCCAGACACATGCTGCCACGTCACGCAGCCCGAAACTTCTCTTTTCGATCGATAAAATTCCATGACTACCGTCAAACATGCACATGTCCTCATCCTTGGTTCCGGTCCTGCCGGCTACAGCGCTGCAGTCTACGCTGCGCGCGCCAACCTCAACCCGGTATTGATTACCGGCATGGAGCAAGGCGGTCAACTGATGACCACCACCGATGTCGAAAACTGGCCCGGCGACCCGATGGGCGTGCAAGGTCCGGAGCTGATGCAGCGTCTGCTGCAACATGCAGAACGCTTCAAGACCGAAGTCATCTACGACCATATTCACACCGCAATGCTGACCGAAAAGCCGATCCGGCTGGTCGGTGATTCCGGAGAATATACCTGCGATGCATTGATCATTGCGACCGGCGCTTCGGCACAATATCTCGGCATCCCTTCCGAGCAAGCCTTCATGGGCAAGGGCGTGTCAGCCTGCGCG
Organism: Actimicrobium sp. CCI2.3; assembly: GCF_035019065.1. Lineage (NCBI taxonomy): Bacteria > Pseudomonadati > Pseudomonadota > Betaproteobacteria > Burkholderiales > Oxalobacteraceae > Actimicrobium > Actimicrobium sp. CCI2.3. Next base: position 50,803 of record NZ_JASJWR010000034.1, on the reverse strand, counting down.
ACCTGCGATGGTTTCTTTTATCGCGGTCAGGAAGTCGCTGTCATCGGTGGTGGCAACACCGCCGTCGAAGAGGCACTGTACCTGTCGAACATCGCCTCCAAGGTCACCGTGATCCATCGCCGCGACAAGTTCCGCGCCGAAGCGATCCTGATCGACCGCCTGATGGCCAAGGTTGCCGAAGGCAAGATCGAAGTCAAATGGAACAGCACCCTCGATGAAGTTCTTGGCGACGACAGCGGCGTGACCGGCTTGCGCATCAAGTCCGCCATCGACGACAGCCTCACTGACATCACCGTGCACGGCATCTTTGTCGCCATCGGCCACAAACCGAACACCAGCCTGTTCGAAGGCCAGTTGACGATGAAGAACGGCTACATCAAGACGCTGACCGGACTCGAAGGCATGGCCACCGCCACCAATCTGCCGGGTGTGTTTGCGGCCGGCGACGTGCAGGACCATGTCTATCGCCAGGCCATTACCAGCTCAGGCACCGGCTGCATGGCTGCACTCGATGCCCAGCGTTTCCTTGAAACGCTAAACGACTGACGCCCGGCTCGGGTTTGTTGTCACGCCATGTCTGTACCGCTCAAGGACTTCGCCTCCCTGACCCTGCTGCGCAAGCAACTCAAAGCGCAGCAGGAAGAGCGCGCCGTCGCTGAACTGGAACAGCAACGACGTTCAAGGCTGGCGGCGATCGAAGCCGATCTGTTTCGACACAGCATCGGCATGGTCGCTCCACTACTGATCTCTGAAAAAATTTTCCTGCAACCGGAACGTCCCGATCCGATCGCACGCCAGCATCTGGCCGACGAACAGGCCGCCCTGGCCGAATCGCTGTCGGACGACTTCAGCATCGAAACCCTGCTCGACACCGACGCCGAACTCAGTTACGCCCGCAGCAGCATCACGGCCGACACTGTCCGCAAATTGCGGCGTGGCCACTGGGTGATCCAGAGCCAGCTCGATTTGCACGGCATGCGTACCGACGAAGCACGAGAAGCCTTGTCCGAGTATCTGCACGCGGTCAGCCGGCGCGGGCTGCGCTGCGTGCGCATCATTCACGGCAAGGGATTGGGTTCGATCAACAAACAACCGGTACTCAAAGGTAAGGTCCGCAACTGGCTGGTACAAAAAGACGAAGTCATCGCCTTTTGCCAGGCCAAGGCTTCCGATGGCGGTAGCGGCGCGCTGGTGGTGTTGCTCAAAGCGCGGAGCTGAGCGCCTCGCCGACCAGCGCCATGCAGAGGATGCGACGGTGCTGCGCGATGCACTCATGCGGCCCGAAGACCATCAATGCCTCGATGTCAATCCGGCTGCTTTGGCGTTGACCGGCTTACCGGCAAGGCACCCAGTGCGGCCGAATTGTCGGCGCGTGTTCTGCCTCCACGACCGACCTGACGCAAAAGCGCTACGGCTTTTTATAGCGCAACACGGCATCCCGGAGCTGATCTTCCTTGCTGGAATAATCGACCCGACCATCGACGACCCGACCGATCCACAGCATGTTGAGCGTGATGGCGTCATGGTCGCTGGCCGAGAAGGGCTTGCTGTAACTGGTGATGACGCCTTGATAGCGACTCTCCAGATTTTCAAGCGCGGCGCGAATCCGGCGGCCATCGCCGGAATTGGCCTGGCGGATGGCGCGGTACAGCAAATGCATGCCGTCATAGCCCTGCGCCGCACTCATTGGTGACGCGATCAGGTCGGTCTTGAACAGGCGCCGGTACGCCAGCAGAAATCCGTTCCTGGTGGTCGATCCCATATCCTGGATAAAGGTCTGCGGCATCAGCGCGCCCTCGCCCGCCGGACCGGCACTATCGATGAAATTACGGCTGGAAAAAGTCCAGCTACCCAGCAGCGGCACCGTCCATCCGGCTGCTGCCTTGTTACGCGCAATGACTGCCAGTTCAGGTCCTATGCCCCAGGCCACCAATGCCTGCCCACGGCTCTGCCTGGCCCGCGCGACCTGTTTGCGCATGTCCGTGTCACCGACCTTGAAACGCTCATCGGAACGCAGGGCGATGCCGGCGAGCTGGCACTCTTCGCGAAACGCCAGTGCACCGGCATCGCCATACGGGGTGGTATCGGCCAGCAGGGAGACGGCAGCGATCTTGCGTCGCTTGAGCTCGCTCGCCAGCGCCCGTGCTTCCAGGTCCACGGTCGGCGAAATCCGGAAGATATAATTTTCCGGAGCCTGCGGCGGGGCAAATTTCCGGGTCAGCATGGTACCGGTCGATACCGCCACCAGCAACGGCAGTGACGCTTTCTGGTACGCGTCGATCGAGGCCAGGCCGACGCCCGTGTTGACGATACCAATCACGGCGGTGACTTTTTCCTGCACGAAGTCGTCGGCAATTTTTGCTCCCAGCGGCACCGATGCCTGATCGTCGCGCTCGATCAATTCAAACAGCTGGCCATTGATGCCGCCAACACGATTGATTTCGTCGATGGCCAGCCGAACCCCATTGCGCATGCTCTCACCGAGCGGACCGGAGCCTCCTGTGAACGGTCCGGACACACCGATCCGTATCGTGGATGCGGGACCGATACCAGCCTGTGCATGCGTAGTCCACCACCCCGTAATGACGCAAGCAGCGCTCAACAGCGTGGCAAGGAACCGTTTCATGGGAACTCCTCTGATCAGTGGCAATGCTCCACAGTGTAATCAATAGTTACGCGATCTGGACGACCGCAGACCTCGATCCGATAACAGCGTGCGCTGTATCAACTTGATCCCGATCAGTTCCCATGCGCCAGGCAGCAGTCGGGTACCAGCAACCTTAAAAAATCAATCGCCGCGAATTGCGCCGCCTCAAAAAGTCCGGACCCCGACCTGTTAATTTTTGTTTGTAGCAAAAGAGGATTTCCGATGGCGTCGATCACGCCAGAAAATTGCACAATGGAGATGGAAATGCCACAACAAACGATAGAGACACGTCTTAAAGATTTCAACATTGATCCTGCCACGATCAAGCTGACGGATCTGGATGTCGCCGCTAACCAGACCCTCCTACTGACCAGTGCCGATGCGGCCCACGTCCACAGTATCGCGTTTCTCGAACCCCACTCGATCACCGACATCAAGCGCTGGATCGGGATCCCCGACCAGGCTTTCGCACAGGGACATACCCTGCCGTCAATTGGTCCGGTGGTCCTGCATCCGACGATCCGGCCGAGCATCGTCGGCCGCAGTGGCATCGTTATCCCGCCATTACCGGCATTTCATCCCGACCAGGTTGCCACGATCAAGAACATGGCGCGCGACTTCATTTACGGTCATAGCGGCAACATCAGTGCAGCACAAATCCCGGCACTCAACAAATGGCTGGACCTGCAAAAAATCCGGATTCCGATTTTCATTTTCCGCGATATCCACGTCGCTTCCGGTGCCGTGCTGAACGTCAAGGGAAAGGTTCTGTTTGCAAACCACATCACGATCGACAAAGGCGGCCTGATCAAGCTTGGTAACCAGAGCGCGATCCATGCGGCCGGCATCAAGGGACTGTAATGCGCGCTCGCTGCGGCAACTCAGTGGCAACTCAGTGGCAACTCAACGACAACCAGACAGGAGATAAAAAATGCCTTCTTATAATATTGACGTACATGGCAATGCTGGCGGCGATGGTCACGGCGGCACTGGCGGCCAGACCGGTGGCGCAGGCGGGCAAGGACAGGATGCAGTCTGCCACTGGGATGGCGACGATGCCGGCACTGTCGGTGGCGCTGGCAACGATGGCACGAGTGCGTCCAATGGCACCAACGGATTTGCGGGTCAGGATGGTGGCTCGCTGACTGTCTCGGTCACTGAATTCATTACGGGCGTGAATGTCGATGCACATGGCGGCAACGGCGGTTCCGGCGGGCCGGGCGGCCCGGGTGGGCAAGGCGGTCAGGGCGGCAATGGTGGCAACGGCCATGGCTGCGAGAACGACGAAAACGGTGGTCGTGGCGGCAATGGCGGCAACGGTGGCCGGGGTGGTGACGGCGCTGCCGGCGGCAATGGTGGCAACGTGACGATTCAGTATGCGCATGGCATCCCAACCCCGTCGTATGCCGCCAATACCGGCGGTGGCCAGGGTGGCGTCGGTGGTGCGGGTGGCCCCGGTGGTTTGCCCGGCGTTGGTGGTCGCCGTGGTGGCACGGGCAATTCGGCAGCGCAAGGTAATCCTGGCGCACCCGGTGCACCCGGCATCAATGGCCAGAATGGGTCGGTTGGTAACGTCATCGTCGTCGAAATTCCGTGACAGTAACGATCATGATCCGATGACCGACACCTCCGCGATGCTGGCAACGCTGTTGCGCGGCGCTTATGGTCTGTTATTCGTTGCCTCGGGCATCTCGGCATGTCTGAGGCAACGTTCGGTCAGACTCGCCATCGCCAACTACCGCTTGATATCGGCACGACTCGTTCCGGCTTTTTCGCGCTTGCTCGCGATACTCGAATTACTCGCGGGCGTGCTCTTGCTGTCGTCGCTCTGGCTGCCCACGTACCCGCTCGCGTGGGCGACAACAACCGGCTTGCTGACACTGTTCTGCCTCGCCATCGGATCGGCACTCGTGCGCGGCTTGCACATTGCGTGTGGTTGCGGCGTGCTTCTCAACGGTCATACGCTGACGCCGATGACGCTGCTGCGTAACCTCTTGCTGCTGACACTGTTGCTGTTGCCACCATGTTGGCCGTCATCGTCATTGCTGCTCCCGGTGCTGCAATGACAGGACAAGGACTGCTGACGCTGGCTGCCAGACTGACGGGACGGTCGCAGGAAGAGATCGTCCAGCAAGCGGGCAACCTGCTCGGCCCATCCGCATCGCAAGCCGGACCATGGCACTCGACCCTTAACAACGACGGTTCGCCACTGCAACTTTGCATCGGACTCCACGTTGGTACAGCGCCCGTCGTGCGCCTGCTGGCGGATCCCGCCGCGAAAACCAGTGACATCAGACAACGTCAGCAACAAGTAGCGCAAGCGGTGCAGGCAATACTGCAGCAACAGGCTCCCGACATGCACCCAACCTGTCAGACCTTGTTGGAACACATGCTGCCAGCCGATACGATGGCACGTGCTGCGCTACCAGCCGGCGGCGCGTGGCTGGCTACCAATTTATCCGGACCTGGCATGGCGCTTTATGTCAGCACGAAATGGGGCGATCCCGCCGCACGCTGGCGGCGTGCCCAGCATTGGCTAGGTAGCCTGATCCCGGATCGACTGGCTCGTCATGCGCACTTGGTCAGCGCTGGCATCGAAGGCAATTCGGCAGCCACTGCGCGGGCAAAACTGTACTGGCGCATCGGCAACAAAGCGGCGCTGGCAGACCTTGGCTTGTCGCTGGCCGAGAGCGACGAAGTGCGTGACTTCCTGCGACTCGTCATTGGTACCAGGCACATTCCACGCAGTGCCGTCGTCGGCAGCATCGGGATGACCTTGGCCAGCGCCGCAGCAGAAGAAATGTCGGGCAATATCAAGCTCGACGTCTGCGCCCATTGCGTGCAACGTCCATCGGAAGAATGGCTAACGATCATTGCGCAATGCTGCCAGCGTTACGGGCTAACACCCTGTCATCAGCTAAACAACCTGGCCGCACTGGGCGAACTGGCTTTCATTGGCTTAGGCCTCGACCAGGCGTGCCAACCCAGGATCAATATCTATCTGAAATCGCTGCCGGAATGAAACAGGTCACCGACAGGATGCTGCACAGCGCACTGCGCGCAGCCGTCGCTTACCTGACGTCGCACCAGGCGGACGACGGTCACTGGCAGGATTACCGCTTGCCGGTGGGACGCTCTGATGCATGGGTGACCGGCTATGTCGGTGTGGCGCTGGCGCAATCGGATCACAGCGCGACCGTGCGGCGCAGCACCGACGCGGCCGCCAACTGGCTGGAAAAACAACGCCCCTATCCGCAAGGCTGGGGCTACAACCGCAGTACCGGCCCCGATGCCGATTCCAGCGCCTTCGCGCTGACGCTGCTGCGGCTTGCCGGTAAAACGCCGTTGGCATCCGATGTGACATGGTTGCGTGAACACTGGCATGGTGATGGCGGCTTTGCCACTTATGCACGCGATGATGCCTGGGGAGTGCCACACAATGACGTCACACCGGCAGTTTTTCTGGCACTGCCACCTGTCGACCAGATGGCCTACCACGATGACGTGCTGGAGGTGCTCGCGCGGGAGCGCAACAAGGACGGCACCTGGCCGTCGTACTGGTGGCGTACTTGTCACTACGCGACGTGGTGGAGCCTGCGTTTGTTGCGCGCGCTCGGTATGCCGCCGGAAGGCAGGCCACCCGTGGTCGGCGCGAGCGAACAGCATGCGATCCATGGTGCGTTTGATCTGGCTCTTGTCACGGGCATCGCCAGCCTGCAACACGCACAACCCGAACTGATCAGCGCACTGGCAGGCAAGCTGATCACATTGCAACGAGCGGACGGTGCCTGGGCCGGTGGCGCGAATTTGCGGGTCACCGACCCATGCTGTTATCAACCTTGGTCAGGCGGGCCAGCATGCGGACGCTTGTACGCGGACGAGAACCATCTGGTGACGACCGCAACCGCACTGCAGGTGCTGGCGGAGATGACGAAGGAAATACCAACGCAGACGAAAAAAACGACTAGCGCCACCATCCGCTAGCACCTGCATCAACATCCACATCCACATCGTGCCTTCAAACCTCCAGCCACTCCTTGCGAACCGCATCATTTGCCTTGAGTTGCGCCGGCGTGCCCTCGAACACAATCGAGCCGTGACCCATCACATAGACCCGCTGCGAAATTTCCAGCGCGATGGCCAACTTCTGCTCGACCAGCAAAATCGAAATACCACGGTTTTTTAGGGCACTGAGGTACTCGGCGACCAGGTCGACGATCTTCGGTGCCAAGCCTTCGGTCGGCTCGTCGATCATGATCAGGTCCGGGTCGCCCATCAACGTGCGGCACAAGGTCAGCATCTGCTGTTCGCCACCCGACATCACGCCGGCTGGCGTGTGCTGCCGTTCGCGCAGACGGGGAAACAGCTGGTACATGTCATTCAACGTCCAGCGCGACTTGCGACCTTTCTTTTCGCCGAGGATCAGGTTTTGCTCGACCGTCAGCGTCGGAAAGATATCGCGGTTTTCAGGCACGTAACCGAGTCCCTTGTGGGCAATCTGAAAGGCTTTCAGGCCGATCATTTCCTCGCCCTTGAACAGGATGGAACCGGTCGCGTCGACCTGCCCCATCGCCGCCTTGACCGTGGTCGAACGACCCACTCCGTTGCGTCCGAGCAGGCTGACGATCTCGCCCTCGTTGACCACCAGGTTGACACCATGCAGGACATGGCTCTTGCCGTAATACGCGTGCAGCTCGTTGAGTTCCAGCAGGGCCGTCATGATGCTGTCTCCTCTGGTGCGTGCGAGCCCAGATAGGCTTCCTGCACTTTCGTATTGCCACGAATATTGGCCGGTGTGTCGCAGGCAATCATCTCGCCATACACCAGCACCGCGATTTTATCGGCCAGGCCGAAGACCACGCTCATGTCGTGCTCGACCATCAGCAAGGTCTTGCCGACGGTGACTTTGCGAATCAGTTCCACCGCTGTTTCGGTTTCGGAACGGCTCATGCCGGCAGTCGGTTCGTCGAGCAAAATCACATCGGCACCACCGGCAATCGTGATGCCGATTTCGAGCGCACGCTGTTCCGCGTAAGTCAGCAATCCGCCCAATGTCGCGCGGCGACGCGACAAGCCAATCTGTTCGAGCACCGCTTCGGCCCGTTCATGCGCATCCCTGAGACCATTGAGACGATGCCAGAACGAGTACTTGTAACCGAGCGACCACAGCACCGCACAGCGCAAGTTTTCATAGACGCTGAGCCGATGGAAGATATTCGTGATCTGGAAACTGCGCGACAGCCCGCGCCGGTTGATCTCGAACGGCTTCAGACCCACCGTGCTGACACCGTTGAGCAGAATGTCGCCGCTGCTGATACCGAAGCGGCCCGAGATCAGATTGAACAGCGTCGACTTGCCGGCACCGTTCGGTCCGATCACGGCAAAGCGTTCGCCTTTCGGCACTTGCAAGCTGGTACCGCGAATGATTTCAGACTTGCCGAAACTCTTGCGAACGTTCTTCAGTTCGAGGGAAAACGCGCTCATGTTTGTGCCCTCCGGATGGCTGCTTCAATGTCGGTATTGACGTCGCCCCAGACGTCGCAAAATGGGGTCTTGATTTTCGCGAAAGCGACGATGCCGACAATGGCCAGAGAGAGACCGATCAGCCATGCAGTCGGTGCGCCAGTGTTGACCTGAAAACCGAACAGCTTCAACAGTGGCCCGCTGCCGACGTCCAGCGTAACGTGGTAAAGCAGCTCGATCAGGACCACGGCACCCGAAAAGAGTACCAGTCCGGCACCACAGATCGCCGCCATCAGCGGTGCCACGCGACGGAACTGTTTGTGCACCACCACCCGGACATTCATCATCACGATGCTGGCAAGTCCACCGGGCGCATACATCACGATGAGGATGAAGAACACGCCCAGATACAACTGCCAGGCCTTGGTGTAATCGGACAGCATCACTGTCAGGAAGACACCAACGACCGCGCCGATAATCGGCCCGAAAAAGAACCCGATCCCGCCGATGAAGGTGAACAGCAGCACCGCACCGGAACGCAGGGCGCTGACGTTTTCAGCACTGACGATTTCAAAGCTGATGGCCGACAGGCCACCGGAAATCCCGGCGAAGAAAGCCGACAGGATCAGCGTCATGTAGCGCACCCATTGCGTGTCGTAGCCGATGAATTCGACCCGCTCCGGATTGTCGCGCACTGCATTGACAAGTCGTCCCAGTGGTGTCTGCGTGAACGCAAACATGCCGATGGTGGTGACGAACAGCCAGAACGCGATCAGGTAATACACCTGAATCTGCGGCCCGAACGTGATTCCGAGGAATGGTTCACCGATCACCCGATTGGTCGAGATACCGCCTTCGCCCCCAAAAAATGTCGGGAACATCAACGAGGCGGCGAACACCAGCTCAACCAGTCCCAGCGTGATCATCGCGAACGTGGTGCCGCTTTTCTTGGTCGTGACATAGCCGAACAGAATGCCGAAACCCATGCCGGCGAAGCCACCGATCAGCGGTACCAGCATCACCGGAATCGGTGCACCGGCAGTCGCCATGTTGAGCGCATGGATCGCGAAAAAAGCGCCGAGACCGGAGTACACCGCATGACCGAACGAGAGCATGCCGCCCTGCCCCAGCAACATGTTGTACGACAGCGCAAAAATCGTCAGCGTGCCGACTTGCGACAGCAGCGACATGGACGCACCCTTGTTAAAAATCAGCGGTGCCACGACCAGTGTGACGGCAAAACAAAACCAGATGATCCAGCGCACAAGATTGAGAGGTCGATAAGTCATGGTCATCCCTCCCGTGTACCCATCAGACCCTTGGGCCTGAAGATGAGGATTAGCACCAGCAACAGGTAAGGCATGATGGGCGCGACCTGTGAAATGGTGAGTTTAAGGACAGCGTAACCGGGCGTCATCGCCGTGATTTGCGCGCCGAATACTGCCAGCAGGCTGATCATCGAGTAATCGATCGCCACGGCAAAGGTCTGCAGTACGCCAATGAGCAGCGAGGCAAACAGCGCACCGACCAGCGAGCCCATGCCGCCGACCACCACCACCACGAAAATGATGCTACCGACGGTACCCGCCATGCCCGGTTCGGTGACAAACGCGTTGCCACCGATGACCCCGGCCAGTCCGGCCAGCGCACAACCGCCGCCAAACACCAGCATCAGTACCCGCGGCACGTTGTGGCCGAGGGCCTCGACCGTGTCCGGATGCGTCAGCGCCGCCTGGATCACCAGGCCGATGCGGGTACGCGTGAGTACCAGATAGATCGCTAGCAGCATCAGCAAGGCGATCAGCATCATGAAGCCGCGATAAATCGGAAACGTCGTCGTATAGAGCGTGAATAACGCGCCATCGAGCTCTGCTGGAATCTTGTAAGGCACGGTTGCACGGCCCCAGATCAGCTGCACGATTTCGAGAATCACGTAAGACAGCCCGAACGTAAATAACAGCTCGGGAATATGGCCGTACTTGTGTACCGAACGCAAACCGTAACGTTCGACCAGCGCGCCCAATGCGCCAACCAGCAAGGGCGCGACCAGCAACGCCGGCCAGAAGCCGAGCACACTGGAAATCGTATAGGCAAAATAAGCACCCAGCATGTAAAAGCTGGCATGCGCGAAATTGAGGACACCCATCATGCTGAAGATCAGCGTCAGGCCAGCAGAAAGCATGAACAGCAAGAGCCCGTAGCTCAGACCATTGAGCAAGGTAATTAGCGTGAACTCCACGAGGGAAACCTTTATGTGATGACGACGTGCCGTGGCACGGTATCCAGAAACGAGTCGATGCAACCTGCGGGTGCGCTGGCGGGCAGGCAAGCGACATCGCGGTTCAGTTGAAAAACATGCCGGAGCACAGGACCACCTCCGGGAATTTCCCGACGGCCTGCTGTGCTGCCTCCAGCATCACGGAACTTACGATGGCTTTGGAGGCCGCTTCATCTGGCAGGAGGTCGGTTGCGTAGCGACGTAAGTCTCGACTTTCTGATCCGTCTTCCAGCCGTAGCCGGTGTTTTCCTGATCGTACTTGACGGTCTTGCCGTCTACCTTGGACCAGGTTGCAACGTACAGAGGCTGCTGTAACTGGTGATCCGCGACACGCATTTCGTTCTCGCCATTGAGGCTGTTGAATTTCATGCCTTCCAGCGCGTAGGCTACCTTGATCGGATCAGTGGACTTGGAAGTCTTGATGGCCCGCGACAGCATTTCGACGATGTTGTAGGTGGCGAGCGTGTAGAAATCGCCATCGTATTTTTTCTTGAATGCCTCGACAATTTCCTTGCCAGAAAAGGTCTCGTTATTCGGGTGCCAGTACGCCACCATCTTGACGTGATCTGCACCGGCGGCGCCCATGGCGGTAGGCACGCCTGTGGTGCCGGCGTAATACGTGTAGAAGTTGGCTTTCAGATCGGCATCCTTGCCGGCCTTGATCAGCAACGCAAGATCGGCACCCCAGTTGCCGGTGATGACGGTGTCGGCACCGGATGCCTTGATCTTGGCGATGTACGGAGAAAAATCCTTGACCTGACCGATCGGGTGCAAGTCATCACCAACCACCTGGATATCCGGCCGCTTGCGCTTCAGATATTCCTTGGCAGCACGCGTGACCTGAAGGCCGTGGGCGTAGTTCTGCCCAATGATGTAGACCTTCTTGATCGACATATCCTTGGCCATGAAACTGGTCAAGGCTTCCATCTTCATGTCGGAATTGGCATCGAAGCGGAAATGCCAGAAACTGCATTTGCTGTTGGTCAGATCAGGATCGATCGCGGCGTGATTCAGGAACACGACTTCCTTGCCGGGATTGCGTTCGTTATGCTTGTTGACGGCATCAATGAGTGCCAGCGCCACGCCGGAGCCATTGCCTTGCGTAATGTAGCGGTAACCTTGATCGATCACCGTCTTGAGTTGGGTCAGCGACTCCTGCGGACTACCCTTGTTGTCGAAGCCGACAAATTCGAGCGTATTGTCACCGGCTAGTTTTTGCTTGTTGGCAGTTTCCGAAAACATCTGGAAAGTTTGCAACTCATTTTGCCCGATCGGTCCGAATGACCCCGACAAAGTTTCAATGAGCGCGACCTTGACGTTTTCAGCGTGGGCGACCGGTGCAGCGCAAGCAGCGGCAACAGACAGGGCAATCAACAACGGGCGGAACTGGTTTGTCATTTGTCTCTTCCTTATGGATTTTATAGGTATGAACACTGCGATGACCAACTACGAATTACGCACTACGCATTAAGCACTTCGCATTAAGCACTACAGCCCATCAGGCAGTGGGCAACTTGTACTCCTTGAACTGTTCGCGCATCTTGTTTTTCAAAAATTTTCCGGTTGCGCCAATCGGCAGTGCGTCGACAAAAGTCACATCGTCCGGCGTCCACCACTTGGCAATCTTGCCGTCATAAAACGCCAGCAATTCTTCCCGCGTCACCTCGGCATTTGCACGCTTGACCACGATCAGCAAAGGTCGCTCATCCCACTTCGGATGGAACACACCGATGCACGCCGCTTGCAGGACGGCCGGATGGGCCATCGCGATATTTTCCAGATCGATGGTGCCAATCCATTCGCCGCCGGACTTGATGACGTCCTTGCTGCGGTCGGTGATCTGCATGTAGCCGTCGGCATCGATGGTGGCCACGTCGCCGGTCGGAAACCAGCCGTCTTCAAGCACGCTGGCTTCTTCCTGCCTGTAATAACTGCTGATGATCCACGGTCCCTTGACCAGCAAGTTCCCGTAGGTTTTGCCATCCCACGGCAATTCGAGTCCGGCATCGTCGACGATCTTGATGTCGACACCGAAAATCGCATGGCCCTGTTTTTCCAGCAGTGACTGTCGCGCGTCTTCGGACAGGTTGTTGTGTTTCGCTTGCAGCGTGCACGAGGTGCCCAGCGGCGACATCTCGGTCATGCCCCATGCGTGGATGACTTCGATATCGTATTTGTGGCGCAAGGTTTTCATCATCGCCGGCGGACAGGCCGAGCCACCGATGACGGTACGCTTGAAACTGGAAAAGGTCAGCTCGTTGTCGGCCATGTAGTTCAGCAGACCAAACCAGACCGTCGGCACACCGGCCGAGAACGTCACCTGTTCTTGCTCGAACAATTCATACAGCGATTTGCCATCGAGCGCCGGTCCGGGAAACACCATCTTGGCGCCGGTCAGCAAGACCGAATACGGCAAGCCCCAGGCATTCACATGAAACATCGGCACCACCGGCAAGACCGCATCGCGAGCCGACACATTGAGGCTATCGGGCATTGTCGAGGCATACGAATGCAGCACCGTCGACCGATGCGAATACAACGCACCCTTCGGATTGCCAGTCGTACCTGAGGTGTAGCACAGGCTCGATGCCGAGTTTTCGTCGAACAGCGGCCAGGTGTAATCAGGTGACGCCGCGTCGATCAATTCTTCATAGCACAGCAGGTTCGGGATCTTGCTGGTGGCCGGCATGTGAGCACGGTCGCACAGGGCGATGAAACCCTTGACCGTGGTGCACTGCGCGGCAAACGCTTCGACCAGTGGCAGGAATGTCATGTCGAACAGCAGGTACTGGTCTTCGGCATGATTGACGATGTAAGCGACCTGCTCGGGATGCAAGCGCGGATTGATCGTGTGCAGGACGGCACCCGAACCGGACACGCCGTAATAGGCCTCAAGGTGACGATAGCCATTCCATGCCAGCGTGGCGACGCGATCACCCATCGTCACGCCCAGCGTGGCCAGGGCATTGGCAAGCTGGCGCGAACGGGTATGGCAATCATGGTAGGTGTAGCGATGGATATCGCCTTCGACGCGGCGGGAAACGATTTCGTTATCACCGAAATGGCGGTCTGCATGTTCGATAATGCTGGAAATCAACAACGGCTGATCCATCATCTGGCCCATCAGCGGGCTCTTCGGGTACGACGCCATCTTTTCTCCTGTGTGCAGTTCAATTCGATCGCGACGATTTTCGTACGACCGTGCGGAAAGCGTCAATAGTTTTCGATGCTGCGATGCGGTATTTCACCACTGCGTCTGCTCAGCTCAGCTCAGTTCCTGTAGGACGGATCAGCCCGGTCCAGTCGCCGCAACAGGCCCGGCCATGCCAGCATGCCACCGAGCGATTTGGTCGCTTCACGCGCCTGCGCCTGAGCGGTGCTGATGATGGCATCGGGTATCGTGATCAGTTCGCCGCCTCCGGCCTGTGCCCTGATCTGGATATTGCAGGCGGTCTCGAAGGTGTACATGTTCAGGAAGGCATCGGCGATGGTCGAACCGAGTGTCAGCAAACCGTGGTTACGCAGCATGAAATACGTCTTGTGACCGAGGTCGGCAACCAGCCGTGCCTTCTCGTCGTCGCGCAGCGCCACGCCTTCATAGTCGTGATAGGCCAGGCTGGCCAGGATAAAAATCGATTGCTGCGACAGCGCCAGCAACCCCTTTTTTTGCGCTGACACCGCCACGCCATTGAGGCTGTGCACATGCAGCACGCATTGCGCATCCGGACGTGCCGCATGGACGGCACTGTGGATCGTGAAGCCGGCCGGATTGACCGGAAAAGGCGAGTCATCGAGCTTGTTACCATGAAGATCGATCTTCACCAGCGACGACGCAGTGATTTCATCGAACATCATGCCGTAGGGATTAATCAGGAACTGGTCGTGGATTCCTGGCACGCGCGCCGTGATGTGCGTGAAGACCAGATCGCTCCAGCCATAATCGGCCACCAGTCGATAGCAAGCCGCCAGATCCACGCGGGTTTGCCACTCTTCGGGTGAAACATTATCCTTCAGTGAAGGAATCATCAACTGATCGTTTGTGCTTGCGTTCATACTCTTCCTGTCTCCTGTTAAAAGGAATCTGCTGGCAACATGCACAACGCTGCGGCCTATTCTTGTCACATCAATGATCAACGAACCATTACGGAGAACCATGCCACAAGCTAACGATTCCATCAATGCGACTTTTCACCCGGCCGGTCTGGTTCGGCTTGATCAGGCAATCCAGCGCGAGATCGATGCCGGCCATATTCCTGGTGCCACGCTACTGCTCGAACGCGGTGGTCGGATCGCCCATGAAAAAGCCTACGGCGCACAAGGACCGGACCAGTCCACACCGATGGCGACCGACTCGATATTCCGGATCTATTCGATGACCAAACCGATCGTCTCGGTGGCGATCATGATGCTGGCCGAACAGGGTCGGCTACTGATTTCAGATCCAGTGTCACGCTATTTTCCGGAACTGGCCAACTTGCAGGTCGCCACCGAAAGCGTTGCCGCCGACGGCAGCCGGACCATGACGCTGGCACCGTGTGTGCGCGAAATGACGATTCAGGATTTGCTGCGCCACAGTGCCGGCCTGACCTACGGGATATTCGGCGAATCGACGCTGGTCAAGCAAGCCTATCTGGACAGCGGCATCGAGGGCCGCAACATCAGCAATGCCAAGCTGGTCGATTGCCTGTCGCGCTTGCCGCTGGCGTTCCAGCCGGGCACCAACTGGGAGTACAGCCGCGCCACCGATCTACTCGGCGCCTTGCTGGAAAAAATTTCCGGCCAATCACTCGATGTTCACTTGCAGGAGCAGATTTTTACGCCATTGCAGATGCCCGATACCGGCTTCTGGGTCGCACCCGAGCAGCAGCACCGGATCGCCGAGGCGTTTCCGATTGATCCGGTCACGCAGCAGCCGGTGCGCCTGCTTGATGCGCGCCGTCGTCCTGAATTTTTGTCCGGCGGTGGCGGCCTGCTATCGACTGCACGCGATTACCTGCGCTTTGTGCGCTTGCTGCGCAACGGCGGCGAACTCGACGGCGTGCGCCTGCTCTCGCGCAAGACCATTACGTTCATGACCAGCGATCATCTGGCAGGGATTCCGGGTGCCACGGGTGGTGCGGCCTATCTGCCCGGTCCCGGCTATGGTTTCGGACTGGGATTTGCAGTGCGCAATACGGTCGGCGGCGCGCCGACGCCTGGCTCGGTGGGCGATTTTTTGTGGAGCGGCCTGGCCGGCACGTATTTCTGGATCGATCCGCAAGAAGACCTGATCGCCATCTGGCTGATGCAGGCACCCGAGCAGCGCGAGCGCTTCCGGCAAATGATCCGCAATCTGGTCCATGCGAGCCTGACCTGAACGGGAAGAGTCACCCGGGTTACGTTGACCACCCGATTGATTTAAGATGCACGATCGCTGTCTATCCCGGAATACCATGACGTTACCCAAGCAAACCCGCACCAGCACGCTCGACATCGCCCATCACTTTGCCGACTTGCCCGATGCGTTTTTTACCCACCTGATGCCGACCCCGCTGGCCAAACCGTATCTGGTGTGCGCCAGTGCCTCGGCCGCAGCGCTGATCAACTTTGATCCGGCCGAATTCACGACGACTGATTTCATCGACACCTTCACCGGCAACCGGATTGCGGACGCCGTCACGCCGCTGGCGGCGGTGTATTCAGGCCATCAGTTCGGTGTCTGGGCCGGCCAGCTTGGAGATGGCCGCGCAATCCTGCTCGGCGACGTGCCGTCCACAACGGGCCGCATGGAACTGCAACTCAAAGGTGCCGGACCGACGCCGTATTCGCGCGGCGGCGATGGCCGTGCCGTGCTGCGGTCGTCGATCCGTGAATTTCTCTGTTCGGAAGCGATGGCCGGTCTCGGCATTCCGACTACCCGGGCGCTGTGCGTGACCGGCTCGAACCAGCTGGTCATGCGCGAAGCGCCGGAGACCACCGCGGTCACGACGCGCATGGCACCGAGCTTCATCCGTTTCGGCTCGTTCGAGCACTGGTATCAGAACGACCAGCCCGCGCTGTTGCGCGCTCTGGCCGACCATGTCATCGATGTGCACTACCCCGAAGCACGTAGCGATGCCAATCCGTACGCAGCGCTACTCACGAGTGTGACTCGGCGCACCGCGCAGATGGTGGCGCACTGGCAGGCCGTCGGCTTCATGCATGGCGTCATGAATACCGACAACATGTCCATCCTCGGCCTGACGCTGGACTATGGTCCGTTCGGTTTCATGGACGGATTCGATCCATCCCACATATGCAATCATACTGATCAGCAAGGTCGCTACGCCTATGCGCGGCAACCGCAGATCGCGCACTGGAATTGCTATGCGCTGGGCCAGGCGCTGCTGCCGTTGATCGGCACGGTCGAAGAGACAGAAGCTGCACTGGCCAATTTCAAGCCCGACTACGACAGCATGATGGCCGCGCTACTGCAAGCCAAGCTCGGACTAGCGAGCGTGCAGCCCGATGACACCGCACTGGTCGACAGCCTGTTCGCCATCCTGCAAGCTGGCCGGGTCGACTTCACGCTATTTTTCCGCCGCCTCGGTGAGTTGCAGCGCGACCGGCCCGAGTCCGATGCGCCATTGCGCGATCTGTTTATCGAACGTGCGGCATTCGATGCCTGGGCCACAGCTTACCGGCAACGCCTGCAACACGAGACGCGTGGCGATACCGAACGGCGTCTTGCAATGCATGCGGTCAACCCCAAATACGTACTTCGCAATCATCTGGCGCAGGTGGCCATCGAAAAAGCGCAGTCCGGGGATTATTCCGAAGTAGCCCGCTTGCTGGCGATTCTCGAAAAGCCATTTGACGACCAGCCCGAATTCGACAATTATGCGGCCCTGCCACCCGACTGGGCCAGCCAACTGGAAGTGAGTTGCTCATCATGACAAACAAGATTACCAAGACTGACGCCGAATGGCGTGCTGCGCTCGACCCCATGGATTACGAAGTAACCCGCCACGCTGCGACCGAACGCGCATTCACCGGCCGCTACTGGGATCATCATGAACACGGTATCTATACCTGCGTGTGCTGCAACACGCCGCTGTTCGAATCCGATGCCAAGTTTGACTCCGGCTGCGGCTGGCCGAGCTATTTCACCGCGATCAATCCGGACAACGTGAAGGAACTGGTCGACCGCAGTCACGGCATGGCACGGACCGAAATCATTTGCGCGGTCTGCGATGCCCATCTGGGTCATGTCTTTCCGGACGGTCCGCCACCGACTGGCTTGCGCTACTGTATCAATTCCGCCTCACTGAGCTTTGCGTCGTCTGCCAACCCGACTGAAAAGAATCCAGAATGAAATTCCTGTTCGATCTGTTCCCGGTCATCCTTTTCTTTGCGATGTTCAAATGGGGCGAGGGCAATGTTGCCGCCGCCCAGGAACTGGCCGGACGCTATCTGTCCGGCATGGTCTCGGGCGGCGTAGTCACTGCCGCGCAAGCACCCATCCTGCTGGCGACCACCGTTGTGATCGTCGCGACACTGGCACAGATTGGCTGGTTGCTGTTGCGGCGCAAGAAGATCGATGTGATGTTGTGGGTGTCTTTGCTGATCGTCGGTGTGTTCGGCGGCGCGACGATCTACTTTCACAATGAAACATTCATCAAGTGGAAGCCGACCGTGCTGTACTGGGCTTTTGCCGCCGTCTTCCTGATCAGCCAGTTCGTGCTGAAAAAGAACCTGATCAAGAAAATGATGGGCGAACAGATCGACTTGCCAGCCGCACTCTGGAGCCGGCTGGGCTTGTCATGGGCAGTGTTTTTCGTGCTGATGGGTTTCCTGAATTTGTATGTCGCGTTTAATTACACGACCGCCACCTGGGTCAACTTCAAGTTGTTTGGCGGTATGGGCCTGATGCTGGTGTTTGTTCTGGCGCAAAGTTTGTTCTTGTCCAAGCATATGCAGGAGCCAAAATGAACGATCGTGAACAACGCATCCTCGCCAGTCTGACTGCCACCTTTGCACCAACGGCCTGCGTACTGGAAGACGAATCTGCAGCACATGCCGGTCACGCGGGTGCAGCCACCGGCGGTAGCCATTTCCGGCTGCACCTGGTGTCTGCACGTTTTGAAGGCGAGTCACGCGTGAACCGCCATCGGCTCGTGTATGATTGCCTACGCGTCATGCTACAAGTGGAAATTCATGCACTTGCACTGAGTACGATGGCACCTTCCGAAGTCGCAGCCACACCCTGAATTCCAGCTCATCACCTTTTATTTTAATTTCGACCACAGGAACAAATAATGACATTCAAACCTGCTCGCTTGCTCGTAGTCTTACTCGCTATGGCCGCCCTGCCAGCCATGGCACAAAACATCGCCGTCGTTAACGGTAAGAACATTCCTTCCAGCCGCGCCGACCTGATGGTCAAGCAAGCCGCGACGCAAGGACAAGCCGACACCCCGGAACTGCGCAAAATGGTCAAGGAAGAATTGATCAATCGCGAAGTGCTCGTGCAGGAAGCGGACAAACTTGGTTTGGGCAACACTGCCGACGTCAAGTCACAACTCGAAATCGCCCGTCAGTCGCTGGTTATCCGCGCACTGGTCGGTGACTACGTCAAGAAGCACCCGATCAGCGATGCCGACATCAAGACCGAATACGACAAGTTCAAGGCAACGGCTGGCGACAAGGAATACCGCGCCCGTCATATCCTGGTTGAAAAAGAAGACGAAGCCAAAGCCATCATCGTCAAGCTGAAAGCGGGCGGCAAGTTTGAAGACCTCGCCAAGGCATCAAAAGATCCGGGCTCGGCTGCCAACGGTGGCGATCTGGACTGGGCTTCGCCTGCGTCATTCGTCAAACCTTTCTCGGATGCGATGGTTGCACTGGCCAAAGGTTCGTACACCGAAGTGCCGGTCAAAACCCAGTTCGGTTACCACGTGATCAAGCTCGAAGACACCCGTGCCGCCAAAGTGCCGACGCTGGAAGAAGTCAAGCCACAGATCAGCGAAAGCCTGCAACAGAAAAAACTGCAGGAATACCAGCAGGAACTGCGCGCCAAAGCCAAGGTGCAATAAACAATATCGGCAACATGAAAGCGCTCTTCGGGGCGCTTTTTTTATGCGTAGCGCGAGTCGGTTCCAGTGATCTCAGCCGGTGCAATAACCAACGGGCATTGCACCGAATGCACTGACATGCCTACAACAACGCCACCCCCTCCAGACTCACATAACAACTCTCCCGCGTCGTCCTGACAAAATCCGCCAGATAAGGCCGCGCCGACAGCTCCGGCAAACAGGCCGCATAAAGCCGTCCTGTCAAACCCTGCGACGTGATCGGACGGGCCAGTACATAGTCGCGCTTGAGATAATTCTGCGCCGCCCAGACCGGCAACGTCGCAATGCCGCGTCGACTCGCCACCAGTTGCAACATCGCCACCGTCAGCTCGGTAGTGCGACGTTCAGCCTGCACACCCGCTGGCTTCATCACTTGCCGCACCACGTCGAGCATGTCGTCCGGCACCGGGTAAGTGATCAGCGTATCCGTAGCGAAATCGGCCGCCACCAGATAGTCGCGACCGGCCAGCGGATGGTCGTGCGCCAGCAACGCGACGATCTCGAAACTGAATAGCGGATGGTAATCGACCGTTTCATCGGGATCGATCTCGGCGACGATCGCGATATCGGCGCGATGGCCGTACAGCAAACCGACCGGGTCGGCATGAAAACCGGACACGATATCGAGTTCGACTTCCGGCCAGCGAGAACGAAACACATCCATCGCCGGCATCAGCCAGTCAAAACAGGTGTGACATTCCACCGCGATACGCAACTGACCAGCAGTGCCCTGCGCCATCCGCACCAGATCGCGTGCAGCACCATCGATATGCGGCAACACGATGTCGGCCAGTTTGAGCAGGCGATCGCCAGCTGGCGTAAAGCGTACCGGCTGGGATTTACGCTCGAACAGCGCGCTGCCGTGATGGTCTTCGAGCTGGCGCAACTGGTGTGACAGCGCCGACTGGGTCAGATTAAGTAGCGTCGCTGCACGCAACAGGCTGCCCGCCTCACGCAGGGCAACCAGGGTTTTCAGATGACGGATTTCGAGGATGGCTTGCATATGAATTTGGCTCACGTTGATCAGTACATTTTAGCGTTTGAATCATACTGCAAGCCCGGTCATCATGGTTCTCCCAGATCAACCGCACACGGAGTACAGCATGGCCCTCGCCCACACCCTTGGATTTCCACGCATAGGCGCGCAGCGTGAACTGAAATTCGCGCTCGAATCCTTTTGGCGTAACGACAGCAGCGAAGCGCAATTGCGCCAGACTGGACGCGACCTGCGCCAGCACCACTGGCAGCAACAGGCCGATGCCGGCATGGACCTGATCACGGTCGGCGATTTCGCCTGGTACGACCAGGTACTCGGCATGCTGGCCTTGCTGGGCGCGATCCCGTCGCGCTTCGGTATCGCACCCGCCACGCTGACGCTGTCGCAATACTTCACGATGGCGCGCGGCGACCAAACCCATTTTGCGATGGAAATGACCAAGTGGTTCGACACGAATTACCACTATCTGGTGCCGGAATGGACTGCTGACACCCGCTTCGATGGCGGTGTCGACTGGCTGTTCGACGAAGTGGCAGAAGCACGGGCCGCCGGTCATCCGGTCAAGGTCGCGCTGATCGGTCCGCTGACGTTGCTCCATCGCGGCAAGGTCAAGTCCGGACTCGATCATCCACTGGACCTGCTGCCCGCAGCCATTGCCGGTTATCAGGCGCTGCTTCAGCGCTTGCAATACGCTGGCGTCGAATGGGTCCAGATCGACGAGCCAATTCTGGCGCTGGACCTCGATGCGCGCTGGTGTGCGGCGATCGCACCGACCTATGCGGCACTCGCTGCCGATGCACCGCCGCTGCTGCTGGCCACCTATTTCGACGATGTGATCCAGCACGCAACACTGCTGCGGGACTTGCCAGTGGCGGGTGTGCATCTGGATCTGGTACGCGCACCGCAGCAGCTCGATGCGTTACTGGCCGACTGGCCGGCCGACCGGGTGCTATCGGCAGGCATCGTCGATGGTCGCAACATCTGGCGCAGCGATCTTGACGCGGCACTGGCGCACTTGCAACCGCTGCAAGCGCAGCTCGGTGACAAGCTGTGGATCGCGCCGAGTTGCTCACTGCTGCATGTACCTGTTGATCTTGCGCAGGAAGACAAGCTCGATCCGGAACTGCGCAGCTGGCTGGCCTTCGCCGTCCAGAAGCTCGATGAAATCGCGCTGCTCAAGCATGCGCTGGCGGGCCAGGTCGGCACGGGATTCGATAGCGCCCGCGCCGCGCAACTGAGCCGGGCCAATTCGCCGCGCATCCACAACGGCGCGGTTCAGAAGCGTCTGAGCAAGGTCACTGCTGCGCTGGCCGAACGCACGACCCCGTTCGCCACCCGCATCGCGATCCAGCAAGCGCGCTGGCAACTGCCGCCGTTCCCGACCACCACCATCGGCTCGTTCCCGCAAACCAGCGCGATCCGGCAAGCGCGCGCCGCCTACAAACGTGCCGACATCAGCCATCTCGATTATCTCGAACAGATGCGCGCCGAAATCCGCCACGTCGTCATGCAGCAGGAACAGCTCGGACTCGATGTCCTGGTCCATGGCGAAGCCGAACGCAATGACATGGTCGAATATTTTGGCGAACAGTTATGGGGCTTTGCTTTCACTGCCTATGGCTGGGTGCAGAGCTACGGCTCGCGTTGCGTCAAACCGCCGCTGATTTATGGCGACGTCTACCGCCCGGAAGCCATGACCGTTGGCTGGAGTCGCTATGCCCAGAGCCTCACCAACAAACCGATGAAAGGCATGCTGACCGGACCGGTGACGATGCTGCAATGGTCATTCGTACGCGATGACCAGCCACGCGCCACCACGACATTGCAAATTGCTTTGGCATTACGCGATGAAGTCTGCGATCTCGAACAGGCTGGTATCGGCATGATCCAGATCGACGAGCCGGCCTTGCGTGAAGGTTTGCCGCTGAAGGCACGCGACAAGCCGGCTTATCTCGACCAGGCAGTGCGGGCGTTTCGCATCAGCGCCGCCGGTGTCGCCGACCAGACCCAGATCCATACGCACATGTGCTACGCCGAATTCAACGACATCCTGCCGTGGATCGCGGCGATGGATGCCGACGTGATCACGATAGAAACCTCGCGTTCGGATATGGAATTACTGGATGGATTCGGACAATTTTCCTACCCGAACGATATCGGACCGGGCGTCTACGACATCCACGCACCGCGCATTCCGCAAGTCGACGAAATGACCCGACTCTTGCGCAAGGCGCGCGGGGTTATCCCGGATGCACGTCTGTGGGTGAACCCGGATTGCGGCTTGAAGACGCGTGGCTGGCCGGAGACCTTGGAAGCGTTAGGCAACATGGTGCAGGCGGCAAAGGTGTTGCGAGCGGAAGTGCTGGCCGAAGCGAGATAACCAGACCGGCACGGGAGTCGGTGCAATGTCCTGATCACGGTCGACAACACCAAGGACTTGCGGCGGTTTGCTCGGTGCAATAACCGAAGGGCATTGCACCGAATGGTCTGACAGCCATCGCCAAAGCTCAGGCTTCTGTGTCTAAAACTCTTCCCACTCACCACCAGCCGCAGCCACCGGTGCGACAACGGTTTTTCTGGTTGCCACAGCCGTACGGGAAGATGCTACCCGTACCAGCGCGGTGGGCTTTTTGACTTGCGTTTGTTTGACTGCCGCTGAACTGGCTGGCAGGCGCGTAGCGACCATGCTGGCAACGCCCTGGTTCTCCAGCTTGAACGCGCTGACCGTTTCGGCCAGATTGGCGGATTGGTCCTGCAACGACTCGGCAGCCGCAGCGGCCTGTTCAACCAGCGCGGCATTTTGCTGCGTGACTTCGTCCATCTGCCCGATCGCTTGATTGACTTGTTCGATACCCGCCGTTTGCTCTTCGCTGGCGGCGGCAATTTCGCTGATGATGTCGGTCACACGTCGCACGCTATCGACGATTTCGCTCATCGATGCGCCGGCCTGGTCGACCAGTCTGGTACCGGCATCGACTTTTTCGACCGAATCATTAATCAATCCTTTGATGTCTTTTGCCGCTGCTGCCGAACGCTGCGCCAGGCTCCGCACCTCGCTGGCGACAACCGCAAAACCGCGTCCCTGCTCACCGGCGCGGGCCGCTTCCACTGCGGCGTTCAAGGCCAGGATGTTGGTCTGGAAGGCAATGCCGTCAATGACGCCGATGATGTCGGCAATCTTCTTGGCCGATTCATTAATGGAACCCATCGTACTCACCACCTGCGCCACGACGGCCCCGCCCTTGACCGCTACGTCGGACGCGGACGACGCCAGCTTGTTGGCTTGTCGTGCGTTATCGGCGTTCTGCTTGGATGTGCTGGTCAGCTCTTCCATCGACGACGCAGTTTCTTCCAGTGAACTGGCTTGCTGCTCGGTGCGTGAGGACAAATCCATATTGCCGGCAGCGATCTCGGATGAAGCCGTTGCGATGGTGTCGGTACACTGCCGGACCTTGCCGACCAGCTCTGTCAGGCTGTTGTTCATGTCTTTTAATGCATTGAGCAACTGACCCGTCTCATCGTTTGACGACACCACGATACGGCTGGTCAGATCGCCAGCAGCGACGCGCTTGGCAATGTCTACCGCAGCAGCCAAAGGTCGAGTAATCGACAGGTTGATGCGCCAGCCGAGCAAGGCTCCGGCCACCAACGAAAAGGTGCTGATGAGTAGTAAGGTCCAGACGGCGGTTTGCGATGCCGATTTCGCTGCATTCACTGCAATCCCGGTTTCTTCCTTCAATGATTTGTCGAACGCCGCAATATGCGCATGGACTTGCAGCAGGACAGGCATGCAATCCTGCGTAATGACCTTGATGGCTAACTCCGTTTTTTGAGACGTTGCCAAGGCCACGACGTTGTTGGCAATTGGCAGGTAGGTGGCTTCGAGTACACGCAGTTTCTCTAGCATCTGGCGACTTTTTTCGCTGGTAATCGCGGGATCTTTCATCAATTCGGTCAACCGGTTAAAGCCCTTGTTGATCTCGGCCTGACTGTCTTTGACCAATGTTACATCAGCTTGCTGTTTGGACGGATCGGGCAGCAGTGCGAGGTTGCGAGCCGCGATAGCGCGCTGGCCAACCGCAGAATCAATATCGTTCAAGGCATCGATGCGGGCATTACCCACATCGAGGATGAAGCTCATGCGCTCGGAGAGCCCGACGATCTGGCTCAGACTCACTCCCGTGACAATCAGTTGTAAAAAAATCAGGGCAGCGAAGGCCATCCCTAAACGACTACCAATGTTCAAATTTTTCATATTGAGCACTCCGATAAATAATCTGAGATGACGTCTTCATGAAGCCCGGACGACCGTGTTGCCGCATTACCCCGCTACGACACAGCGCATTTGTAAAACTTTGTTTCGCTAAAATAGCACTATTAGTATTTGTGAAAAAAACAAATTCTCCTTTATGTTGTTTTACATAAACCTTTTAGATGCAGAGATATGGGGTCGCTGATCGGAATGCAAACAGAAAAAAATGGCGCGCAACGGCAATGACGTTCGTATTGGCGTTTCGGGAAGATGAGACAGGTGCGAGGGCACGGCCACGCATTATTGGTAAAAAACGTCCATTGTGCCAAGCGCATCTGGATGGCTGCGGCCTCGGCGGACTTGCCGGAGGCACGCAGTGTTTCGGCCTGCTGGATGTGTCTTAAAACTCTTCCCATTCACCGCCAGCCGCAGCCACCGGTGCGACAACGGTTTTTCTGGTTGCCACAGCCGTACGGGAAGATGTCACACGAGCCAGCGCAGCGGGTTTTCTGACTTGCTTTTGTTTGCCTGCCGCTGAACTGGCTGGCAGGCGCGTAGCGACCATGCTGGCAACGCCCTGGTTGTCCAGCTTGAACGCGCTGACCGTTTCGGCCAGATTGGTGGATTGGTCCTGCAACGACTCGGCAGCCGCCGCAGCCTGTTCAACCAGCGCGGCATTTTGCTGCGTGACTTCGTCCATCTGCCCGATCGCCTGATTGACTTGTTCGATACCCGCCGTTTGCTCTTCGCTGGCGGCGGCAATTTCGCTGATGATGTCGGTCACACGTCGCACGCTATCGACGATTTCGCTCATCGATGCGCCGGCCTGATCGACCAGTCTGGTACCGGCATCGACTTTTTCGACCGAGTCATTGATCAACCCTTTGATGTCTTTTGCGGCCGCTGCCGAACGCTGCGCCAGGCTGCGCACCTCGCTGGCGACGACTGCAAAACCGCGTCCTTGTTCCCCGGCGCGGGCCGCTTCCACTGCCGCGTTCAAGGCCAGGATGTTGGTCTGGAATGCAATGCCGTCAATGACGCCGATGATGTCGGCAATCTTCTTGGCAGATTCATTGATGGAGCCCATCGTGCTCACCACCTGCGACACGACTGCCCCGCCCTTGACCGCCACGTCGGACGCGGACGATGCCAGCTTGTTGGCCTGGCGCGCATTGTCGGCGTTCTGTTTTGACGTACTGGTCAGCTCCTCCATGGAGGACGCGGTTTCTTCCAGCGAACTGGCTTGCTGCTCGGTACGCGAAGACAAGTCCATATTGCCTGAAGCAATCTCGGCGGAAGCGGTCGCGATGGTATCGGTACCCTGACGGACTTTACCGACGAGCCCTGTCAGAGTGTCATTCATCAGTTTCAAAGCACCCAGCAATTCACCGGCCTCGTCCGTTGATGTCACAACGATGTTGCTGGTCAAGTCGCCCGCTGCGACGCGCTTGGCGACTTCTACTGCCTGCGCAATTGGTCGCACAATCGAACGGGTAATCCACATACCCATCAGTGCCGCCATCACCACGGCAAGCAAGCTGCCACCGAGAATGGCGTTACGATTGAGCGCACGTTGCGACTCGGCCGTGGCTGCGCGTACGACTAGCAAATCACGTTCCATCTTGTCAAACTCGGCCTGCAGTCCACGAAAAGCATCCATCGCAGCCTTGTCACGACCCAGCGCAAACTGCTTGCTCAGGTCAGCGATCGTCATGGTGCCCGCATTGACGTTCTTGCGCAGCGCGAACAGTGACTCGGAGACGCCTTTGAATTCCAGATGACGTGATTTCATGTCATCCAACCGCTTTTGTTGGGTTGGATTATCGGAGGTTAATTTCTTGGCCTCGGTCCACGCCTTGTCGAAGTTTTGCAGACCAGCTGTCCAGGGCTCAAGAAAACGGTCTTCACCAGCCATCAAATGGCCACGTGCGCCGGTCTCCATATTCACCATGGAAAGAAGCATGTTATCGCCGGTGGCCAGCACCTCGTAGGTGTGCTTGTTCCAACCTTCCGCATCAGCCAGTTTGGACGAGCTAGACAGCGAGACCCCTGAAACGATGAGGAAGATGCCAATAACTGCAGTAAACACAACAAAAGTCGACGCGCGAAGGGTAAATTCTGGAGGTTCATTTGTATTGTCTTTCGTAAATGACGAGAGTTGGACGCGAGCTTCACAGAGCAATGGCTTCTTCATGATGGCTATTCAGCGAGGCTAGTGTTAGACGAGAAATGCAGGAGTCAAGCGGGTCAGCATCGTCACAAAGCCATTACTAATTTCAAATTTCAAATTTTCATCGACGCAACTAATGACTTGATGTTGAACCTCTGCAAATGGACGAAACGCAGCTGTTCCCAACCCGACAATAACCAAAGGTATCAATCATGATTCTTTGAAGCAATTCTATAGTAACCGTCGAGATTGCCCCATCAAAATTTTTTTATTAAAAACGTTGTTTAAATCAACATTTCCTGAACGTTGAAAACTAACGCAAGCAAAAAGATGGAGGCAGAAATGCCATTCCAGACCACGCTGTCCTGATTGTCGTAAGGCTTGTCAACACAGCTATAACTAGTTGGCAAAATAATCCGACTACTTTGTTTCTTTAGGGCATTATGTGCCCCGACGCTCGAACTTGGATTTGAGTTCGCATGAAGAACACTTACCGCTTCCACACTGCAATTGCCCCACGAAAGAACGACAATGAAAAACTGGAAGATTGGTACCCGGCTGGGTCTGGGATTTTTGACACTGTTACTGCTGATGCTGGTAATCACCGCCGTGAGCGTGCTGCAGATGAACACGTTATCCGACAGAATTCTTTTTGTGACCGAGGTGGGCGATGCCCGCATTGAAGCTCTGAGCCATGTCCAGTCGGCGATTGACCAGCGGGCCATTGCTGCGCGCAACCTGACATTGATCGATGACCCGGCAGCCCAAAAAATCGACACTGCGTTGGTCAAAAGCAGTCAGATCAAGGTTGATCAGGGACTTACCGTACTGGGCACACTGCTAAGCGATCAGGTCACTGCGACCAATGAAGACCGTCAGATGCTCGACAAATTGCGTGAGCTGGAATCACGCTATCGGCCAATAGCGAACAACATCGTCATGCTGGCCACGACCCAGAGAACAGCTGCCGCCATCAAGTCGATTACCGAAGAGTGCATGCCGTTGCTCATCCAGGTGACTGCTCACGTTGAGGCGTTCGGGAAAGTGCTGCAAACCGAAACCAGCGCGACGGCAACGGCGGCAGAAGCGGCAGCACAAAATGCAAGAATGACTTTAATGCTGATCAGTGCAATAGCACTACTAATTGGTATTGTGCTGGCCTGGCGTCTGACCCGTTCCATCACAGGCCCGCTCAATGATGCTGTTGCTGTGGCCCAGCGGGTTGCCTCCGGCGACCTCACTAGCATCATCAAAGTTACTACCCGCGATGAAACCGGCCAGTTGATGCAGGCACTCAAAGACATGAACGATAGCCTTGTCAACATCGTGGGTGAAGTGCGTCATGGCACCGACACGATCGCGACGGCCTCGTCTGAAATCGCCGCTGGCAATCTGGACCTGTCGAGCCGCACCGAACAGCAAGCCAGTTCGCTCGAAGAGACCGCCTCGTCGATGGAAGAACTGACCAGTACCGTCAAACAGAATGCCGACAATGCACGCCAGGCCAATCAGCTCGCAATGAGCGCTTCACAATTTGCCATCAAGGGCGGTGAAATGGTCACGCAGGTAGTCGAAACGATGGGAGCCATCAATTCTTCGGCACGGAAAATTGTCGACATCATCGGCGTCATTGATGGCATTGCATTCCAGACCAATATCCTCGCCTTGAACGCCGCTGTCGAAGCAGCCCGGGCCGGTGAACAAGGACGCGGTTTCGCCGTCGTCGCCAGTGAAGTGCGCAGCCTGGCGCAACGCTCGGCCTCGGCGGCGCAGGAAATCAAGGGATTAATCACGGACTCGGTCGAGAAAGTCGATGCCGGCACAAAACTGGTCGACCAGACCGGGATGACGATGAGTGACATCGTTGATAGCGTGCGACGTGTCAACGATGTCATCAGCGACATTTCGGCCGCCAGCCAGGAACAGACCAGCGGCATCGAGCAGATCAACATGGCCATCACGCAGATGGATGAAGTCACCCAGCAAAACGCCGCGTTAGTCGAACAGGCCGCCGCTGCAGCCGACTCGCTGCGCGAGCAAGCCAATACGCTCACCCAAGTCATCAGTATCTTCAAAATCGATGACCACTCTGCGATGCTGGCGTCGGCTCCCGTGACCAGACCGCTGCGCGTCCTCACGCCTCGTGTGTTGCCCAAATCGGCACCCGCAACACGACCTGCATCTGCGAGGCAGCTCAGCGTTGCGACAGCCGCAACAAATAACAACGATTGGGAAGAGTTCTGAGCGCGGTGTTTTCAAAGACAATTCAACGTCACTTCAGCGGTTTATACGATGAACATGGCGGCTCCCATCGGTCAGCGCAAACACGTTCGATGATGCTTCCGGTGCGCTTTCGGCCGGTGCCATCAACAGCTTGAACAGGTAGGCGAGATCGATCATCTGGATCAGCAACTTGCCCTCGTTGGCCTGAAAGACCTGCTGCACCAGCAAGCCGTTGCCAATGGCCTGCCCGACCATCGGCGTACCGGCGACTGCTTGTGCAGCGACCCGCCCGACGCCATGCAACTGATCAACCAGCAAGCCAATCGACCGATTCCCGAAGCGCACCACCACAACCTGACTGCGACTGTCCTGCTGGCTCGGCGTGCCTGACAAGACCGCTGCCAAGTCAAAGACCCAGACAAAATCGTCAGCCATGCCGGGCTGTGTGCCGGCAATCGGAACGATGCCGAGACACCCGCACCCAGTACCAACGCCGATCGATATCGGTGCCACGCGAGACGCCGGCAACGCTTCGCGCACCTGATCGGCGGCGATTGCCATTAGCGCTGTACCAACGAAAAAAGTGGCCAGTTCCGGACCTTCAGCCTGCGCGCCGGCCGGTGCAAATGCGGCGACGACGTCGATGCCAGCCACCGCGTGCCGGGTCACTTCGCCGACCGATGACAGGACGACGGCAATCACATCGGCACGATACGAATCACTGACCTTGAATTCGCGATAACCATGCGACACCGTGCAACCGAGCAGTGCGTAGCGGCCCTCGTCAATGACGACGCGCGACGCACTCTCGCCATTATCGAGTGCGAGCAATGCGCTATCGATGTCAAGCGTGGTACCAATGGGCCGGGCCGGATCGGTGCTGGCAATGATGGTGCCGCGCCGGTCCACGAAAAAAGCCTGCGTGTCAGGCTTGTCGCCAATACCACCGCGCAGCATCGCGGCAAATTCCGGCGTGGCATCAAACACGATGCCAATACCGCCGAGGATTTGCGATGCCTGCAAGGGGTTGCGAATGGCTGCGTGATAGACGTAAGTCGGCGCATTCCCGTACCGTGCCGATGGCGCAAAGGGCGAGACGTGGTAGTCCTGGGTACTGCGCAGCGCCAGTACCTGCTGCAGTGTCGCGGCATCGACCATGGTGTCAGTACCGGGTCCGGTACTGGCCACAATCCGGCCCGTGCGGTCGTACACGAACAGGCAGGCATAGACGGTATAGAGGCCGTTGATGGTGGCGAGGATATGCGTCATTGCAGCACTATCCTGTGCGCCAGGCTGTGGTATCGCCAGCAAGCGCTGCAACTCTGGCGATAGCGCCCACCAGCGACAATCATTGGCACGTTCGTAGAGGTTGCGATCGAGCAGGTCGACCAGCAAATTCGTCACATATTCGGCATCGTGCAGACCGGCTGCCAGCACGGTATCGAACAAGCTGTGGATTGATTCGGCAAACAGCGTATTGCTGCGCGCGCCGGTCTCGCTGATCTGTTCGAGGACGGTTTTAAGGCTGACCGAGCCGGCACCTTGAGCGCTCGTGACCTGACCATTCCAGACCACCCGCCGTATCGTCTCGGCGGTGCTGTCGGCTGCGCCCATGATGTCAAATAGCGCCGGACAAAATGACCGCGCATGGACCAGCAAGCCATCAGCTATCCCGGCATCCAGCCCGGACAACATGCTCGCCTGAACACCACCGAAAGCGATATCGAGCGGAATCATGACTTGTCCCTGCCAACCCTGCGGCCCCGGATAGCCCTGGTAACCGGCCGAACCCGTCGTGCACACCAGGTATTCGCGCCCTCCTGACATCATCATGCGCGGCGTCGCGTCATGGTTGACGGGGACCCGTGTACCAAGCGGCATCCAGCCGGGATCGGCACTGGCAATAACGCTGCCGCCAGCATCAAGCAATAGCATGTTCGAGCGTCCGGCCGGATCACGGTGCGTCGAAAATATCCGCGCCATTTCTTCTTCAAAGGCGAAGCACAGACACAGCACGCCCACCACGGCACCCGTCTCGGGATGACACAGTCGACGCGAATAGATCAGCGCATCACGCTTGCCCGGGCACAGGTCACTCGCGCGGAAGGTCTCGACATAATTGTCACAGGCAAGGGTGCGGGCAATCAGCGCGTCGTCACTGCGGCTCACCGGCTGCGACTGGTCAAGCTGAACCAGTACGTGCCCCGCCAGGTCCAGCACGATGATCTGGTCATACACCGTGTACTTGTCGCGGTAGGCGCGCAGTCGCTGTCGCATTGCGTGCACGTCGGCATCAAGGCCGGCGGCGAATGCACACAGGGCTCCATCGGTCGCAAGAAAGCCGACATCAGCGGTGCGTTCAAACAAATTGCGCACCACGATCTCGATCACGTAAGCGGACTTGGTCATCAACGCCGCATGAACGTTGCGCAACTTTTCGCGTGCCAGGTTAATCACCAGCTCTTCTTCAAGCTGATGAAAACGCGCCCGGGTCGCCGCCATCGTCGGCAGGATGGCACCGGCCTCGCGTGGACAGTTCATCCTCGCGGACGATTCGATCAGACGCCATATCAGGTTCAATTCATGCAAGGACTGCGCACACTTGCTGACATCGCGCATGTAGGGCAAAAAAGCATCCACCGGGAAGGAAGCGTTCAAGACATTCGAGGGGCGGGAAGACATGGCAGGCTCACGCAGGTTGGCATCCGGGAATCAGGAAACAGGCGACGCTGCATCGCCTGCCATACTTTTAGTGCCACTTAAGTAACCAACTATATCTGCGCAGAATACCGTGAAGCAAGAAAATAATTGACCTCCGGAAAACTTTTTTATTGCCTCATTAAAATCAGATATCAGTGACCCACCCGAGACGCACCAGCGACCCCCTGCGGAGACCAGTCAATTTTTCAGAACTGTTTTTATATACAGTATTATTAGCCAATGCCCCAACAACTCCCTCCTTATGTTGAACTCCACTGCCTGTCGAACTACACGTTCCTGCGTGGTGCCTCGCACCCCGAAGAATTGATCGAACGGGCCGCCGGCCTTGGTTATGCGGCACTGGCTATCACCGACGAGTGCTCGCTCGCCGGTGTCGTACGCGCCCACATCGAAGCCAAAAAACACGGCCTGGCATTGCTGATCGGCACCGAAGTCAAGCTGCGCTGCGGTATGACACTGCTGCTACTGGCAACCAACCGCCAGGGCTACGGCAATCTGTCGCAGCTGATCACGAATGGCCGGCGACGCGCCGACAAGGGCAGCTACCAGTTGGCCATCGAGGATTTTGCAACGCCAGAACTGGCCGGCCTGCCAGATTGCCTGGCGATCCTGTTACCCGAACGCGCACATGACGATGCACAACGGCTGCAACAAGCGCAGTGGCTTGCGCGTGTTTTCGCTTCGCGCGCGTGGATCGCGGTCGAACTACTGCACCGCATTGATGACGATGTCTGGTTGCAACAGTTGTCCGCGCTGTCACAGCAAACCGGTTTGCCGCTGGTCGCCAGCGGTGATGTCCACATGCATGTGCGCTCGCGCAAACCGCTGCAGGATACGGTCACTGCAATCCGGCTCGGCAAGCCGATTGCCGAATGCGGACTGGCATTGCAAGCCAATGCCGAACAGCACTTGCGCTCGCGCTTGCGGCTCGCGCAACTGTATCCGCGCGCGCTGCTGGAACAAACGCTGGTGGTCGCGCAGCGCTGCACGTTTTCACTGGATGAACTGCGCTATGAATATCCGCTGGAAATTGTGCCAGCCGGTGCCACCCTCGACGGCCACCTGCGCAACCTGACCTACGAAGGCGCGGCACGCCGCTTCATCGCCGGCATTCCGGCCAAGGTGCAGGAACAGATCGAACATGAACTGGCGCTGATCCACGACATGGCCTACGAGCCGTATTTTTTGACCGTGCACGACATCGTGCGCTTTGCCCGCAGCCAGGACATCCTGTGCCAGGGCCGCGGTTCGGCGGCCAATTCGGTGGTCTGCTATTGCCTCGGGATTACCGAGGTCGATCCGGAACGCATGTCGATGCTGTTCGAGCGCTTCATCTCGAAAGAGCGTAACGAGCCACCCGATATCGATGTCGATTTCGAGCATCAGCGACGTGAAGAAGTGATCCAGTACATCTATCGCAAATACGGTCGTCATCGCGCTGCGCTGACCGGTGTGCACATTACTTACCGGCCGCGCTCGGCACTCAAGGATGTCGGCAAGGCGCTGGGCATCGACTTCGACCAGATCAACCGCTTGTCGCACTCGCATCAATGGTGGGAAGACGGCCAGGTCAGCGACGAGCGCCTGCGCGAAACCGGCTTCGATCCCGACGCCTCGCTGGTGCACAAACTGCTGGAGCTGACCCGCACGCTGGTCGGTTTTCCACGCCACCTGTCGCAGCATCCGGGCGGCTTTGTCATCGCGCGCGACAATCTGGCCAGGTTGGTGCCGATCGAAAATGCCGCGATGCCAGATCGCAGCATGATCGAATGGGACAAGAATGACCTCGATGCACTTGGCATCCTCAAGATCGATGTGCTGGCGCTGGGCATGTTGTCGGCGATCCGGCGTGCGCTCGACCTGATCGGCCTGCGTCGTGGCGATGTCTTCACGATGCAGGATGTGCCTGCCGAAGACCCGGCTACCTACGACATGATCTGCGCCGCCGATACCGTCGGCGTGTTCCAGATCGAGTCGCGCGCGCAAATGTCAATGTTGCCGCGCCTGCGCCCCGAGAAGTTTTACCACCTCGTGATCGAAGTCGCGATCGTGCGGCCGGGGCCGATACAGGGTGGCATGGTGCATCCGTACCTGCGTCGCCGGCAGGGACTGGAACAAGTAACCTATGCCAATGCCGACATGAAACTGGCGCTCGAACGCACACTCGGCGTACCAATTTTTCAGGAGCAGGTGATGCAGGTGGTGATGCTGGCGGCCGGCTTTACACCGGGCCAGGCCGATGATTTGCGGCGCTCGATGGCGGCCTGGAAACGCAAGGGCGGGTTGCAGAAATTCCGCGAACCCGTCATCGCCGGCATGCTCGCCCGTGGTTACGAACCTGAATTCGCCGAAGGAATTTTCAGCCAGATCGAAGGCTTCGGCGAATACGGTTTTCCGGAATCGCATGCGGCCAGTTTTGCGCTGCTGGTGTATGTCTCGGCCTGGATCAAGCGGCATGAACCGGCAGCTTTTCTGGCAGCGCTGCTGAACTCGCAACCGATGGGTTTTTACGGACCCTCACAACTGGTGCAGGATGCCCGCCGTCACGGCGTGCGCGTATTACCGATCGACGTCATGATCAGCGAGGTGGACTGCACGCTGGAAGAACACACCGACCAATTGAACGCGGCGCAGCCCGATGTCCGGCTCGGTCTGTGCCTGGTGCGCGGGCTCTCCAGCCAGGCAGCGCAACGCGTGATTGAAGTACGTGCCATGCGGGCGTTCGATAGCGTCGACGACATGGCACGGCGCGCCGAACTGGACCAGCACGACCTCAAGGCACTGGCCGCCGCCAATGCCTTGTTCGCGCTGGCCGGACATCGTCGTCAGGCTAACTGGGAAGTCGCTGCCCTGCTCCCGGTGACGGCGCTGCTGCGTCATGCACCGATCACTGAAATCGCGCTGGCATTGCCTGCCGCTAGCGAAGGTCATGACATCGTCGCCGATTATCACAGCACGGGTCTGACACTGAACCGCCATCCGCTGGCGCTACTGCGGGCGCGACTGCGCCAGATGCACTTGTCGACCGCACTCGAACTGAAGGGCTATGGCAACGGCAAGCTGGTGCGAACCAGTGGCCTTGTCACGATGCGACAACGACCCGGCACCGCCAAAGGCACGATGTTCATCACGCTCGAAGATGAAACCGGCGTCATCAACGTCATCCTCTGGAAGAACGTGCAGGAGCAGGATCGTCTCGCCATCCTGCAAGCGAGTCTGATGACGGTGTATGGCGTCTGGCAATGTGTTGGCGAAGTGCGGCATCTGATCGCCAAAAAAGTGCTCGATCATTCTGCGTTGCTGGGTCAACTGCACATTGAAAGCCGTAATTTTCATTAGCTGGCTCCGAATAATTGAGGATTCCTGCCTGATGAAACTAGTTGAACACCTCGCCTCCTGCCCCGTGATCGCATAAGATTGTTCCGTGCCGCTCGCGCTAAAGCTCATCCACATTACAAAGTGACATGTCGTGAAGAATAAATTGACTGACAGAAGTATGCAAAAACGCATCTTGAACGGCGTCTGCGGTCTGGCATATCTGCTTGCCATCGCCATTCCATCGCTGGCGATATCGGCGACGCCGGGTAATAACAGCGTCCAGCTGGAAGAGCTCACCAGCACCGAATTGCGCAGTCGTATCGAACATGGCGCGACCACTATCCTGATCCCCATCGGCGGCGTGGAGCAGAGTGGTCCGTTCATCGCACTCGGCAAGCACAACATGCGGGTCGGAGTCATCGCCACGATGATCGCGCAACAACTCGGCAATACGCTGGTCGCGCCGGTGGTGTCCTACGTGCCGGAAGGCGCGGTCAATCCACCGACCGGCCACATGCGATTGAGCGGCACGATTTCGATCCCGCCAGCGGCCTTCGAAGCGGTTCTCGAAGGAGCTGCGGCGAGTTTACGGCAGCATGGCTTTCGCGACATGATCTTCATCGGCGACCATGGCGGCTATCAGCAAAACGAGGTTCGCGTGGCGCAAAAACTTAACCGCGCCTGGGGTAAGGATGACTCTGCCCGCGTCCATGCGCTGCTCGATTACTACGATATTACTCAGACCGCGTTTATCGATGACCTGAAAAAACGCGGATTCAGTAGCGCCGAGATTGGTCTGCACGCAGGCCTGGCCGATGCGGCCCTGATGCTCGCTACGGTGCCATCGATGGTGCGCGTTGACGCCATGACGCATGCGCCGAAACCTGGTGTCAGCGATGGCGTGCGCGGCGACGCCACGCGCGCCACTGCCGAACTGGGTCGACTGGGCGTTCAGCGCCAGATTGATACCTCGGTAAATGCCATTAAAATAATCCTCCAGGAACGTCATCGCTAAGCAACTCGCCACCCAGGCGAATCATTAGACAAAATGAATGGAACCAATGAAATCCACATTAACCACTCGCACCGTAACGCCACTTGGCCGCCGTACTCGACGCATCGCCCTCATCGGCGTGAGCCTGCTCACGTTGTCGGCTGTCGATCTGTTTGGCAACCTCACTAGCGCCAGGGAAGTGAGCGCCTCCCGCCCCCCGGAAGCCACCGCTACGTATTCGCCGTTGCCTGGCATGCCACCATTGAGTGACCCAAAGAACGTCTATGGCGACATTGGGTCTGGCAACATGAGCGCAGTCGTCAAGAACCAGTTGGCGCGTGTCTATGTCCCCAACCTGCGGTCGAACGATGTCTACGTGATCGATCCGGAGACGCTCAAAGTCGTCGACAAGTTCAAGGTCGGCATCGGCCCGCAACACGTCGTGCCCGCTTATGACTTGCAGACACTCTGGGTCGCCAACAATGCCGAGCGGACCAATCTGGGCAGCTTGACGCCGATCGACCCGATGACTGGCAAGCCGGGCAAGTCCGTGCCGGTGGACGATCCCTACAACATGTATTTCACACCCGACGGAAAGTCTGCCATCGTCGTCGCCGAAGCGATGCACCGTCTCGACTTCCGCGATCCAAAGACAATGACGGTGCAGTACTCGATCGACACGCCGTCCTGTGGCGGCATCAATCACGCCGACTTTTCCAGTGACGGTCGCTACGCGGTCTTCACCTGCGAATTCGATGGGACGATCGCCAAAATTGATCTGGTTGGGCGCAAAGTGGCAGGCTACCTGAAGCTCAAGATGCCGTCCGCGCGCTTCGCCGAGGCCGCGTCGGCGGGTGGTCCGGCAACTGAAATCTGCACCAGCAGCAAAGGTATGCCACAAGACATCCGCATCTCGCCGGATGGCAGCAAGCTCTACATTGCCGACATGGAAGCTGATGGATTGCATGTCGTCGACATCGCCGCGTTCAAGGAAGTCGGGTTCATTCCAACAGGCGTCGGCACGCACGGAATCTATCCTAGCCGTGACGGCAAGCACCTGTATGTGGCCAACCGCGGCACTCACCGTATCCACGGCAAACGTAAAGGCAAGGGCAGCGTCAGCGTCGTTGACTTCGCCACCGACAAAGTGGTCGCCAACTGGCCCGTGCCCGGTGGCGGCAGTCCCGACATGGGCAATGTCAGCGCCGACGGAAAATATCTTTGGCTGTCAGGCCGGTTCGATGATGTGGTGTATCGATTTACCACTGCCAACGGCAACGTGGACCAGGTCAAGGTCGGACAGGAACCGCATGGCCTGACCGTGTGGCCACAACCGGGCCGGTATTCGCTGGGTCACACCGGCAATTTGCGTTGAGGAAGGCGTAGCAGACACACCATCCTGTGCCACCGTGATGAGGTGAGAATGCCATGAACTCACATGGTTCCGTTGATTCAGCCCATCAACGGAATGGTTCCTTGGAACTAACGGCGTCTTCTTTGCTACTGAAGTTCATGCAAACTGAGACTTCGGGGTGTGTCATGGGTCAAATTTTTTCTAGAAGCATTCGCAGTGCTCAACCGAACGTGGCGGCCCAACAACTACCGGCTCCGCCACAACCGACTCCCAGTGGCCCTGTTGCTGCCGACATGGCTACCCAGAAGCAACAACGGGCCAATATGACAAAGGATGCTTTACCGCCCATTCCAGAGAAATCTTCGGTTAATCGCAAAAGTTCTGGCGCATCACTCAATTCCACGGGTCCAGTTGCTACATCGCATGGAAACAGGATTCGGAAGCAAATGCTGCAAGGTGTTAGAAATGGTGTTCAAAATTTGTCCTTGAATGCCAGCACGACGGTCAGTGTAGGCTTGGATGCACTCACGCCGACCGGTAACAACGACGTTCAACCGACACCGGTAGCACCTATTGCCCGAATAAAACAGCGGCAATTGCCAAGCGATGGATCAATTGCGCCAGGTGCCTACAGCAAGGCACCGGGTAGGCCACCCCGTCGACGGGATACCCCGGATTACGCGGCGCTGTATGCCAACAGATTATCGACTACCCGGCAGTCTCCGACTTTGTCCAATCCAGGTGCAAATGAGTCAGCGGATGAATCGCAACATTTGGCCGCGGTATATGACTCAGCTCTTCCCACAGCGGTCCCGGTCAAGCCGGGGCACGATGACAGTTCAAACCCGTACGATGTTCAAACGGCGATCCTGTGGCCCCATGAAAGATCCGTGTCAAGTGACGACAGCTCCGTGTCAAGCGACGACAGCTCCGTATCAAGCGACGACAGCTCCGTGTCAAGCGACGACAGATCGGTCTCAAGCACATGGTTTAACCGACGGCCAAGCTAGTCGCCACGTGGCGACTTTTCAACTTAATGGATTTGTGAAGAAGCGCCGGAAACGAGCGATTTCATTGCCCCTGCACCCATTGCAGCGCCAAATTTCTTCAGAACACGTTCCGGCAAACCTTCATGCTGCGTGTAATCAACGACATCTTCGGCCTTGAATTGCTCCCGTGCGATGCTGTCCACGGTACCGAAACCGTCAGCCAATCCGAGCTCGACGGCTTTGGAACCCGTCCAGAACAATCCGGAAAAAGTTTCCGGCGTTTCCTTGAGTCGCTTGCCACGACCCTTGCGCACGACGTCAATGAACTGCTGATGGATTTCATCGAGCATTTCCTGAGCGAACGCCTTCTGCTTTTCGCTTTGCGGACTGAACGGATCCATGAATCCTTTGTTCACACCCGCAGTTTGCAGACGCCGCTCGACACCCACTTTATCCATCAACCCGGTGAAGCCGAAGCCATCCATCAGCACCCCAATGGAACCGACAATGCTCGCCTTGTTGACAAAGATCTTGTCCGCAGCCACGGCGATGTAATAGCCGCCCGATGCACACATTTCATCGACCACGACATACAGCGGCTTTTTCGGATACAGCTTGTGCAGGCGCACCATTTCATCATTGATCATGCCGGCCTGCACCGGACTCCCGCCCGGACTGTTGATGCGCAGAATAATGCCGACCGCCGCTGTATCGGCATACGCCTTGTTCAAGGCTGGAATAACCGATTCGGCCGACCCGCTGCCGCCACCGGACTCAATCGTGCCGTCAATATCAATGAGCGCCGTGTGCGTGGTCAGGACCTCTGCGTCGGTCTTGCCGAAACTGACAAAAGCCCATATCCCGAACACGACTGCTGCCAGGGTAGCCAGTCTGAAGAAAATACCCCAGCGACGGCGGGCACGCTGTTCGCGCAAGGCTTCGTAGGCCAGCTTTTCAATGACATCGCGCTCCCAGCCGTCTTTCATTGGTTTGCCATCGGGCTTCACCGGAGCGGCCGGTTGCTCGGAACTGAAATCATCATTGTTCATCGTTACTTTTCCTATCGTTCAAAACTCAGGCTTTGCCTGGTGTTACATAGTTATCAGGGCACCAGGCTATTTGGCCATGTATCTCGGTGACCGCTATCGGACGAAGCTTGCCACCACGACATGGCCCTCCTGCACAACGGCCGCTTTCCGGCGCGTAGATGGCACCATGCGTCGCACACATCAAGTACAAGCCACTGGATTCAAAGAACTCGCCTTCTGCCCAATCCAGTTCGATCGGCACATGTGCGCAGCGATTAAGGTAGCCATACACCGCCCCCCTGAAACGCACTACAAATCCGGTCGCATCCGCACCACCTGCTGTCACGGTGAAGCGCACGCCCTTGCCACCTTCGATGAGCGCAGTCGAGTCGCAGATCGGAATGGGTGACAGGTCAGGCATGCGCGGACAACCAGGTATGCAATTCGCGGACGGAATTGGCAGCGAACAATGGATTGAGCACGGCCAGTTCCTGTGCAGAATGCGCACCGTAGTGAACCGCCACACCCGCTGCTCCGGCATTCAATGCCATCTGCAAATCGTGCGTGGTATCGCCAATCATCAATGTGCGCTTCATATCCTGACCGAGTTCGCGGGTCAGTTCCTGCAGCATCGCGGGATTTGGCTTGGAAAAGGTCTCGTCCGCGCAGCGCGTCGCGTCAAATAGCGACAGCAACTTGGCGGCATTGAGTGCGCGATTGAGACCGACACGACTTTTCCCGGTTGCGACAGCAAGAAAATATCCCGCTTGAGACAAGTCCGATAACATTTCACGAACGCCATCGAACAGGGTCAGGTCATTGCCCGTCGCCAGATAGTGATGGCGATAGCGCTCTACCATTTTCGGATAATACTTGGGGTCCAGATCGGGCAAGGCCGCTTCCATTGCATCCTGCAAGCCCAGTCCGATCACGTACGACGCGGCGCGCTTGTCGGGAATGGGCAAGCCCAAATCGCGGGCGGAATCCTGAATGCACTTGACGATGGTCGCCGTGCTATCCATCAGCGTACCGTCCCAATCGAACACGATCAGATCAAATTGTTTTCGCGCCATGATGCCCGGTGGCGCTGCCACCGGCTCCTTCAAATTAAGGTGGTTACTTGACCGCAGGCGTACCGGCAACCGGTGCTTCTGTCAGGCTAGCCAGAAACTTCAGGCACTCTGGCGTCAACGGCGCGTTCAACGTCAATGGCCTGCCGGTATCAGGATGCACGAAGGTAATCTGATGCGCATGCAGGAACATCCTTTTCAACGCTACCCGCTTGCCATCCGCTTTTTGCAGCATCCGGTTCAATGCAAAATCGCCGTACTTGTCGTCACCGGCGATCGGGAATCCACTGGAAGCAGCATGAACCCGGATCTGATGCGTCCTGCCCGTTTTCAGCTCTGCTTCCAGAAACGCGAACTGCTCGTATTTTCGCAGCAATGTGAAAACCGTGTGCGATGCCAGGCCATCAGCCTGCACCCGCACTCGCCGCTCGCCATCCGGAGCATTGAATTTATGCAATGCCAGTTTGACGTGCTGCCGGGCATTTTGCCAATCACCTTGTACTAGCAGCAAATA
The DNA here is from genome assembly GCF_035019065.1 of Actimicrobium sp. CCI2.3. NCBI lineage: Bacteria > Pseudomonadati > Pseudomonadota > Betaproteobacteria > Burkholderiales > Oxalobacteraceae > Actimicrobium > Actimicrobium sp. CCI2.3. Next base: position 9,693 of record NZ_JASJWR010000034.1, on the reverse strand, counting down.
GCGCTTGTCGATTTCGCCATCGCGAATCTGGGCATGCAAGTTAGTCAGTGCCGAACGCTTTTTCGCCAGAATCAAGATGCCCGACGTATCACGGTCGAGACGATGCACCAGTTCCAGAAATTTGGCATCGGGCCGCGCAGCGCGCAATTGCTCGATCACGCCGTAACTGACACCCGACCCGCCATGCACGGCAACGCCCGCAGGCTTGTTGATGATCAGCAAATGATTATCTTCAAACAGCGTGGCAAATTCAGTGCCTGGCGCAGTGGATTCTTTTTTTTCAGCAACGCGTACCGGCGGCACGCGCACGATATCGCCTTCGGTCAACCGGTAGGTCTGGTCGATACGCCCCTTGTTGACGCGCACTTCGCCTGAGCGAAGCACCCGGTAAATATGGCTTTTGGGAACGCCCTTGCAGATACGTAAAAGGAAATTATCGATCCGCTGGCCAGACTCTTCATCGGAAATCGTGATGAGTTGAACTTGGGGAGAATCTTGCAGCGACCGGGAGGGTGAGAGCGTTTCAGCTTCTTTCCCAGAAAATCTCTCTAAGTCCTTCATTTTGAATATATACTTGTTTCGCAGTAGTTACAAAACAGCTGCTGGTGTGAGAAAGAAGTTCATTCTACACAGGGGCGTCTCCATCGGCCTCGCCAATTTGCAAATACGATGGAAAAGATGTGTATGCAACATTCTTGCGCGAGTCAAGGTCGCACCGTTGATGTCATCGGACAGCGCGCAAGAAAGTTGATCAGAGAAGTCGGAATGTTCGGATAAATTTCGCCAGCTTGCCAGCTCAAAGGCAAGCTGGCGAATTGATGAAATTGCACCTTGTTTACCGATTCTGCTGAACCCGGAAGTTTGTATAGCTTATCCAGTTCGCCCTGCCGCCGATGATGCGCTCGATACCCGAAGCGCCCGACGTATGGTGGCATGTAGCCGGTAATCAGGCCTGTTTCATCTGCGCCCCGCAGCGGCCCAACCGGTCTGCCGGTTTGACGCATGCCAAGGCAGTTCCCTCCCGCATTCTCCGGTCTCGCGTACATCCCTGTACTTTTGCCGCCATACTAAAAACAAGGCGGCACTGAAGACGACCATTGAGTCGTCACGGAGCAAAATAAAATGAAACGCATGTTATTCAATGCGACGCAGCAAGAAGAATTGCGCGTCGCAATCGTTGATGGTCAGAAACTGATCGACATCGATATCGAAACCACTGGCCGCGAACAGCGCAAATCCAATATCTACAAAGGGGTCATTACCCGCATCGAACCGTCGCTCGAAGCCTGCTTCGTCAGCTACGGCGAAGAACGCCACGGCTTTCTGCCATTCAAGGAAGTCGCCCGCACCTACTTCAAGGAAGGCGTTGATGTCCGCGCCACCTCGATCAAGGAAGCGCTGCGCGAAGGCCAGGAAATCATGGTCCAGGTCGAAAAAGAAGAACGCGGCAACAAGGGTGCAGCCCTGACTTCGTTCGTCTCGCTGGCCGGACGCTACCTGGTCCTGATGCCGAACAATCCGCGCGGCGGCGGCGTGTCCCGCCGGGTCGAAGGCGAAGATCGCCAGGAACTGCGCGAAACCATGGACAAGCTCGACCTGCCAGCCGGCATGTCAGTCATTGCCCGCACCGCCGGCATCGGCCGCAATGTCGATGAACTGCAGTGGGACTTGAATTACCTGATGCAACTCTGGCGTGCCATCGAAGGCGCCGGCCAATCATCGACAGGCGCGTTCCTGATTTATCAGGAATCCTCGCTCGTGATCCGCGCCATCCGCGATTACTTCCAGCCCGACATCGGCGAAATCCTGATCGATACCGACGACATCTACGAACAAGCCCAGCAGTTCATGAGCCATGTAATGCCGGACATGGTCCATCGGGTCAAGCGTTACCGCGACGATGTGCCGCTGTTCTCGCGCTTCCAGATCGAACACCAGATTGAAACCGCGTACTCGCGCACCGTGCCGTTGCCATCCGGCGGCGCGATCGTCATCGATCACACTGAGGCATTGGTTTCGGTCGACGTCAACTCGGCCCGCGCCACCCGCGGTAGCGATATCGAAACCACCGCGTTTAACACCAACTGCGAAGCCGCTGAAGAAGTCGCCCGCCAGTTACGCCTGCGTGACCTCGGTGGCCTGATCGTCATCGACTTCATCGACATGGAAAACGCCAAGAACCAGCGCGAAGTCGAAACCCGTCTCAAAGATGCACTGCACTTTGACCGTGCCCGCGTTCAGATGGGCAAGATCTCGCGTTTCGGCCTGATGGAACTGTCGCGCCAGCGTCTGCGTCCTTCGTTGTCCGAAGGCAGCCATGTCACTTGCCCGCGCTGTAATGGCACCGGTCACATCCGCGATACCGAATCGTCCGCACTGCAAGTCCTGCGCATCATCCAGGAAGAGGCAATGAAGGAAAATTCAGCCGCGATCCATATCCAGACTCCGGTCGATGTGGCGGCGTTCCTGCTCAATGAAAAGCGCGGCGAGATCCTGAAAATCGAAACCCGCCATCGGGTCTCGATCATCATGATCCCGAACAAGCACCTCGAAACCCCGCACTACAAACTCGAGCGCATCAAGCATGACGATGCCCGCCTCGAAGAAGTCCAGGCCAGCTACGCGATGGTGGAAGAAGCCGAGACCGACATCAGTTACGGCAAGCGCCAGAAAGAAGAAGCCAAGCCGCGTCAGGAAGCCGTCGTCAAGAGCATCACGCCAGACCAGCCAGCACCGATCGTCGAACGCAAGATCGTGGAAGCTGTCAAACCGACCGCTGCGGCCGCTGCCGCGCCAGTTGCCGAAGAGGGATTTTTGGCCAAACTGATTGGTTTCTTCTTCAAGAAACCTGCAGAACCTGTTGTTGTCGCGCCGGTAGTGACTGCCAAGGCAGAAGAAAAAACCGACCGTAATGACAAAAACGGACGCAATACCCGTGGTCGCAGTCGCGGCGGCCGGGGCGGTCGTGACCGGGATGAATCCGGACGCGAAGACGGCGCAAAAACAGCACCGGCCGTCGCTGCCCAAGCTGAAGCGACCGCACCGCCGGCCCGCACGCCACGTCCGCCGCGTGAACCACGCGAGCCGCGTGAAGTGCGTGAACCGCGTGAAGTGCGCGAGCCACGTGACAGTGCCGAACCGCGTCGGGAACGCACGCCACGGCCACCGCGTGAAGATCGCAAGGAAGTCGTTGCCGAAACCCGTAGCGACGAATCGTTGTTACCAGTGGCAGCAGGAACCGGCATTGCCACTGCTGTCTCGGCGGCGGCTGTCCAGATAATCGGGAATGCGACTGCGCAGGATAGCGAAGAGTCACCCGATGTCACCACAGTCGATGCGGAAACAGGTGAGCAACTGGAAGAAAAACGCCGGCGTCGGCGCCGTGGTGGTCGCAACCGTAACCGTCGCGATCGTGAAGGTGGTGAAGTTGTCGAAGGAAGCAGTGAAGGTGAAGACGCTGATGATGCTTCTTCAACCGGCAATGACCAGTCCGAGCAAGTGTTCGTGCCGGTCGCATCCAACGCCATTGCCGCAGCCGCAGCCGAGGCAGCAATAGCCCGAGCCGACCTGCTGGCAACCGATAACGATGTGACTTATCCCGCATCCGCATTGAGCGCCGCGATGCCAGCACCACTGGTACCGCAAGAAGTGATCCGGTCGGAAGAACGCGTTGTGGCTGTCGCTGAAACAATGGCTGCACCGGTGGTCGTTGCCGAGCCTGTCGTTGCTGTCGTTGCTGTCGTCGAAACAGTGCCGGTCGTCGAGCCTGTCGTCGCCGTTGTTGAAACCGTTCAGGTGGTTGTCGAGCCAGTGGTCGCCGTCGTCGAAACAGTTCCGGTGGTTGTCGAGCCAGTTGCTGCCGTCGTCGAAACAACGCCTGTCGTCGTCGAGCCTGTCGCCGTCGTCGTTGAAACCGTTCCGGTAATAATCGAGCCACTTGCTGAAGTCGAAACAACCCCGGTCATCATCGAGCCTGTCGCTGTCGAAACAGCCCCGGTCGTCGTCGAGCCTGTCGCTATCGAAACAGCCCCGGTCGTCATCGAACCTGTCGCCATCGAAACAGCCCCGGTCGTCATCGAGCCTGTCGCTATCGAAACAGCCCCGGTCGTCATCGAGCCTGTCGCTGTCGAAACAGCCCCGGTCGTCATCAAGCCTGTCGCCGTCGCCGTCGAAACAGTCCCGGTTGTTGCAGAGCCTGCCACGACGATTGCCAAAGTAGATGATCTTTCCGATGTTCTCAAATCGGCAGGTCTGGTGCTGGCAGCCACCGACCCGGCCAAGCTGCAGGCAGCACAGGCCGCAGCAGCCAGCATGGCAACGCCGCCACGGGTGCGACGCGAGCGCAAAGTTGCACCAGTGCAGGCTGAAGAGCCGCTGGTACAAATCGAAACGCAACGCTAAGTATCCGGCTTGCCATGCATCCACTGATGCATGGCAAACCGCCGCCACACACCGGAAGGGAGCTCACGCTCCCTTTTTTCATCAGGACGCTATGACCGTCCATTGCCACTGTTGTTGACTGAGCCAAACGATGACCACACCCGATCCGGCCACCACTGCCCCGCCTGCCGACGTCTCCCTGCGCGAGGCGTTCTGGTACTGGCTCAAACTTGGTTTCATCAGCTTCGGCGGACCTGCCGGTCAGATCGCACTGATGCATGCCGATCTGGTTGAGAAACGTCGCTGGATTTCCGAGCGGCGTTTTTTGCATGCGCTCAATTTCTGCATGCTGTTGCCCGGTCCGGAAGCCACCCAACTCGCGGTCTACATTGGCTGGCTGATGCATCGCACCCGTGGCGGCATCATGGCTGGCGCACTGTTCGTGCTGCCCTCCTTGTTCATCCTGATCGCACTCGGCTGGATCTATCTGATTTACGGCAATCAGCCAGTGGTGGCCGGCATTCTTTACGGCATCAAGCCGGCAGTGGTCGCGATCGTCCTGGCTGCCGCATTCCGGATCGGCTCACGGACGTTAAAAAACAACTGGCTGCGCGGCATCGCCGTGCTGGCCTTCGCGGCGATCACCTTGTTGCACTTGCCGTTTCCGTTGATCGTGCTCGTAGCAGGGCTACTGGGCTGGATCGGCGGACGCGTGCGACCGGAACTGTTTCGTGTCGGTGGCAGCCATGCCGCAGCGGCAACGACCTACGGACCGGCACTGATCGACGATGCCACGCCGACGCCGTCGCACGCGCATTTTTCGCCTGCCCGGCTGGCGCTGACTGGCGGTGTTGGCATTGGCCTGGCGATTTTTACATGGGCTGCCATTGCGTTACTTGCCGGTATCGATAGCACGCTCGCCCAGCTTGGCTGGTTCTTCACCAAAGCGGCGATGCTGACTTTTGGCGGCGCCTATGCCGTACTGCCGTATGTCTACCAGGGCGCGGTCGAACACTATCAGTGGCTCACTGCGGTACAGATGATCGATGGACTGGCGCTCGGCGAAACCACACCCGGGCCGTTGATCATGATCGTCGCGTTTGTCGGCTTTGTCGGCGGCTGGACCAAAGAACTATTTGGCGCACAGCACTTGCTGGTAGCTGGCGTCATCGGAGCCTTTGTCGCTACCTGGTTCACCTTTTTGCCGTCGTTCATTTTTATCCTGGCTGGTGGACCACTGGTCGAATCGACCCGCGACAACATCCGGCTCACGGCACCACTGACCGCGATTTCAGCGGCAGTGGTCGGTGTCATCATCAGCCTGGCCGTGTTTTTTGCCGACCATGTTTTTCGCTTGCAAGAAGGACTTGCACGCTGGGACTGGATCGCGATAGCCATCATGCTGGCCGCCTGCATCGCGCTATTGCGGTACAAGGTCGGCCCGATCAAACTACTCATCGCCTGTGCGTTTGCAGGCCTCATGGTATCGTTCTACGCCTGATGAAAATGCACCTGGAAAACCACATCCCATGACAGATAAAGTCATTCCGATCATGGACCTGCGCCAGAAAAACCGGACGCCGGCCATCCCCGCCACCTTGCTCGCCCCGACCGGCCTGCTCACCGACCGCCTGATGCGCCCCCTGCACGACCTGCGCATCTCGGTCACCGACCGCTGCAACTTCCGCTGCGTGTACTGCATGCCCAAGGAATTGTTCGACAAGGATTATCAGTTCCTGCCGCAAACCGACTTGCTGTCGTTTGAAGAAATCACCCGCATGGCGCGAATTTTTATCGATCACGGCATCGAAAAAATCCGGCTGACAGGTGGTGAACCGCTACTGCGCAAACACGTCGAAAAACTGATCGAGATGCTCAGCCGCCTGAAAACCCACAGCGGCCGCGACCTCGATATCACGCTGACCACCAACGGTTCGCTGCTGGCCAAAAAAGCCCAGTCGTTGAAAGATGCCGGTCTCAAGCGCGTCACCGTTTCGCTCGATGCGATCGACGAAACCACTTTCCGGATGATGAACGATGTCGACTTCCCGGTCGCCGACGTGCTGCACGGCATCGATGTTGCGCATGCCGTCGGACTCGGTCCGATCAAGATCAACATGGTCGTCAAGCGCGGCATGAATGACCAGGAAATCCTGCCGATGGCGCGTCAGTTCAAAGGCTCGCCGGCGATCCTGCGCTTCATCGAATACATGGATGTGGGTGCGACCAATGGCTGGAAGATGGATGAAGTCATGCCGTCCGCCGACATCATCGCGCGCATCAGCAGCGAATTTTCATTGCAGCAGATCGACCCGAATTACGTCGGCGAAACCGCTGGCCGCTGGCGCTATGCCGACGGCAGCGGCGAGATCGGTGTCATCTCCAGCGTGACCCAGGCCTTTTGCCAGGATTGCAGCCGCGCCCGCTTGTCGACCGAAGGCAAGCTGTTCACCTGCCTGTTCGCCACCGGCGGCCACGATCTGCGTGCACTGATGCGCGCCGGACACAGCGACGCCGAAATCTCCGCCGCCATCGGCCAGGTCTGGCACAAACGCACCGACCGCTATTCCGAACTGCGCAGCGCCGACACGGTCGGTCTGCCGCGCAGCGCCAACAAAGTTGAAATGTCCTACATCGGAGGCTGATAAAAATATGAACACTACCGGATTAATCCTCGCAGGCGGCCGCGGCACCCGCATGGGCACTGTCGACAAGGGCTTGCAAAATTTTCGTGGCGCACCGATGGCCATGCACGCACTGATGCGTCTGGGCCCGCAGGTCGACGACCTCATGATCAATGCCAACCAGAACCTGGCCGCCTATGAAGCGATCTGCACCGCCGTCTGGCCGGATGAAATGCAAGGCTTCGCCGGACCGCTGGCCGGTATCCAGACTGGCCTGATGCACTGCGAGACCACCTACCTGGTCACCGCCCCGTGCGACTCGCCATTCCTGCCGTCCGATCTGGTCGAGCGCCTGAAAACCGCCTTGATCGAGAACGATGCCGACCTCGCCGTCGCCGTCACTGGCAGCGGCGACCAGCGCCAGTCGCATCCGGTGTTCTGCCTGATGAAAGCTGCACTGTTGCCGCATCTGACCTTGTTCCTGCAACAGGGTGGCCGCAAGGTCGACGCATGGTACGCCTCACTGCCGGTGACCGAAGTGCATTTCGAGGATGAAGCGGCGTTCCGCAATATCAACACGCTTGAAGACCTGCGCCGATTCGAGGCTAGCTGATTGCCATGAACCCACCTGCCCGCTCCCTTGCCGATGTCGTCAGCTGCCTGTCGGACTACGATCCCGATGCCGTTCCGGTCGTCGCCGCTCAGCGCATCATCAGCGACTTCATCACGCCCATCGACTGCATCGAACAACTGGCCCTGCGCAGTGCACTGGGTCGCGTGCTGGCGCGCGACATCATCTCGCCGATCGACGTGCCGTCGCATGACAATTCGGCGATGGATGGCTATGCGCTGCGCAGTGCCGACCTTGGCAATGCCGATGTCACACTGGCCGTTGCCGGTACCGCCTTTGCGGGCCGCGCCCATGTCGGCAGCGTCGGTCCCGGCCAGTGCGTGCGCATCATGACCGGGGCGGTGATGCCACCCGAGTGCGATACCGTAATCCCGCAGGAATTTACCTTGCCTGCAATTCAATCGCAGCCAACCGAATCACACATCATCGTGCCGACCGGTGCGGTGCGCAGCGGGGACAACCGGCGCTTTCGTGGCGAAGACCTGAAGATCGGTCAGGCCGCCTTGCAAAAAGGACGCATCCTGCGTCCGGCTGACCTCGGCTTGCTGGCATCACTTGGCATTGCCGAAGTCCCGGTGCAGCGCCGCTTGCGCGTGGCGTTTTTCTCGACCGGTGACGAATTGCGCTCGATCGGCCAGCCGCTCGATGAAGGCTGCGTCTACGACAGCAACCGCTACACGCTGCACGGCATGCTGATGCGACTGGGTTGCGATCTGATCGACATGGGCGTCGTCAAGGACGACCCGGACTCGCTCGAAACGGCGCTGCGCCATGCGTGTGAAAACGCCGATGCCATCATCACCTCGGGCGGTGTCTCGGTCGGCGCGGCCGATTACACCCGTGACATCATGGCCCGGCTGGGCGAAGTGGCGTTCTGGAAAATCGGCATGCGTCCCGGTCGGCCCATGGCTTTCGGGCAGATCAGCTCGAACGGCCAGAGCGCCTTCCTGTTCGGCCTGCCCGGCAATCCGGTCGCGGTGATGGTGACGTTTTATTTTCTCGCCCGACAGGCGCTGCTGCAGATGATGGGAGCCGATGCCAGCGCACCGCCCCTGATGCGGGCGCGCTCCGCCGACGCCATCCGCAAGAAACCCGGCCGCACTGAATATCAGCGCGGCATCCTCTCCACCGACAGCGACGGCTGCCAGCAAGTTCGCATCACCGGCGCACAGGGCTCCGGCATTCTGCGCTCGATGGTCGAAGCCAATTGCATGGTGGTCCTGCACGACGCCCAAGGATCGGTCGCCGCCGGCGATCTGGTCGACGTCATGCTGTTTGATGGACTGACTTAACTACCAAGGAAACTCCATGGCCAAGCATTTGCAAATTGATTTTGTCTCCGATGTATCGTGCCCCTGGTGCGTCATCGGCCTGATCGCGCTCGAACAAGCCATCGCCCGCGTCGGCGACGACGTCGAAGTGACGATGCAATTCCAGCCGTTTGAACTGAACCCGAACATGCCGCGCGAGGGGCAGGACATCACCGAGCACATCGCCGAGAAATACGGGTCCACACCCGCCCAAAGTGCCGCCAACCGCGAGATGATCCGTGCACGCGGCGAAGAACTCGGCTTCACCTTCGGCATGGCGCCGAAGAGCCGCATCTACAACACCTTCGATGCGCATCGCCTGTTGCACTGGTCGGAAGAAGAAGGCCGCCAGGTCGCGCTCAAGCATGCCTTGTTCGACGCGTATTTCACCGAAGGCCGCGATCCGAGTTCGCATGAAGTGCTCGTCGACGTCGCCGGTAAAGCCGGCCTCGACCGCGACCGCGCCGCGAAAGTGCTTGCCACCGACGAATTCGCCGATCAGGTAAGAGCGCGCGAAAAGTTCTTTGTCCGGCAAGGCATCAACTCGGTACCTGCCGTGATCATCAACGAGCGCCACCTGATTGCCGGTGGCCAGCCAGTCGACGTCTTCGAGCAGGCCTTGCGTCAGATCATCGCCGAGGACTGATTCGCAGATGCGGTGCAATGCCCTGCGGTTATTGCACCCTACGATTGAGCGGGAGTCGTGGGGGTTGATGTTGATGTTGATGTTGATGTTGATGTTGATGTT
>NZ_JASJWR010000033.1:0-59772 GCF_035019065.1 Actimicrobium sp. CCI2.3 | reverse complement strand
CTGTCGCCCTCCGTCTTTGAACGGAAAATGGCAGAAATACTTCCATTGGGGTGTCCGAAATAACTTGACCACTACAGACCTTTCCGGGGAGTTGCCTGATGGGCGATTCGTCCTTCAAGAACGCCAAGCCATTACGTCGCCATCACCCCGGCACAGCGCATACCAGCACTCTCAACCTTCCGATGGTGCAGCGACTACAACAGCAACTTGAAAGCGCGCTGGGACCCGAGCCGATCCTGCACGCCATGCTTGAACAGTGGGAAGTCAACAACCCGGAAAAATTCGATGGGTTGATCACGGCCGATCAACGAAGGCGTCGGCTATCGCAAGTATTGCTGGAAGATTCCGTCAATGCGATCAGCAGCACCGCACAGCGCACCATCCTCTTCAACGCACCGCAACAAGAACCACTTGCCAGCATCTATCGAAACAGCGACAGCCCGCAAAGACAGGAGCTAACGCGACTAGCGCAGGCTGCCACCAGGCCCACGCTCGACCTGTTGCAGACGGTGGTCAACGAAGAATCCCTGCACGCCCCTGACCGCTGCGCCGCACGGCAATACGCCTGTACCAGCAGTGTCGCCATCTCTCCTTCCGAGAATCTCAAGTTCACGGCCTACCTATCGGCAAGGGCAATACCAGGCTTGTGCGACGAACGACTTCCATCCGGCAATATTCGGTACACGGCCAATGACGGTAGCCATTTCTCCACCATTACGACGCCAAGGCGGATCATTCAGGCCGCCGAAGAAGGGGTCATCGCCAGCGAGGCGTTGAACTTCCCCGATGGCTACCGCTCACGTCCTGGCACCACCTGACCCGTCAAAAATACTCAAACTCCACGCAATCCTTGCCCATCTTGTCGGACAGCGCCTGCTTCAAGCCATCGGCCGGCAAGACTTTCCATTCATCGGCCAGACGCAACTCGCACGCCGCGCCTTCCTGCGCGTAGCGCAACAGGAATGGCAATCCGGTTTCCGAACGATACGGCGTCAGCAGGGTCTTGATCTGCGCCGCATCAAGCTTGCCCGAGTGCGTCAGCGTGATCTGCTTGCCGTACTGAATGCGCGCGGCGGCGATGTCCATGACCTTCTCGGCGGTGATGCGCAAGCCGCCCGAGAAGCGGTCTTCCGATACCTTGCCGGAGACGCACAGAAACTCGTCTTCCTTGAACAGCCGCTTGTTGGCGTCGTAGATTTCACTGTAGACCGTGACGTCGACGGTGGCGCTGGCGTCGTCGAGCGTGACGATCACCATCTTGCCGCGCTGGGTCATTTGCACCCGCAGCGACACGATGATGCCGGCCATCATGCGTGCATCGCGTGACGGTTCCAGACTCGATAATTTGGTGCGGGCGAAGCGCCGGACTTCTTCGGCATACGAGGTGAACAGGTGGCCCGACAGGTAAAATCCGAGGGCGATTTTTTCTTCGGTCAGGCGCTGCTTGTCGGACCAGGGTGCCACCTTGACGTATTCCGGTTGCGTATCCAGATCGCTGTCGTCGCCACCAAACAGGCTGACCTGATTGATCGAGGCTTCATGCTGCTCGGCCGCTTCCAGCGCCAGCGCGACCGAGGCCAGCAAGACGGCGCGATCGACCTCGAAACAATCGAAGGCACCGGCCCGGATCAGCGAATCGACGGTGCGCCGGTTGACCTGGCGCTTGTCGACCCGCTTGGCAAAATCGAACAGGTCGGTGAACGGTCCACTGGCACGGGCCGCGACAATCGCTTCGATCGCGCCCTGCCCCGAACCCTTGACTGCACCGAGTCCGTAGCGGATTTGCTTGGCGCGTTTGCCCGGTTCGCCGACCGGCGTGAAACGGTAATCGGATTGATTGATGTCCGGCGGCAGCAAGGTCATCGCGCAGACATCAATGACGTCCTCGACGAGAATGCGGATTTTTTCGGTATCGTCCATCGCCAGCGACAAGTTGGCCGCCATGAATGCCGCCGGATGATGGGCTTTCAGATACGCGGTGTGATAAGCCAGCAGCGCGTAGGCGGCGGCATGGGATTTGTTGAATCCGTAGCCGGCGAACTTTTCCATCAAGTCAAAAATCTCGTCAGCCTTGGCTTCCGACAAACCATCCTTGGCCGCACCATCACGGAAAATCTGCCGGTGCTCGGCCATTTCCTCGGCCTTCTTTTTACCCATCGCGCGACGCAGCAAGTCGGCGCCGCCCAGCGAGTACCCGCCGACCACCTGCGCCATCTGCATCACCTGCTCCTGATACACCATGATGCCGTAGGTTTCGGACAGGATGCCTTCGGTGCGCGGGTCGGGATAATCGAACCGTTCGCCATGCTTGCGTCGGCAAAAGTCCGGGATCAAGTCCATCGGTCCCGGCCGGTACAGCGCCACCAGCGCGATGATGTCCTCGAAGCGGTCGGGCCGCGCGTCTTTCAGCATGCCTTGCATGCCGCGGCTTTCGAGCTGGAATACCGCGACGGTTTTGGCCTTGGTCAGCAAGTCATACGAGGCCTTGTCGTCGAGCGGCAATTTCTCGAGACTGAAATCGGCCATCGCCGGATCGAGTCGCTTGATATAGCGCACCGCCCAATCAAGAATCGTCAGCGTGGTCAATCCCAAAAAGTCGAACTTCACCAGACCGACGGCTTCGACATCGTCCTTGTCGTATTGCGAGACCACGCCGGCGTCACCGCCCTGCGTGTACAGCGGACAGAAGTCGGTCAGCTTGCCCGGTGCGATGACGACGCCACCGGCATGCATGCCGATGTTGCGCGCAATGCCTTCGACCTTTTGCGCCAACTCCAGCAACTGACGGACTTCGTCTTCGTTTTCCTGGCGTTCGGCCAGCAGCGGTTCTTCCAGAATCGCATCGGCAATCGTCACCTGCTTGCCCGGCTTGAACGGGATCAGCTTCGAGATGCCATCGCAAAAGTTGTAGCCCATGTCGAGCACGCGGCCGACATCACGAATCGCACCCTTGGCCGCCATTGTCCCGAACGTGGCGATCTGCGACACGGCTTCCTTGCCATAGCGATCCTTGACGTACTGGATCACGCGGTCGCGGCCTTCCTGACAAAAGTCGATGTCGAAGTCGGGCATCGAGACCCGTTCCGGATTGAGGAAGCGCTCGAACAGCAAGTTGTATGCGAGCGGATCGAGGTCGGTAATGCTCAGTGAATACGCCACCAGCGAACCGGCTCCTGAACCCCGGCCCGGTCCGACCGGTACGCCATTGTTCTTGGCCCACTGGATGAAGTCCGCCACGATCAGGAAGTAACCGGGAAAGCCCATCTTGATGATGGTGTTGGTTTCAAAGTCGAGCCGATCGGCGTAACGCTGGCGCTGCGCTTCGCGCTTGGACTCGTCCGGATACAGCTGCAGCAAGCGGCGCTCCAGCCCGCTGCGCGCCTCGGCCACGAGGAAGTCGCCGACGGTCATGCCTTCAGGTGTCGGGAAATCCGGCAGTCGCGGCTTGCCGAGTTGCAGCGTCAGGTTGCAGCGCTTGGCGATTTCATTGGAGTTGTGCAGCGCGGCGGGCAAATCGGCGAACAGCTCGGCCATCTCGGCTTGCGTGATGAAGCACTGGCGATCATTGAAACGCTTGACGCGGCGCGCATTGGCCAGCATCTCGCCTTCCGAAATACAGGTGCGCGCTTCATGCGCAATGAATTCTTCCTTGGTCAGAAACTGGATCGGATGGGTCGCCACCACAGGCAATTGCAGACGTGCTGCAAGCGCCACTAGCTGACGCACTTGCGCCTCCTGATTGGGCTGACCGGCACGCTGGATTTCGATATAAAAATGGCCGGGAAAAATACTGGCCCAGCGTTGCGCATTGCGTTCGGCGGCGGCCAGATTACCGTTCTCGATGGCGATGCCGACATCACCAAAGTGCGCGCCAGCCAGCGCAATCAGGCCATTGGCCGGACTGAGTTTTTCCAGCCATTCGGTGCGGATTTCAGCGCGACCGCGATGCAGGTTGGACAGCCACGCTTGCGAAATCAGTTCGCATAATTGCAGGTAGCCAGCGGCATTTTTTGCCAGCAGCAACAGGCGTGACGGCTTGTCGCGCTCGTCGTCATTGGTGATCCAGACATCGCAACCGATGATCGGTTTGACACCCTTCTTGCGGGCAGCTTTATAGAATTTGACCATGCCGAACAAATTGGCCAGATCGGTAATGGCCAGCGACGGCTGACCATCGGCGGCGGCGGCATCGACCACGTCATCGATGCGGATCAGGCCATCGACGATCGAGTATTCGGAATGGAGGCGGAGGTGGGTACATTGCGGTGAAGTCATGGGACGTATTCTACCGCCGTCACCGGCAGGAATGGGTCGACGGTGCGCAGCGATGGAACTATCGGGCGGCTTGCTCCACAGAGTGACGTCGCACCCGACCGCCAACCCTTGGGCACCGCCTCCCCCTGACAAAGAACCTATCTCATGCAGCGCTATACCCATCATCTCAACCGCATCCGCCACGACATCGCTGCGCACCCTGATCCGGATGCACAGACCATTCACCGCCAGATGCTTGACGACTACATCGCCGCAGCCAGTGCCGAACCGGAAGTAGAGATTCCGTCCGCGCTACATCGTGCTGGCGCGCAGGAAATCAAGCAGGTCAGTGACACCACCCTCCAGCGTCTGGTCCAAGGTAAAACCATCGCACGGACGGTACGCTACCTGCTCCCGCAAGGGGCCGGAAACCAGCGCTTGCAGCTCATGCATTCAAACGGATTCAACCGGCCAGTCACTGATGCCGCACAAACTCTGGCCAAACTCCATCCCGGCATATCGTGGAGTGCCAGCAGTGCGCTGATCGCCGGTGGCGGCAATTGCCGGGAACACGCCGACGTTACTTTTGCGATTGCCCGATCACTAGGATTGCCGGTGGCCGTGTTGGCCAATCACACCGCAGACCACGTCTTCGCCGTCCTTTACCCCGATGCTTCTGACGCCGTGGTCATTGATCCGTGGACGATTTTTCCGTCCAGCTGCCTGCTCAGTGATTCGCAATTCAAGCCCGATAAAATCGTCGAGAGCACCCATCCCGATGCACCGACACCGCGAGATTTCAACCTGCATCATCTGTCCATCATGCGGCAACGGCTGAATCAAGAATGTGGTGTGAATACGTTGCAGCAAATTTTCATCGAAAAATACCGGCAACATCACGGCCTCCGATCCGACCTGCTGGATCAAATGCTGATCGAACACGGATTGCTGCACTACTACCAACTGCCCGCGCACTTGTCCACGGAGTCGCGGCAACGCGAGATGGCTGCGGTGGAACGCGACCTGACAGAAAAAATCCTTTACCACTCGGCCAACCATGTCGGCATAAACGCCACGTTGACCGAGCTGCCTCCCGTCATCCATATGAGCAACACCGGGACGATCAGCCAACGAAACTGGGCAAAAAACAAGGCCCTGGCGCTGGCCCGCGCTGCCACCCGGGCTGCCACCCTCAGCGAAGCGTCCCAACTCGCGCTGGAAGGGGCGAATAAAGCGCCGGATCGATGCCATCTGGCATCCGTCACAAAAACAACAACGCATACCGAAATGAAAGGCCTTGGTATTGCCACGGTCGACTACACGGCGACGGTGACATCGCGAGCCAAACCGATGTTGTGGGATACCAGCACGCACGGTCCCAACCTCTTGTACCAGTCGCCAGGACAAGGCAGTTTTTCGACCATCCGTGCGCCGCAGTCGCTTATCAATGCCATGCAAATCGCCCTGACCCGCGCACAGCAGCGCGACTTTCCAGCCAGTCAACGACGCTCGCTCCCGCCCCGATCCCAACGCACCGGTGCACGGGACAGCGTCGAGGGATATCTGCAGCACGCCTGCATGCATGTCATCGCGCAGGCACTGACACATTTCGCCGAGCTGCACTCCCGGCAGCCCTCCCCGCCAGATCGCGTCGAGCAGGAACAACGACTGCTCAAAGTCATTGATGACCGCTTCGATGACGCAACCGTCCGCATCAAGGTCAAGGTCCTGATGAACACGGTCAACATGCTTGTCGACACGGACCCGGCCAACCTCGCTCTGGCAGTCCGCTACTGGGTTGCCTGGCAACAGAGATCGTTGCCGGAATATCCGGCAGACAAGGCGCGCCAGCTATTGCTCGAGACCTGGGCATCGCATCTTGGCAACCCGCAGCTGGAGCCGGCCTTACGGCGCGGCGTGCTGCAAGTGATGGAGGCAGAGTCGGTCTTCGAGACGGCCGCCACGCACCTGACGAACCCTGCGTTACAGCGCGACATGATTCTGGCGGTAATGCACGACGCCATGTCCCACATCAGTGATCGCAGCAAGCGCGAAGCAGCGCAGGCGCGTCTGGATAGTCTGATTCTGACCGAAGCCCCGATCGCGCTGGTCTCGCTGGAAACCACGATGTCGCAATGGGACCTGACGATTACACAACCCAACCTGGTGGTGCCGCGCACGTTGCCGTGATTACTGGCGCGCGTCACTTCTGGCAAGAGGTGGGGCGCAATATGCGAAGGGCATTGCACCGAAATGACTATGTAACAGGGGTGGCAAGCACAAACAGGCAGAATTTTTCTTGCCATGACAGGGGTGCGCGCGGTGTATTTTGCGCATTGGTGCGGCAGTACAGCGTGTCGGACAACACCTGTTTTCCGACGTGGCGCCGCCTCTTGCGACGATGCATTCATCTCGCTATGATGACTTCATCGAGTGCAATTTATAAGGTGATGCGATGGCGATGCTGACAGTACGAAATCTGCCCGACGACGTGCATCGCGCGCTGCGGGCACGCGCAGCGCAACATGGGCACAGCACCGAGGCCGAAGTCCGTGAGATCTTGGCGCTCGCAGTCAAACCAGAGGCGCGCGTTTGCCTGGGTGACGCCCTTGCAGCAATGAGTCGCAAGATCGGCCTGACGAACGAGGATTTTGAGGTCTTCGAGCAAGTGAGAAACAAAGCACCGGCCGAGCCGCTGAAGTTTGAATGATCGTTCTCGATACCAACGTCGTTTCCGAGGCGATGAAACCCGAGCCGCACCCGGTCGTGCGAGCCTGGCTCAATAATCAAGCCGCCGAAACGCTGTATTTGTCCAGCGTGACGCTGGCCGAACTGCTATTCGGCATCGGAGCCCTGCCAGCTGGCAAGCGCAAAAACATGTTGGGACAGACACTTGACAGCTTAATGGGACTATTCAGGGATCGGATTTTGCCATTTGACACCGATGCAGCGCGGCGCTATGCAGAACTGGCCGTCACAGCCAAGCTCGCCGGACGAGGATTTCCAACTCCAGACGGCTACATTGCTGCGATCGCAGCCTCGAGGGGATTCATCGTGGCGTCACGTGATACGGCCCCTTTTGAGGCAGCAGGCGTGACCGTAATTAATCCGTGGAAAGCGTAGAGAAGTCCAGCAAGCATGGTGGGTGCAATAACCGAAGGGCATTGCACCGCGTGCACCACGTACGGCAGCCGATTCTGTTGTTGATCCGCTCCCGGTTTGGGCGTCGCAAAGTGCAGAGCTTTTTAATGATCGCAAACAAGGCACTCGGTGCAATGCCCTTTGGTTATTGCACCCTACGAGTTGATTCCGGCGGACGATCGAACGAGTGTATGGCCGCCACCCCCCAACACCAGCATTTATAATGACGACCTTACCATCCCGTCGCCTTCCCGCCATGCCTTCTTCCATCATCAACATCGCTGCCTACAAATTCATCAGCATCGCCGACACCATTGCCGACAAGCCGCGCTTCCTCGATCAATGCAATGCGCTGGCACTCAAAGGCACCATCCTGCTCACGCCCGAGGGCATCAACCTGTTTTTGGCCGGTACGCGCGCAGCGATTGACACCTTCGTACTCTGGCTGCGCGCCGATGTGCGGTTTGCCGATATCGAGATCAAGGAAAGCGCGTCAGCGGAACAACCGTTCCACAAAATGCTGGTCAAGCTCAAGGCCGAGATCATCACGATGAAAATGCCGCTGATCCAGCCAGAAAAAGGCCGCGCCCCATCCGTCGTGCCCGCCACCTTGAAACGCTGGCTCGATCAGGGCCATGACGACAGCGGCAAACCAGTGGTGATGCTCGACACCCGCAATGCCTTTGAAGTCGATGTCGGCACCTTCGACCAGACTATCGACTACCGCATCGACAAGTTCAGCGAATTTCCCGAGGTCGTTGCCAGCCACCGCGACGCCCTGGCCGGCAAAACCATCGTGACCTTTTGCACCGGCGGCATCCGCTGCGAAAAAGCCGCGATCCACATGCAGGAAGTTGGCTTTGACAGCGTCTACCAGCTCGATGGCGGTATTCTGAAATATTTCGAGGAAGTCGGCGGCGCGCATTACCACGGCGATTGCTTTGTGTTCGACCAGCGTACGGCGCTCAATGCGCAACTGGCACCGTCTCTGCCGGTGCAATGCCCGGCGTGTACCGCGCAGGTGTCACCGCGCGAACAATTATCGGCAGATTTCGTGGCGGGAGAGCGTTGCCCGCATTGCTGACAGCAAGGTAAGGACAGGCTAGTTCAACGGTGCTTCGACCACCTTGTTGCGACCGCTGCCCTTGGCACGATACAACGCGCGATCAGCCGCGTTGACCAACTCATCCGGCCCCTGCATCGTCGCCTCCAGCGTCGCCACGCCAATGCTGACGGTGACTTCAGCCACACCCAGCGACTCGATGGCAAGCCGGTACCGTTCGGCCAGCACCAGTGCACCATTGCGCCCGGTATTGGGCAGGACAACGACAAATTCTTCGCCGCCAAAACGCGCCAGCGTATCCTGCCCGCGCAGATTCTGACGCAGTGTCTGCGCCACCCGGTACAACATCCGGTCGCCGGCCTGATGGCCGTGCAGATCATTGAAATGCTTGAAAAAATCCACATCCAGCATCAGGAACGACAACGCCAGGTCATAGCGTCGCGCCCGCGCAAACTCCTGGCGGATGCGCTGCTCGAACGAGCGGCGGTTTTGCAGACCGGTCAGGGCGTCAGTAGAGCTGATGATTTCGAGACGTTGCAAGGACGCTTCGAGCAGAAGAACGGCACGCCGGGACGTGATGTGTTGGCTAACCTGGCGGGCTAGCGCGGCGAAGTTAGCTTGTTGCGAGGCAGACAGTTGTCTCTCAACGTGATCGAAAATTACCAAGTGACCGGTTGGCTGGCCGTCGGCATCGAGCAGCAACTCCGTGGCAATAAGGAACAGAGCCGGTGGCATTTCGGGCGGCACATCATCTTGCTGCAAGAGCAACTGTGCAGTTGCGGCACCCGTCACTGCTAGCGCGAGCGCGATCACGTCGGTCAAGCCCTGCTGAGACAACAATGCCAGCGCGTCACTGTGTCGCAAGCCAGGCTTGCCAGCGTCATCCGCCTCAGGCGAGGAATGCGTGAAGCGGGCGTTGGGTATCGAGAGTGTGGACGGCATCATGATCGCAAGCAGTAATTTCCGAGAAGGAAGATTGTAGCCGGGACAGGATGGAGAAGTGTCAATTGTTTAAAGAATATGAAATCGGTTTGCCTGTTAAATGGTAGGGTGCAATAACCGCAGGGCATTGCACAGAATGATCTGACTGCGGCACGTGGTCATGGATGCACGTGATCATCGCCAAGCAGCGCACGGCCCCGCATCTTGTTCCCACCCTGCCAGCGGCTCGCTCTATTTCACCGCACGAATCTTCCGCTCAACCTTATTCTGCGCACTCCACACGAAATCAACAATGCCGCACTGCGGCGCATATTCACGCACGATCTGCAGCAGCAGCGCGCGCACGGCTTCGTGATCACATTGCATGCAGGCGGTGTCGAGCCTGGTCAGTGCCACCTGCAACTCAGCCCATGGCAACTCGGCCTCTTGTGCCCGCATGATCAATGGATGGCCGGTCCCGATCACGTTATCGTTGATCAGTAATTCCTCATACAGCTTTTCACCAGGGCGCAACCCGACAAACTCAATCTGAATCGTCCCGCCGGGTGCGTCTTCGCTACGTACTTCGAGCCCGCTCAGATGCACCATACGCTTGGCCAGGTCCACGATTTTCACAGGATCACCCATGTCGAGCACGAATACATCCCCACCCTCGCCGATGGCACCGGCCTGCAGCACCAGTTGCGCAGCTTCGGTAATGGTCATGAAATAGCGGGTGATATCAGGATGCGTAATGGTCACGGGTCCGCCATGCAGAATTTGCCGACGGAATAGCGGCACCACCGACCCGGACGAACCCAGCACGTTACCAAAGCGCACCATGCAAAATCGCGTCTTGTCTTGCGTGCGAGAAAATGCCTGCAGGATCAGCTCAGCCAGTCGCTTGGTCGCGCCCATGACATTGGTCGGACGCACTGCCTTATCAGTAGAAATCAACACAAAATGCGACACGCCCGCAGCCATCGCCGTGCGCGCGAGGTGCAAGGTACCGAACACATTGTTGCGGATGCCCTCGATCGGATTGTGCTCGACCAGCGGCACATGTTTATAGGCAGCAGCGTGATACACGGTCTGCACACCGTAAGTGCGCATTATCTGCAGGGACTTGGCAGCGTCAAGCACCGACCCCAGAAAGGGAATCACCTCAACACCACTCCCCAGTGATTTCTTGATCGCGTTCAATTCCTGCTCAATGGTGTACAACGCGAACTCGGAAAGCTCGAACAAAATCAGCCGTGAAGGCTGCTGCCTGAGAATCTGGCGACACAACTCGGACCCGATCGTGCCCCCCGCGCCGGTGACCATGACGGACTTATCGGTGATGCATTTCGCCATGAGTTCCTGCATGGGCTCGACGGCGTCACGACCGAGCAAATCCTCGATTTCGATTTCGCGCACATCCTGCACCTGGGCGAGGCCGCTAATCAGGCTTTTGAACGGAGGCGTCACCAGCGTCTTTATTTTCAGCGGTTCCAGTTTGTCAAGGATACGGCGCTGATTGCCCTTTGACAGGGAGGGCATCGCCAACAATATCTTCGTGATTTCCTTATCAGCGACCAATCCTGGCAACGATTCTGGCGCATAGACGCGAATCCCGGCGACCGTCGAACCTTGCAGTTCTTTTTTGTCGTCGATGAATGCGACGGGACGATATTCGTTTGAATTCGCCAACGCAATTGCCAACTGGTTGCCAGCCGATCCAGCGCCATAAATTGCGACTCGCAAGCCGCCAGCAACACCACTGACCAGCACAAAATAGCTTCGCGCCAAAAAACGTACAGCGGCAACGTACATGATCGTAGCAATCCAGTAGATGCCAAACACGCCGCGTGAGATGCCGTTCATACCGGTTGTGAACACCACCAGCATGATCAAAATAATCACCGAGAGCGTCACGCCAACGGCCACGGCATACATGATGCGATGGTCGATGAAGCGGATCACGGCACGGTAGAGACCTAGCTTGATGAAAATCGGGACAGAAACAAGGGGGGCGAGCACGATCAGCCAAAGATAAGGCTGCACCACTGCCATCGAAAAACTATCGTAGCGCAGCCAGATCGCCAGACAAAAGGTCAGCGGCAAACACAATAAATCGACCAGAACGAACAGGATTTTTTTTTTCAGACGAGAGAAATCAGACAGCTTCATCATGGAGAGCAACCCGGAAAATTGACAGCAAGCATTGACCTGCAAAAAGTATTTGGTTCGACTAAATAACGATCACACCCGTTTCGAGATTCAGGCTAGCAGTTTCATCAATGCGTAACACCATCTTTGCAAATTACTTTCAAAAAAGTCCGAAAAATAATCATCAGGTCAAACTGGAATGATTGATGAGTCAGATAAAACTTGTCGAGCATCACTTTTTCAGGAATGGGTAATTCATCCCGTCCGTTAATCTGTGCCCAGCCCGTTAGCCCCGGCACTATCTTGTCGACGCCCTGCTCGGTCCGTAACGCGATGAGGTCAAGTTGATTGAACAAGGCCGGACGGGGGCCGACAAAACTCATGTCGCCGACAAGGATACTCCACAGCTGGGGTAATTCATCGAGACTGGACTTGCGCAAGAAGGAACCAATGGGCGTCAGAAATTGATCGGGATCAGTCAGCAGGTGAGTCGCGACTGCGGGCGTGCCCACCCGCATGGTGCGGAATTTTGGCATGCGGAAGATTTTGTTGTGGCGGCCGACGCGATCGGACCAGTAAAAAATGGGACCAGTTGATGTTGCTTTTATAAAACCCGCCAGGAAAAGGGCAGGAAATAGAAAAACAAATAATGCAAATATAGACAAACCGAAGTCAGATACTCTTTTCATGAATAAATAAATCATCAAATAACGGCATTAAAAAGTACTGACGAGGATATCGCAAAAACAGATAGCATCAATCTCGATAAGTCGCATTTCTGTACTAAGCGGAATGTTTGAAGCACTTTTTCCAAAACTAAACCAAGCTTACCGTCCACTCAAAGAAGTCGAGCACATCGGTTTATTTCTCATCACACCAGATATTTCATAACTGTCACGGTCACCAGGATAAATTGTCTCCGACATCGCTCATCCCTTTGTCTGAAATTAAAAAATTTCGTGGTGAAAATCCAAAGTCCCGTATGGCATCACTATTATCAAAAACCATATCCTGATTCATTCTCTCTGCCATTCCGACTGACCAGTTTTGATAGCGTGGAATCCGATTGAGAAGATACAGCGCAGCACTAAACATCCAAAGCGGAATGGTGATTAAACGCGGCGTCCTGTCCATCCTTAAAAAAATGCGCCTCACCATCGCGCGATATGTCAAAGTTTCTCCGCCCGAAATATCGTAGGGGCGATTGGTGACACCCTTTGTGCCCAATGCCAACAAACAAGCTTTCGCTAAATCAGCGACATGTAATGGCTGACGCAGTCCTTGCGCTTGTCCAAATACAGGAAAAAATGCAAACCGGCGAATAAAGCGAGCAATTTCAGCAATATTTTTGTCCCGGTTCAAGCCGTAAATCAATGTTGGACGCAAGATGATCCACTCCACCTGATTGCATTGTGCCCATTGCTGCACGCTTTCCTCCGCCTGTGCCAGTCGGTGTGCGACTGCCTGGTCATGACGATCCGTCGACGTATTTTTCGTGAAACGGCTCGTTGAGGACACTACGACGATCCGCCGCACCCCGTATGAAACAAGTAAATCAAAATAATCAGGGAGGACCCAGATCGGCGCTGCACAAATCCAGAGTGGTATCTCACTATCACCCTCACGGTAACGTTGCAACGATGATGCAGACTGAAGTTGCTGCCACTCAATTCCCTCTTCGGCCGGTCTCGCTGCTTGCCTGGTATAGGCCCTAACCGGGATGGCGCTTTGTTTCAGCAGCGGCAACAGGCACGCACCCACGAGACTGGTCGCACCGAACAGACCAACAGCATCATTAATTTGCCAATCAGCCATGGTCCGCTTTCAAAGAACGGCACATTCGTTTAAATAAATGACTCGCGGCAACCAGTGCGAATCGCAACCAGACGCCGACGGCTACCAGTCCCATGAGCAAGAACGGGTACTGATGCCGAAAAAATTTACGATAGAAACGCATCATGCCTTTGTGCTTGTGCCATTCGACAAAGAGGGGACGACTACTGCTACATACGCCAAGCGCATGACTCATTTTTGCTGTTGGAACAAAAAGAATCTTCCAGCCCTTCTGGCGAAAGCGCATGCACCAATCGAGATCCTCACAATGCAAAAAATAGGCGTCATCCCACAGGCCGACCTGCTGTACTGCTTCGCGGCTGACCAGCATGCAAGCACCGGAAATAGCCTCCACTTCCACCGGGCGAGCCGGTAGCGGCTGCTTGTGCAAATGAAAGTCAAAAAACAGCTTTGGCCAGCGATCGGCGAAACGGTTCAAGCCGAAAGCGCGAACGAAGGAACGCCATGGCGTCGGAATGGCGCGTCGACCGCCTGGTTGTTCGCTGCCGTCAGAATTGATCAGCAAGCCACCTACCATCCCGGCCTGGCCATCTGCGCGCAATGCATCCAGCAGTATCGACAACGTTCCTGGTACGAAATAACAATCAGGGTTCAGAAACAAGAGGTAAGGAGCCACTGCCGTCCGTGCACCAATGTTGCAGGCTGCCGCGAAGCCGAGGTTGCGCTCGTTGCGTATGATCTGCACGTGCGGCAGTCCCTCCAGCGCAGCCAGACTATCATCGGCCGAGGCATTGTCGACGACGATGATGTCGATCTCCAGCGGACAAGCGAGTAGCGAATCGATACACGCGCGCAGATAGGCACCGGCGTTGTAATTGACGATGATGGTCGAAATGGTGGCTGTCATGATTTTTTATGGCCGTGGCCTTTGGTGGGCCAGCGCTTATCCAGCAGGTGCCAGATTTGTGCGAGCGAAGCGACCCGATTGCGTTGAATGTGCCGGCGCTTGCGCCACATTCCGCGCACGCCCAGTAAAGCGTGGTACTTGGCACGCAAGATCAACGCACCCCGACCACGCAGACTGAACAACAGGATGCTCGCGACATTGAGCAGCAGATGCAGCGGTAACAATAACCAAAACAAGGCACCCGGCATGTTTTTGATGAACGTCCAGACCAAATTTCGATGCCCATGATAAACCGCAAAATCGCTATCCTGCCCGCCGGTAGTAGCTGAGCCGAGGTGCAATACGACCGATTGCGGGACGTACAGGCATCGGTGTCCTGCGAGCCGAAGACGAAATCCGAGATCAACGTCTTCGACATAACAGAAATAGTCCTCGTCAAAACCGCCTAGCGCATCAATAGCATCACGTCGATACAGGCAAGCAGCTGCACACGCTGAAAAAATTTCGCATTCCTGATCGTCAACGCCAGAAACTGCGACACCATGTCCGTTGCGCCAGACCCGTCCGCTCGGATGATAGGCATCACCGATGCCATCAAGCAGCAAAGGATTACGACCGTTAACTAATTTGCTGCCAAATGCACTGAATTCGGGGCGACGCTCGGTGGCGAGCAGCAACGACTCCAGCCAGACGGGGTCGGCGAAGGCGTCGGGGTTGAGCAGGGCAATCCATTCAGATGCCACATCGGCAGAAAGGATGGCAAGGTTGTTGCCACGCGCAAAACCAGTATTCTGAGCAGAACGGATCAGACGTACCGACGCAAAGCGCTCAATGATTTCATTGGACTCATCTGAACTCGCGTTGTCGAGCACGATGATTTCGTGGGGTGCGACGGTCTGATTGAGCAATGCGTGCACACAGCGTTCGAGGAACGCGGCACCATTCCAGTTGACGATGATCACGGCGACTTTGGGCCAGTTAGTTCGTACCTGACCGCTCAAGCAATTACCCACACGGTATCTGCGCACACGCCCCGTACTCGCAGGCTTCCCCTAGGCCCCGAGCTAATCGTTCGTAATGAAAAGAAATATGCATCGCCCATAATCCGAATAATTACGAAAAACAAATAACTATAAAATAAAATCATATACTTTTTTTAGAGGCTGCATTTACATATCACCAGAATTAATCATCAGACATTTTTCCGGATCGCCCTGACAACCCATGTAATATCGCAAGGGGAATCATCCGAAAGTTGGCTCGATGAGGTTTTGAAAACAACATATAAACAATAGCTCTCAGGCACAGACGCCATCCGTCCGCAACCTTCCAATTAAATGGAATCCACGATTCACGATATAAAAGCAACGCATTTCTTACATAATAATAATGACGTAACGGGCTGTGTGTACCAATCGACTTTCCAAATACCGTTTGGGGAGCGTCCCCAAGACTATGTCGCATCGCGGCCGAACAGACACCGTAACTGTTTAATCCACAATGATTTGCACGCAAACCCCATTCCACATCAACATAATCAATAAAAAGATCTTCGCGCATTTCGCCGACAATATCGAGTGTTGCAATGGAAATCAGACAGCCTGATGAAATAAGGAAATCGACCTGCACGGCATCCGTTCCTGCGCCACAGAGCAATCGGTCTCTGGACAATCCCCTGGTTCGAACGAAGGGTGAAACTTGAGTGGGCCTGTCGAGTAAATATCGCGCCCCCACTGCGGCAACATTAGGAAGTGACACTAATTTTGACAGCAATTCCTTGACCATATTGTGCTCGGGAACGCTATCTTGATCCATCAGTAGCACGTAGCGAGCGTTAGTTCTTTTAGCTGCTTGAATCCCTTTGTTATGGCCAACAGCAATCCCCAGATTTTGGCCCAACTTCAGAATTTCAACGTACTGCAGATCTTGAGCACCACATTGCCAAGTCTGAATATCAATATCTGAACCATTATCCACAATAAGAACATGCCCAACCTGCGGACGAAGACGTTCAACCAGTTCACCTAGGGTTTTTAGGTCCGGATTGTATGTAATGATAATTGCGAATATATTTTTAGTGTTCAATGACAATATTTTTGGCAATATTTACAAGTCGTTTTAAAAAAATTTGATCGTGACTGAAATTCTAAGACCTTGCTGAGATTAAAAAATATCGATTCTATTTATGGTGCTCTACGCCGATTCAAACTTACATTATCCAGCATAATATAATGCAAAATTCTCGCAATAATGTATCAACGTTCTTATCATTGATCAAATAATGACTACGACTTCCTAGAATTAAGAAAACTGTAATAACGTGATTCCAAATTTGCTTGGACTACACCTCCCAATTTACCTTGAGTACTAGTGTAGATTTACCAGAATTAAAGATTTTTTAGCATCTAGCAAAATATTATTTCTTATTTTATAAATGTAAGTGGGGAAGTACCAATGCAAGTTTTTCAGAATTCATGGCATTAAATAATAATGTGCGAGAGTCACAAGGAGATTGATCTCTAGTTTTAGAGTGATTCGAAATAACTCTGCTCGCAAATGCGGCCTTTTTCAGAAGGAGGATAACTGGGGTCGACAAATATCATGGGGTGACTACCAATCGCAGCACATTTAAGTTCGTTGGTGCAATCGTTCAAATCCAATCTGAATTGGTAAATATGAGTATTACGACATCGGCAATACGTAGAATTTCAGGACAAATTTATCAGTATCAAGTGATATTGAAAAATAGCGCACAAATTTCATAGTAATTATTTGTAGCCTTAGAATAACTACTAAATAAATATTACATGTGATATTTTATTCTAAGAAACAGAAATAATTTCTTGTTGAGGTCATTGATAAAGAAAAATTTGGAGCAGTAAATTTTTGGATTAAAACTTATATAGCGCAATCGCTCCAAATACTTTTAGAGATGTTGTATTAAAGGCGGAAATCCAATGGCAATCTTTTTTTCGTAGCGGACTCCGTTACAAATTTATGAAAAACTGGATGTTCGCTCCATCAAAACAGCAAAATTAAAACCGTAATAAAAAACTTTCCAATATATACAATTATTTCATCCTTAGTTCAAAGTACTTCTTATGTAGAATTAAAGCCGAATAATTCTATTCAAAAACGGTAAACGCCTCACTTTAATCAACAATTTGATCACCCAATAAGGCATTTTTGTTAGTAATATAATCAGTATCCATAACTTAATTTTAACTCTTATTGAAACGAAGCGGTCTTCAGCAACCCTTTTTGAATATTTAATCAAAATAGAATTAATTTCATCTCGATGCTCAGAATTAACCCTTACGGCTTTAACAGCATCCAAAATGAACAGATTTCCGAAGCGAGGCATCAGACAATCTCGAAAATAGTAACGAACTCTTTCTACCTCATTCGGAAACATTGGAATAAGCTTCTCAAAATACCGATACCGACTACGAATCATTTTAATTCCATAAGATGTACTTGCCATGTGAATACACCAAACAGTTACTGGTTTATCGACGAAATAATTACTATATCCTTTTCTAAAAAGTCTCATGAACAAGTCGTCATCTTCGTAGCCAGTAAATTGAGTATCAAAGCCACCAATCGCATTGAATGCTTTTACGCTGATGAGCGAAGCCGAAGGTAGAACAAACATGTCATTGCGCAGTAAGTCAAAGATTGATCGTTTAGGATGCACAGAATGATCTTTTACCATACTTGTGCGCACTATATTGCCCTCGCCATCAGCCTCGTGCAGATCACCATAAACGAAACCAAGTCGATTGTCGTTCAACGGTATACCTTCAAGTAATATTTCAATGTGATAATCAAGGTAAAAGTCATCTTGATCAAGGAAAGAAATATATTCACTATTGCAAGCCGCAACACCGATGTTACGCGCAGATCCTTGGCCGCCATTTTCTTTATCTATAATTTTAAAATGGTATTTGTCTTGTAACTGATAAAGACTTTCTTGTTCTTCCGCTCTAGAGCCGTCATTAACTACAATAATCTCGTCGGCGGAAATCGTTTGCGACATAACGCTAATTAGTGCACGCTCAATAAAGCTGGCTCCATTATAAAATGGAATAATAACAGCTACTGTCTTTTTTGATAAAATGTTTTTCATTTTTTTCGATTATTTCAAATCTGATGGTATAAATTAATGGCATCTTCAACTCCGCCATCAAATACTATGGAGCCGTGCATTAAAAGCAATGCCCTATTGCATGTTTTTCTAATTAATTCAAATGAGTGACTAGCCAAAATCAAAATTTCGGCTTTCTGAACCAAAGAACTCATTCTTGCTTCCGCTTTTTTATTAAATTGCTCGTCACCTACTGATAACCATTCATCCATCAAAAGGATTTCGGGCTGTAAAACTGTGGAAATAGCAAATGCCAAGCGCATGTTCATGCCGCTTGAATAAGTTCGTATAGGAAGATCAATAAACTGTCCTAATTCAGAGAACTCAATTACTTCATCTATATTCTGTTTGATTTCTTTTTTATTTTGACCAAGTAAAGCACCGCGTATAAAAATATTTTCACGCCCAGTCGATTCATGATCCATACCAAGTGATATATCAATTAACGAAGATATTCGTCCATTAATGACAGCTTCACCAGCAGATGGGATATAAACACCTGCCAAGACTCTAAGCAAAGTACTTTTTCCTGCTCCATTAGGGCCTATTAGTGCAACCCTTTCACCACTTTGGATTGAAAAAGTAACGTTAAAAAGCGACTTTACGACCACTCGCTGATTTGTATTAGAGTCCACCCTCCCTCCAGTTACGGATTTAATAAGGTGTTGTTTCAATGATCTACTTTGAGCCTCATAGATTTCAAACTCTACAGAAGCATTTTCTAGTTTTATATTTGCCATTTTATTTTTACTCTTATAGCCAATAGGCGATTTTATTTCTGCAAATACCGTAGACTGACAAAGAAACAAGCCAACCAATGATCGCAATGGCTATGCTAACTAACCAGCTAGTGGCGCTCGGAGCTATCCCAAGTAAGGGCGAGCGAACAATTTCTAACATGTGATAAAAGGGATTCCAATCCAACATCAAGGTGCTAGCTCTAGCTGGTAATAAGTGTGGCATCCAAATAATTGGCGTTAAGTAAAAAATAACTTGGAATAAATTTTGGACTAATTGGGGAATATCGCGAAATCGAGAACTCATTACCCCAAGCAATAGTGCCATCCACGTTACATTTAACACTAGCAAAAGTATTCCTAGCAAACTAAGTAAAGCAATAGGATATACAGGCTTCATAAAAATTCCATAGACAAGTGGAAGAATTATTAAATTATGTCCTAAAATTACTCCGTTACGCCAGATGACTCTAAAGACATGAATTGGCAAAGGTACTGATAATTGTTTAATAATGGCTGCTGAGGAAATGAATGATGTACAACCCTCGGTAATACAACTAAATATGAATCCCCATAGCATTAACCCCAAAGTCAAAAAAGGGAGAAATTCTGTAATTGGTGTTTTAAAAATACGTCCAAAAACCAACCCAATTGTAAGAATCATTACTCCCATACTTATGGTGAGCCAAAAAGGTCCTACTTTTGATCTTTTGTATCGCTGCTTGACGTCCTGCCATCCCAACATGAAGAAAAGCTGGTTTCTAACTAAGCTTTTGGTAACGTCATCAAATGCACATATTAAATTATTCAATTTTAATCCAGTCGTTCAAATATCATTAATCAGCGTTCTCATAAAAGACAAGCCTACTAAAAAGCATTAAATACTAAAATTAAGTTAATAATTTAACGTTAAATTTTTAGGCTTTTTGTTTAAGAATAGCATAATTATTATTTATACTAAAAATGATCTAACGTTAAGAAATAAGAAATTTATTTTTCTTAATAATTTAATATTTTAGCAAGACTTAAATTTTTAGTATCTGTAATAATCGATGCCTCTTATAAAATATAAAAATATTTAACGGCTTCCACATATTAATTTCTAAACAATCGATACAATTTTTATAGTAATTTCGACCTAATTAATGTCAGCCACTAGACTAAGGTAACAACATGTGAAAATCTCATCAATCTCGATAAATTTCAGGAAAAAAATATTCTTCAAATAAAAACTATTTTTTTGATCCCTCTATTGAATTGCGTCGATCAAAGAATATAAGGAGCGCTATTATTTGAAAGAGTGTTCGTCTAACAACCTTCCTTGCTGGTCTTTTGCGGACAAAGCCGGCACACCTTCAATTGGCCATTCAATGCCGATCGTTGGATCATTCCACGCAATACTCCGCTCAAACTCCGGTGCCCAATAATCAGTCGTCTTGTAAAGAAACTCCGCCGTCTCCGACAGCACCACAAAGCCATGCGCAAAGCCTTCCGGAATCCACAGCATGCGTTTATTCTCCGCCGACAATTCAACGCCAACATGCTGCCCGAAGGTCGGTGAGCTTTTGCGGATATCGACCGCGACGTCAAAGACCGTACCTTGCACCGCCCGCACCAGCTTGCCCTGTGGCTGCTGGATCTGGTAATGCAATCCGCGCAAGACATTCTTCGCCGAACGCGAATGGTTGTCCTGGACGAATTGCACGTCACGTCCCACCGCCTCGTTGAACTGGCGGCTATTGAAGCTCTCAAAAAAGAAGCCGCGCTCGTCACCGAACACCTTGGGTTCGATGATCAGGACGTCGGGAATGCTGGTTGCGATGATGTTCAACGGATGGTCCCTTCTTTCAACAAGCGCAGCAAATACTGGCCGTAGCCATTTTTTGCCAGCGGCTGCGCCAGCTTTTCCAGTTGTGCCGCGTCGATGAATCCCTTGTGATAGGCGATCTCTTCCGGGCAGCATACTTTGAGGCCCTGCCGATGCTCAATGGTCTGAATGAAGTTGCTAGCCTCGATCAAGCTTTCATGGGTGCCGGTATCCAGCCACGCATAGCCCCGCCCCATGATTTCGACATCGAGCTGCTTGCGCTCGAGATAGACGCGGTTGAGGTCGGTGATTTCCAGCTCGCCACGCGCCGACGGCTTCAGGTCTGCCGCAATACTGGCGACCTGATTGTCATAAAAGTACAGGCCGGTGACGGCGTAATTGCTTTTTGGATTAGCGGGCTTTTCTTCGAGGCTGGTGGCATGCCCTTGCGCATCGAAATCAACGACGCCA
Source organism: Actimicrobium sp. CCI2.3 (assembly GCF_035019065.1). Classification (NCBI taxonomy): domain Bacteria; kingdom Pseudomonadati; phylum Pseudomonadota; class Betaproteobacteria; order Burkholderiales; family Oxalobacteraceae; genus Actimicrobium; species Actimicrobium sp. CCI2.3. The sequence continues at coordinate 38,379 of NZ_JASJWR010000033.1, read as the reverse complement.
TAGCGCTCGGGATCCTGGACGTGATACGCGAAGACGGTCGCGCCGCTGGTGCGGGCATCGGCTTGCTCCAGCTGCTTGTGCAAGTCGTGGCCGTAAAAAATGTTGTCGCCAAGGACCAGTGCGCTAGGCGCATCGCCGATGAAGTCCTTGCCGATGATGAAGGCTTGCGCGAGACCATCCGGACTCGGCTGCACCGCATACTGAAGATTGAGGCCCCAGGCGCTGCCGTCGCCGAGCAATTGCTCGAAGCGTGGCGTGTCTTGCGGTGTCGAGATGATCAGGATGTCGCGGATACCTGCCAGCATCAGGGTGCTGAGCGGGTAATAAATCATCGGCTTGTCGTAGATAGGCAGCAATTGCTTGGAGACGACTTTGGTCACCGGATACAAACGGGTGCCGGAACCGCCAGCGAGGATGATGCCTTTGCGTTGTGTCATGGTGGCCTAGAGAATTTCGGTGAGCATGCGCGCAACACCAGTTTGCCAGTGCGGCAAGGTCAGGCTGAAGGTCTGCTGCAGCTTGTTGGTGTTGAGGAGCGAGTTATTGGGGCGCGTGGCGGGCGTCGGAAACGCGCTGGTCGGCACCGGCAAGATCGCCTCTTGTGCAACCTTGATGGCAACGCCCGCCTGACGCGCGAAGTCAATTACAAAGCTGGCGTAGCCGTGCCAGTTGGTCTGACCACCGGCCACCAGATGATACAAGCCGCTGACGTCGGAACGCTGCAAGGCGGTGCGGATGGCGTGTGCGGTGACATCCGCGAGCAAGTCGGCACCGGTCGGTGCGCCAATCTGGTCATCGATGACAGTGAGGCGATCGCGCTCTTTGGCCAGACGCAGCATGGTCTTGGCAAAGTTGCCACCGCGCGCTGCGTACACCCAGCTGGTGCGAAAGATCAGATGCTTGCAGCCAGAGGCACGGATTGCGTCTTCACCTTCGAGCTTGGTCTGGCCGTAGACACTCAATGGTCCGGTGGGACTGGTTTCAATCCACGGCTCGTTGCCACTTCCATCGAACACGTAGTCGGTCGAGTAATGGACGAGCCAGGCACCGAGTTGTTGGGCTTCCTTTGCCAGCATGACCGGGGCCAACGCATTGATGGTGCGCGCCAGCTCGGGCTCGCTTTCGGCTTTGTCGACGGCGGTGTGGGCGGCGGCATTGACGATGATGTCGGGGGCAATCGCACGGATGGTTTCGGCGAGGCCGTCCAGGTTCGTGAAGTCGCCACAATAATCGGTACTGTCGAAATCCACCGCGACCAGTTCGCCCAGCGGCGCTAGGCTGCGCTGCAATTCCCAGCCAACTTGCCCGCCTTTGCCCAACAGCAGGATCTTCATGCGGCGCGCTCGACGTAGTTCTTTTCTACCCATTCCCGGTAGCTGCCGGATTGGACGTTGGCAACCCATTCCTGATTGGCGAGGTACCACGCGACTGTCTTGCGGATGCCGGTGTCAAAGGTTTCGGCTGGCTTCCAGCCCAGTTCGCGTTCGATCTTGCTGGCGTCAATCGCGTAGCGGCGATCGTGGCCGGGACGATCGGTGACGTAGGTAATTTGTTCGGCGTAGCGTTTGCCGTCAGGACGGCCGCGCAGTTCGTCGAGCAGCGCGCAGACGGTATGGACGATGTCGAGATTGGGCTTTTCATTCCAGCCGCCAACGTTGTAGACCTCGCCCACCCGACCAGCTTCGAGCACGCGGCGGATCGCGCTGCAGTGATCCTTGACGTACAGCCAGTCGCGGATTTGCTGGCCGTCGCCATAGACCGGCAGTGCTTTGCCTGCCAGTGCATTGACGATCATCAGCGGGATCAATTTTTCCGGAAAATGGAACGGGCCGTAATTGTTCGAGCAATTCGTGGTCAGGACCGGCATGCCGTAGGTGTGGTGATAGGCGCGGACAAGATGGTCGCTGGCAGCCTTGCTGGCAGAGTACGGACTGTTGGGTTCGTAACGATGCGTCTCCGTGAAGGCCGGTTCGTCCTTGGACAGGGAGCCGTAGACTTCGTCCGTCGACACATGCAAAAAACGAAATTCCGATTTTTTATCCACCGACAATAAATACCAATAGTTGCGAACAGCTTCCAGCAAACGGAAGGTGCCGACGACATTGGTTTGAACAAAATCTTCTGGCGCGTGAATCGAACGGTCGACGTGGCTTTCGGCGGCGAAGTTGAGGATGGCGCGGGGCTGGTGTTCGGTCAGCAGTTTGGTCAGCAGTGCGGTGTCACCGATGTCGCCGTGAATGAAGATATGGCGCGGGTCATTGGCTAGGCCAGCGAGGTTTTCTCGGTTGCCAGCGTAGGTTAGCAGGTCGATGTTGACGATTGGCTCATCGGATTGCGCCAACCAGTCATTGACGAAATTTGCGCCGATGAAGCCGGCACCGCCTGTTACTAGAATCATTTATTGCCTTTCAGGGCCTGTTAATCCGGAGCGATTTTCGCTGCATTTGTGGCCATGCGGCGCCTCTTCCGGTTGGCTAGTTGGTCGTTTTCGTGAGATGCGGCGGGTAAGCAGCCATTACTGTTATCTCGAAAACTGCCTGATTTTACCTTAGCAGCACCCCGCCCCTGAGGTTTTGCCGACTAATTATTACAAATAGCCGATGCAAGGACTGCTACAAAATCAGGATCAATTTTTACGGGTGATGTTTCGAGGAAATTGCTGTTGATTCCGATGGACGAGGGCAAATCAAATGGGGAGCGCCGGCTTGGGGGTCTAAGCCAGACACCGACATGTGGTTTAGGCATCGTAGCGGCACCGAAAAAGCTCCAGCGAATGTCATTGTCCTGCCTACATCCCCTGATTGTCCGCCGTCTATTCTTTGGTGCTGATGCGGCCGTAGGCGAACGTTGCCATTTTGTTTGTCCCTTTTAACTGGAAAAGACTACTTGCAGCGTGTTCAATGTCACATCCAATGTTTGCTGGTCCACCGCACCAAATTTAGTCACTAGCCGCGTTTTGTCTACGGCCCGAAGTTGATCCAGCAAAATCAGACCGACTTTCCCGCCGTGCGTAATAGGAACGCGAAATGGTGCAGACCGACTCCCAGTTGTCATCGGAGCGATGATCGCTGTGCGCAAATGGTCATGCATTTCTGGTGGCGATATGACGACACAGGGCCGAGATTTTTGAATCTCACTACCGACAGTCGGATCCAGATTAACGAGCCAAATATCACCTCGTGCCACTGTCACCATGAAAGCAATGCGTCATCAGCATTGGCATATTCTGGCATCACAAGCACATCGTCCCCAGCGAGCGCGATGGCCTTGCTCGCATCGGCCCATCCGGACCGATTTGGTCTGGCGGGCACACGCACAACCATTGCGCCATCAACGACTGAGACGTCGGCCTCGGTTTCAAGACCGAGCTGCGAAAGAATTGATGTCGGAATGATGATGCCCTTTGAATTTCCAATGCGACGGATTGCGATAAGCATAACTCCCCCTAGAGTAGGAACAATGTTATTACGCTTACCGACTGAAGTCAAAAGTAGTGTTGAAAATAGCTATTGGAAAGCAACCAAATGCTATTAACAAAAAGCGCTGTTTTTTCCCAACGAGCTAGGGGCTTCTGCGCCGGGGCCGCATCAGTGGACCGTTTTGCGAATCGTGCATTACGTCGGGATCAGGCTTTCGGCAAATCAAACACCAGCACATGCGCCTGCTTGGCATCCCCAAGGCTGAGCTGCGCTTCTGCCGTCACACGCACCGCATCACCCGCTTCGAGCCGCATTCCATTGACGACAACCTCCCCGGTCGCGACATGCACGTAGGCGAGGCGTTCCGGATCAAGCGACAGACTGGCACTTTCGACACCATCAAACAAGCCTGCGTAGACACGGGCGTTCTGATGCACGACGACCGAGCCGTCACGCCCATCCGGACTGGCGATCAGGCGCAGAAGGCCGCGCTTTTCTGCGTCATCAAAATGTTTTTCTTCGTAACCCGGTGCGATGCCTTGCACATCCGGCTCGATCCAGATCTGCAGGAAATGGGTCGCGCGATCCTTGGCGTGGTTGAATTCCGAATGCATGACACCTGTACCGGCGCTCATGCGTTGCACATCGCCCGGACGGATCACGCTGCCATTGCCGATGTTGTCCTTGTGTGCCAGTTCGCCATCGAGCACGTAGCTGATGATTTCCATGTCGCGATGGCCGTGCGTGCCAAAGCCGGCACCGGCATCGACGCGGTCTTCGTTGATGACGCGCAGCGGACCGAAGCCCATGTGGGCCGGGTCGTGATAGCTGCCAAACGAGAAGCTGTGGTGGGAATCCAGCCAGCCGTGGTTGGCGTGGCCGCGGTCGGTGCTTTTACGAATTTGCAGCATGGTGGGGTCCTTTTATTGGCGTTGAAGATGAATTTGATACCTGCACTATAAGCGCTGGACGGAAACGGGTTGGGGCTTGATGCGTTCGGCATTCTCAACACGAGAGATCGTCATACTGGTTTGCTGCTGCGGTTGAAGGTTTGGATCAGGAAATAGTAGTTTGTAATTCTTGATGTCTTCCTCGAAGGCATTGCATCGTAGGAGCGACTCGTAGACATCATTTCGGGCCAGACTGTAATTAAACGCGATCGTCCAGGCGCTTGAATTCCTTGTCTCGACCGAGGACAGTTGCCAGCGCGCGGCAGTTATCGCGGAGCTCATTGAATCGGTACTCAAAAGGTGATCTATTTTAGCCAAAAGGAGTTTGTCGGAATTTTTGTGGATTGGTTCTTGTCGCGCAGGCGAAACGTCTGAAAAATGTAGTTTGCTCTCCGATTTTGTCGGATTTCTGTATTTTTCTATGAAGAGGAGCGTCTTGTTTGAACTATCTGCGTATATGTTTGCGTCGCGCATAGTGCGCACATTCGTGCGCCGGCATCTGGCGTGCAACCAACTGCCTGACCGATGGAGCTGCCGGATGCGGGTCAACGCGTTAACTCGAGTCATGGCGGACGCCAATACTAAGAGACATCAAGCTGGGTGGGCCGTTTGCTGCGCCTCTTGCCCTTTACGGAGGTCAGAAACTCGGGTCTTTTTGGCCATACGATAGTGGGTTTGTATATGGCATCGAACTGCTTGGTTGCAGCAAGTTCGTGGAGGAGCCTTGTCCGGGCAGCTTGTTTCCGGCAGACTCAACGAATGGCGCTTTGCGCCAGAAACATCATGAGATCAAGCGTGTATCGACAGGGCCTGATCTTTTACAACATGGGCAGCCATGCCGCTATAAACGTACGAACAATTTAATTTAACGGAACTTCGACTTTCCATGACCGAATCTGACTTGATTGCACTGCGTCCTTATGCCAGCAAGTACATCTGGTGGAAAACGCCAGACGAGGCAATGCTCATGCCCGAGCGCGTGGTCGCGCAAGTGATGAATATTGGCGATTACAGTGATGTTCAAGCCGTTGCCAACCGCATTGGCGAAACGTATCTGCACGATGTCCTGCAACACGCCGAGATTGGTCAATTCTCTGAACGATCCTGGGCTTATTGGCATTATCGACTTGGGCTGATATCGGCGATTGATGTGATGCCGGCAATGCCGAAACGGAGGATTGAATAATGGGTCGCTTTAAACCGTGGATGGCTATTCTTCCCGAGGCTCAACGGCAATTGTGGAGCGAGTTACAACCGACGCAAGCGCTCGGGTTCGTTCTTTATGGCGGGACTGCAATTGCATTACGACTCGGGCATCGGCAGTCAGTTGATTTCGATTTTTTTACCGAAAAACCGCTAGATAAAAAAGCGATATTTTTTGCGTTTGATTTTTTGCAACAAGCGATTACCCTGCAAGATGAGCCCAACGCTTTTACCGTGTTGGTGCCAGCCGGTGAACTATCCGATCAGCAGGTCAAGATATCCTTCTTCGGCACCATTGGTTTCGGTCGTGTTGCCGCTCCAGACTTAACTGAAGACGGAATCCTGGAAGTTGCGTCGATGGATGATTTGATGGCAACCAAAGTGAAGGTCATCCTTCAACGAGTCGAAGCAAAAGACTACCGGGATATCGCAGCGATGATCAATGGAGGGGTGAGCCTATCGAAGGGACTCGCCGCTGCGAAAGCGATGTTCGGACAGAGTTTCCAGCCTAGCGAAAGCCTGAAAGCGATGGTGTATTTTCAAGGTGGCGACCTTGATCAACTGACTTCAGATGAAAAAAAGACCTTGATCAATGCTGCCAGTAACGTTCGTGACCTGCCAGATGTGACGATCACATCACGGCAACTGTCGTTATCGACGAAGGCCGGCCTCCCTTAATCGCTCTACAGATACTTTTAATTTACGCACCCCCTTCGGCACCATGCCCAGCAACACCGCCCTGCGCGGCTTATTCTTGTTTGCCAGCGCTGTCGCAACCGCCGGTTCGACCGGAGTAGCACACAAGGTGTACTAACGGCTGGGCATTGCGCTAGGTTCGTTAGGAGCGCTTACTCTGCTGCGATGCTGGCAGGGACATTCCGAATGGTCGACGGATGTTGGTGTTAGCGACCGCGCCCAAGGCATTCGGTGCAATGCCCTGCGGTTATTGCACCCTACGCGAATGAGGAGGACAACACCAGCACAGCGCAAAACGAAAACAAAGAGCTACCGCATTGAATTTGCGGAGAGTCCTTTGCTCCCGTTAGTCCACCCCAAAAAACGTCTTACCCCTTCGGCACCCCACCCAGCAACACCGCCCTGCGCGGCTTGTTCTTGTTTGCTGCCGCGGTTGCACCAACCGTTTCAACCGGCGCGGCAATGCTAGGCTCGTACGGTTTGGAAAACCACGGATCAACTTTTTCGCGGCGCTGGAAGGACGAGCGCGGTGCGTCGCCGCGGGCAGATTCCGAGTGGCTGGAATCTTCACGGAAAGGCCGTGGCGAACGCACTGGCCGCTCCGTGAGTGCCTCTGCTGAAATGGCACCTGGTGCAACGGCAACTTCCGCGTCACGTCGCGGCCGCCGTTCGGCACGCTCTACCGGTGGCGTATAGCCAACCAGCTCTGCCGGGACAAACTTGTGCTTGATCAGCTTTTCGATATCCAGCAGTAGCCGCTCGTCCTTGATCGTGTAGAGCGAAATCGCATCACCGGACGCACCGGCGCGTCCGGTACGGCCGATACGGTGAACGTAGTCTTCGGCGTTATACGGCAAGTCGTAATTGATCACGCAAGGAAGGTCGGAAATATCGAGGCCACGGGCGGCAACATCGGTCGCGACCAGCACGTCGATCTCGCCACTCTTGAATGCGTCGAGTGCTGCCATGCGTTCGGACTGGGTCTTGTCGCCGTGAATCGCGGAGGCCTTGACGCCACCTTTTTCGAGCTCGCGCGCCAGTCGTGATGCGCCGATCTTGGTGTTTGAAAACACCAGTACCTGCTTGAGCTGGCGACCGCGAATCAGGTGTGCAACGATGTCGCGCTTGGCATCGTCGCTATCGACCTTGTAGACCACTTGCGTGACGCGGTCCGCGGTCTGATTGCTGCGGGCGACTTCGATGGTGACGGGGTTGTCGAGAAAACTGCTGGCAAGCTTCTTGATGTCGCCGGAGAAGGTCGCCGAAAACATCAGGTTCTGGCGCTTCTTCGGCAGCAAGTTGATGATGCGTTGCAGGTCGGGCAAGAAACCCATGTCGAGCATGCGATCCGCTTCGTCCATGACCAGAATCTGGGTTTGCGACAGGTTCAGCGTTTTTTGCTGAACGTGATCAAGCAACCGCCCCGGTGTCGCAATGACGATTTCGACACCGGCGCGCAAGGCAGCCGTTTGCGGGGCCATGTCCATGCCGCCAAACACCACCGTCGAACGCAATGGCGTGTGACGGCAATAGGCTTTGACGTTTTCAGCAACCTGATCGGCCAGTTCGCGTGTCGGGGTCAGGATCAGTGCCCGCACCGGATGGCGCGCGGGTGATGCGCTACTGTTGGCGTTCGCCAGCAGCAACTGGATGATGGGCAAAGAAAAACCGGCAGTTTTGCCGGTTCCGGTTTGCGCTGCACCCATGACGTCACGGCCTTGCAGTACGACCGGAATTGCCGCAGCCTGGATCGGGGTCGGATGCGCGTAGCCTTGGTCAGCCAGGGCACGCAAGATTTCTGCGGACAGTCCGAAGTCCTCAAAGCGGAGGGCGGGTTCGCTGTCAGGAGCAGCGTCAGTCTGTAAGTCAGTCTGGTTGTCAGTCATGATATATGGTGGGCCTCCCGTGAGTCGAACACGGCACCAACGGATTATGAGTCCGCTGCTCTAACCAAGCATGAGCTAGAGGCCCATTTTCTTTCGTGCGGATTTGCATCCGCGAGTTACGTCTGGCTCAGTGAACCAGACAAATAATCAGGTCAGCCACTGCGAGACGAACTGTACCGTGATTCTACCCGGTCGTCCCGCAAGGCCATCATTAATTTCCTTCGAGGAAGCTCTTCAGGCGATCGGAACGCGACGGATGGCGCAATTTGCGCAACGCTTTCGCTTCGATCTGTCGAATCCGCTCGCGCGTCACATCGAACTGCTTGCCGACTTCTTCAAGCGTGTGATCAGTCGACATCTCGATACCGAAACGCATCCGCAACACCTTGGCTTCACGCGGCGTCAGCGAGTCGAGCACATCCTTGACCACACCGCGCATCGACGCATGCAACGCCGCATCGGCGGGTGCCAGCGTGTTGTTGTCTTCGATGAAGTCACCCAGATGCGAGTCGTCGTCGTCACCGATCGGCGTTTCCATCGAGATCGGCTCTTTGGCGATCTTCATGATCTTGCGGATCTTTTCTTCCGGCATTTCCATCTTGATCGCCAGCGTGGCGGGATCCGGCTCGGCACCTGTTTCCTGCAAGATCTGACGCGAGATACGGTTCATCTTGTTGATCGTTTCGATCATGTGCACCGGGATCCGGATCGTGCGGGCCTGGTCGGCAATCGAACGCGTGATTGCCTGGCGAATCCACCAGGTGGCATACGTTGAAAACTTGTAGCCACGACGGTATTCAAATTTATCGACCGCCTTCATCAAACCGATGTTGCCTTCCTGGATCAAGTCGAGGAATTGCAGCCCGCGGTTGGTGTACTTTTTCGCGATCGAAATCACCAGTCGCAAGTTGGCTTCAGTCATCTCGCGCTTGGCCTTGCGGGCCTTCATTTCACCAGCCGCCATGCGACGGTTGATCGCGCGCAGATCCAGCAGCGGCAGGACGACGCGAGCTTGCAGATCAAGCAGTTTTTGCTGCAGTTCCTTGACCGTTGGCACATTGCGACCAAGGATCACGCTGTACGGATGATTGCCGCTGACTTCGCCATCGACCCAATCCAGATTGGTTTCATTACCCGGGAAGACTTTGATGAAGTGACTGCGCGGCATGCGGCATTTATTGACAGCGACGTCGAGGATTTGCCGTTCGATGTGACGGACTTCTTCGACCTGGCCGCGCAACGTGTCGCACAACTTCTCGACCACTTTGGCGGTAAAGCGGATTGCCAGCAGTTCGCTGGAAATCGCTTCCTGCGCCTTGATGTACGCCTTCGAGTTGTAGCCTTCTTTTTCGTAGGCTTTGCGCATCTTGTCGAACTGCGTCGAAATCGCCTGAAACTTGACCAGCGATTCGCGCTTGAGTTGCTCGATCTGCTCGGCAGTAAAGCCGGCCGCGCCGGAGGCGTTGGTTTCTTCTTCGCCGCCCGACTCTTCTTCTTCGGCTTCCTCTTCGTCGGCTTCCTCGTCGTCGTCTTCGCTCACGACTTTCGGCGGTGGCGGGATGACGACTTCGATCACCAGCATGTCGACCAGTCCATCGACAATTTCATCGATCTTGGTTTCGCCATTGGTGATGCGCTCGGCAGCAGCAAGAATTTCGGAGATGGTGGTCGGGCAGGCAGAGATCGCCTGGATCATGTCTTTCAGACCGTCTTCGATACGCTTGGCGATTTCAATCTCGCCTTCACGGGTCAGCAGTTCGACCGAACCCATTTCACGCATGTACATGCGCACAGGATCGGTGGTGCGACCAAAATCGGAATCGACCGTCGACAGCGCGGCTTCCGCAGCGGCCTCAGCTTCGTCATCACTGGCAACCGTCGCAACGTTATCGGTGAGCAGCATGCTCTCGGCATCCGGCGCATGTTCGTAGACGGCGATACCCATGTCATTGAAGGTACCGATGATGCCTTCGATGGCTTCCGGATCGACAATGTTTTCCGGCAGGTGATCGTTGATTTCGGCATAGGTCAGAAAGCCGCGATCCTTGCCGAGCTTGATGAGGGTCTTGAGCTTCTGGCGACGCCGCTCCAGCTCTTCTTCGGTGGCTTCGGTGTCGGATGAAAACGCATCTTTGAGCAGCGCTTTTTCCTTGGCTTTGCGATCCTTGGCCTTGGCCTTGTCGACCGCTTTCAGCTCGGCGCGCTCGACCGCATTGAGCGCGGCGACTTCATCGTTTTCGGGCTGGAATTCTTTCGGCTTGCGACCGCGCCGGCCTGGCACTTTAATCGATGGCAAGATGTAGCCGGACGTGTCGATTGCCGCCAGCGTCGCCGCATCGGTGGTCTGACTCACCGTGGCAGTAATCATCACGTTCACGCCAGGCCTGTTCTCGACGACTGCTTCGGCTTTGGCATCCACCTTGGAGGTGGCGACCTTGGCGGCAGGCTTGGCGGCGATTTTGGTTTCGGATTTCTTGGTTGTCACAGGAGCTTTCAATTGCGCTGATACCGGGGTTGCAGCCAATGCGGATGCAGCGTTGGTCGTTGCCTTGGAGCCGGACTTCAGGGCGGCGTTAGTCGGTGGTGTCGTTGACTTGCCGGACGGTGTTTTTCCTGGGGCGACGCGAGCCGGCTTCGCGGGCTTTGCCAGCGCGGCCTCTTCCACAGGGATCGTCGCGGTTTTCGCGGTTTTCTTCATTGCGTTTGCCATGGATCAACTACCAAAAGGTTCTGGATACGGGTGGCATTGCACGCGCTTTTGCGAACAACATCACCGGCATCACAACTACGCACTGTTTTTGTTTTCGCCCTGCGCTGCGACTGTCGCAACGCCGGACAACTGCTCTGCGGCCTTGCATCAGAGGCCCGCCAGAATACCATATGACGTTGTTTTTCCTGTCCAAAGTGACCACTTCGCACACTGGAAAATTTTCGCCACCACCTGCCACAGTGTTCGACGCGAGGAGGATCGCCTTTATCGCCGGCCGATTTCTGCCTCAGCTTCGCGTCGCAACTGCTCTTGTTTCTGGGTCAGCTCACGGTAACGTGTGCGTGCTTCATCATGTCCCATTCCACTCGCGGCCAGCTGATCAAGCTCGGCCTTGAGCACCTTCATTTTTGTCTGCCTGACGGCACCAGCCAGTTCCAGACGGGCGGAATCCCGATCCGACTCCGGCTCGGCAGCGACCTCGGCAATCATGCTGTCGAACTCCGGACCCGCTGCCCGCAAATGCTCGGACAACATCGCAAAACTGGCTTGCCCACCCATCTCTTGCCCCGCAACCACTAACTGCATCAACATCACTGCACTATCTGGCACAAAATGCAGCATCGCATCGAGTGCATCCTGGTCCAGATCGGCAGCCAGCACGGGATGGGCCACCAGCAACCGCATCACTTGCAGTTCCAGCCCGACCGGTGCGGTGCGCTTCCCGCGCGGTGGTGCGGCGCGTACACGGGCAGCCGGACTGGCCAGGTCAAACAGGGTTTCGATCTCGGTCGGCGTGGTTTGAGTCAACTGCGCCAATCCGCGCACGATCTGCAACCGCAACGACGATGCCGGCATCGCCTGCAAGAGCGGCTTGGCCTCAAACTGCACTTTGGCGCGCCCTTCCGACGTACTCAAATCATTTTCTTCACTGACCACTTTCAACAGGAATTGCGACAAGGGCATAGCATCCTGCACCTGCTGTTCAAACCCCGCCGTGCCGTGCTCGCGCACGTAACTGTCCGGGTCGTGCTCCGACGGCAGGAACAAGAACTTGATGGTCTTGTTGTCGGCCGCATAGGGCAAGCTCGCCTCCAATGCCCGCCTGGCTGCACGCCGTCCCGCTCCGTCCCCGTCGAAACTGAAGATCACATGATCGGTTTGACGTGACAGTTTTTGAACGTGTATCGCCGTACATGCCGTACCGAGCGTCGCCACCACTTGCGGAAATCCCAGCTGGGCCAACGCCACCACATCCATGTAGCCTTCGGTCACCAGCACATATCCCGCATCGCGAATCGCCTGCCGTGCTTCAAACAACCCGTACAACTCGCTGCCCTTTTGAAATAAGGGCGTCTCCGGAGAATTCAAGTATTTCGGCTCGCCATTGTCAAGAATACGGCCGCCGAAACCAATTACCTGCCCCTTGGTATTTCGTATTGGAAACATTATCCGGTCACGAAACCGGTCATACCGTTTCCTGTTGCCCCCTTCTTCATCGGTCCGGTCAATGACCAGCCCGGCTTCCACCAGCGCGGTCAATTCATAATCCGGGAACACCGACCGCAAACTATCCCAACCGTCCGGCGCATAGCCAATTCCAAAACGGGCAGCAATTTCACCCGTCAGGCCACGCCCGATCAGGTAGGCCTTGGCCCGCTCGGCGGTGCGCAACTGCAACCGGTAATAATCACAGGCTTGCGTCATTGCCTCCGACAGAGCCAGACTCTTGGCCTGATATTCGGCGCGCTGGGCCGGCGGCATCTTGTCATCGCTCTCCGGAACAACCATGCCGACGTTTTGTGCCAGATCCTTGACCGCATCGACGAAACCCATGCCCGAATACTCGATCAGGAAACCGATTGACGTGCCGTGCGCTCCGCAACCGAAGCAGTGATAAAACTGCTTGGTCGGACTCACCGTAAAACTAGGCGACTTTTCATTGTGAAACGGGCACAAGCCCATGAAATTGGCGCCGCCTTTTTTTAGCTGCACGTAGCGCCCGACCACGTCGACGATGTCAACACGGTTAAGCAGGTCCTGAATGAATGATTGCGGTATCAAGGTTGCGGTATCAAGGTGGCGCTATTACGCCTTGGTCAGCGCGGCTTTCACCAGTCCGGACACGGCAGTCATGTCGGCACGACCGGCTAGCTTTGGCTTCAGGATGGCCATCACTTTGCCCATGTCCTGCGGTCCGGCAGCACCACTTTCCGCAACGGCAGCAGCGACTTCAACTTGCACTTCAGCTTCCGATAACGACGCTGGCATGTAAGCGACCAGAATGGCCAGCTCGGCTTTCTCGATATCGGCCAGATCCTGGCGTGCACCCGCTTCAAACTGACTGATCGAATCCTTGCGCTGCTTGATCATCTTTTCGATGATGGCGAGAATCATGGTGTCGTTCAACTCAACCCGCTCGTCGACTTCCTTCTGCTTCATCGCAGCGGTAATCAGGCGAATCGTCCCAAGCTTGACGACTTCCTTGGCGCGCATGGCGGCCTTCATGTCGTCAGTAATCTGTACTTTCAGGCTCATGGTGGCTCCGGTCAGTCAAAAAGCGAAAACCCGCTGCGGACTTGCACCGGAGCGGGCTTGCGTATTAGCCGCAGTACTGAACTACCGTACATGCGACCAAATGAATCAGAACAATTTTTTAGGCAGCTGCTGGCTACGAATGCGCTTGTAATGACGCTTGACTGCGGCGGCGAGCTTGCGCTTGCGCTCTGCGGTCGGCTTTTCGTAGAATTCCCGCGCACGCAGTTCGGTCAACAGACCGGTTTTTTCAATGGTGCGTTTAAAGCGGCGCATGGCGACTTCGAAAGGCTCGTTTTCTTTTAGGCGAATAGTTGTCATGTGTTAGGTTTTTAAACCGACGATTCAAGGGAAGACGGCGAGTCTATCAGAAACTTTTATCCAAAGGAAGCCCATCGGTCGAATTATCTGCACTAATTACTCCGCCCTACACCGCCGAGCCTGCGGCAAAGCCGGATGCCCAGGCCCACTGAAAATTGTAGCCGCCCAGCCAGCCAGTAACATCGACCGCTTCGCCGACGAAGTGCAGGCCCGGCACGCGGGTCGACATCATGCTCTGCTGCGACAGTTCGCGGGTATCGACACCACCGACCGTGACTTCTGCCTTGCGATAGCCTTCCGAGCCACTCGGGATCACGTTCCAGGCATTGAGCGAATCACCGAGCCGGCGCAATTGCTTGTCCTGCATGTCCGCCAGCTTGGCTTCCGGATCGAAACCATTGGCTGCGAGCCAGCCGGCCGACAGGCGTGCGGGCAACAACTGCGCGAGCACATTGCCCAGATTTTTCTTGATGCTGCCCTTGCTGTTGATCAGCTCGGTACCAAGATCGGTTTGCGGCAGAAAATTGACCATCAACGGCGTGCCCGGCTGCCAGAAACTCGAAATTTGTAGAACGGCAGGCCCCGACAGGCCGCGATGCGTGAACAGCAGGTCTTCGAGGAAGGCCGCACGCGCTTTCTTGCTCCCCGTGCTGACATCGACTTCCAGCGCAATGCCGGCCAGTTCGACAAACGGTTGCCATGAATCCGGATCGAAGGTCAGTGGCACCAGCGCAGGACGCGTGGTGATCATCTTGAGGCCGAACTGGGTGGCGACGCGATAGGCGAAATCGGTCGCGCCGATCTTCGGGATGGACAGGCCACCGGTGGCAATGACCACGCTGGCCGCCTCGATCAGGCCTGCGCCGGTATCGATCGCAAAACCACTCTCATTTTTGGCGATGCCATTGACCTTGCACGGCATGCGCCAGCTGACCTGCCCGACATCGCATTCTGCCTTGAGCATCACGATGATGTCTTCGGCCGAGTTATCGCAGAACAGCTGGCCCTTGTGTTTTTCGTGATAGCCGATCCGGTAACGCTTGAGCAGGCTGATGAAATCCTGCGGCGTGTAACGCGATAGTACACTTTTGCAAAAGTGCGGGTTGTCCGACAGGAAATTGGCCGGACCTGCTTGCAGGTTAGTGAAATTGCAGCGGCCGCCACCGGAGATGCGGATTTTTTCGGCCAGCTTTTCGGCATGATCGATCAGCACGACCTTGCGTCCGCGCTGACCGGCCACGGCTGCCGTCATCATGCCGGCCGCACCGGCACCGATTACTGCCACATCAAAATGCTCTGCCATCAACTCGCCCGGATGTCGGAAAAACCGTGATTGTAAGCCAGCCAGTCATCAGATGGCCGGCATGACACCCGTCATCCACAACTGCGACGACAAGCGCATCAAGTCGCTGTGCGAACCGCGCTCGCGGAAGGTCGTGCGCAGCCAGCCTGCATCGTTGACACGTTCGTAGGCCAGCTTGCGCAAGCGACTCAACGCATCGACTTCGGCAGCATTCTGGGTATAACGGGCGAGGTCTTGCAGGCGCTCCAGCAAGTCGGTGGCGATGGCGGTCTTGGCCATGGGTCGACCGTCTTCGTCGAGTAGCGCCATGCAGCCTTCGAGTCCATAGCGGCTGGCTTCAAAACGGTTGTATTGATACAGCAGGTAATAATCGTCGTTGATCACCAGCGGCCGTTCAGTGAGCAACCAGCGCGCCAGCAATTGGGCGTAACAACCGAGCAAGGCGGCATGACCGGTTGTCAGCGGCGTATCGCAGACACGAATTTCAACGGTGCCAAATTCAGGCTTGGGCCGGATATCCCAGTAAAAATCCTTGATGCTGCCGACGACGCCAATCTGGCGCAGATTGTCATAGTAGTGTTCGAACTCGGCCCACGTGGTCATCACCGGCATCGTGCCGGACATCGGGAAGGCTCGCACCACCGTACTGCGCGACGAATCGAATTCGGTATCGACCCCTTGATAGAACGGTGACGCGGCCGACAGCGCAATGAAGTGCGGCACGAACCGCGCAAACCCATGCGTCAGATACATCGCATCGTCCCCGTTTGTCACGCCGACGTGGATATGCTGACCGAACACGGTGAAACTTTTCGCCAGGTAGCCGTACTTCTTGTGCAGATAATGGAAACGTTCATCGGGCGAAATACGCTGCTCGCTCCAGCGCTGGAACGGATGCGCCCCGCCACCCGCGACATCGATATTGAGCCGCTGCGCTCCATCGATCAGCGCCTGGCGCAACTGCTTGAGTTCCTCGTCGAGTTCATCGACCCGCGTATGCACTTTTGAATTGAGTTCGATCATGCCCTGCGTGATTTCGAGCTTGATCTGATCCTGCAAGGCGCGCGGTTCAATCAGGCCCCACAGGTCAACCGCGTCGGTGGCGAGGTTGTAGTTACGCCGGTTCACCAATTGCAATTCCAGCTCGATCCCCATGGTGAACGGGGCCGATGGCGTGAACGGCAAAATCGCTGCCGGGTGGAGTATCTCGGGTGCATTCATTGGCTTCTCCTTCAGGTCCGGCCACTTTCACCGGACAGTTTGAGTGCCAGTTGCGTCGCCACCGGCCCCATGAATTCCAGCACGATCAGGCAACCTGCCAGCATCGGTGCCACTTCGGCGGCGGTATGCGGATACAGGTAATGAATTTGCGCCAGACCCAGTCCGGCCTCCGCCATCGGCAACGTCGCCAGCGTCAGCAACGACGAATGCCGGAGGCTCAGTCTGGCCGCTTTTGAAAACAGAAAAATCCCGCACGCATTGGCGACAAAACGGGCCACGATCAGCACCGCCACCATACCCCCTATCGTGGTCAGGCTCGACAGACGCATACCGGCACCGATACTGATGAACAGCATCACAATGAACAATTCATTGGCGATACCGAATTCGAGCTCCATCAGATCGTATTGGCGATCGAGATTTTTCGACAGGATCGCAAAAATCAGCATCGTCAACAAGACCGGCAATTGCAACGCATGGGCCGCGCCGATGGTCAGCGTGATCACCGCAATGACCAGCACGAACTGGCTGCTGCGACGTCGCCCCAGCCAGCGCGCCAGCGGCATCATGAGCCAGTACGTCAGCGTTGCCAGCAGGACAGCACCGAACAGCGAGTACAAAGTATGTGTGACCAGCATCATCAACGGCGTACCACTCTCGGCAGCGACCACCGGCAGTAACGCATAAGCCACCAGCAAGGCGACGATATTATTGAGCGCCGTCATCGCGGCCAGGCGCCGCGTGATCTGGCCCTCCGCTTTCAGATCGCGCAGCACCACCAGCACGACGGCGGGCCCTGTCGCAATCGCCAGCACCCCGCCCAGCAATGCCAGCGTGGTCGACGTGCCGTACCACAGCAAGGCACCTGATACGAACAGAAAACACATGGCGGCGCACGCCAGCACTGTCGCCAGCAACCACTTCTCGCGCAGCAGCCAGCGCACGTCGACGTAGCGACCCAACTGATACACCACCAGCGCCATCGCCATGTCGGCAAAAATACTCGACACCTGCAGCACATCGCCCGACAACCAGTTCAGACCCCCACCACCCAGCGCAAAACCCACCAGCAGATACCCGGTAAGACGGGGTATCCATTTACTTTTCTGGACAATATGACCGGCGATCAGACCAAACAATAACAACGTGCCAAACAACAGCAATGCATTCCATTGAAGCGGCTGCAACAACGAAAAAGTAGGGAGAGACCATGACGGCATGGATGCTCCTGAAAGGGACTATGTTGAATGTTTGGTGCACGAAACCAAACTAAAAGAATTGCAATATGGCCAGAACCTGCTCCAGCCTCGCAAGCAAATGAATCAGCGTCTCGATTGGTCCGTTATGAAGTACAAAAGTTCCGAAAGCAACGGAAACACCACTCCGCCTTCGACCAACTAAAAATTAGGGTCAGAGTCAATTATTAATTAGGGTCAGAGTCAATTAAATCCCAGATCACTACGACTTGGAGCGTCAAAGTACGCCTGTTCGGTAGGTATTAAATTGGATGATATCGGCATCCACACTAAAAAAGCGGAAATTAATTGACTCTGACCCTAATTAATCACCCTTAAATAATAAAATTAATTGACTCTGACCCCAATTAATAATTGACTCTGACCCTATTTTTTTGATGCAAAGGCAGCGCGTCTTGCGACCGATCAAGTCGATTGCTGCGTCCGGACGAGCGAAGCCGTACTTTCAAAACCCACTGCCATCGCGGCTGAAACTCCGGAATTGAACTATTTGAGTGGCTTTGCTACTCACTACGAACTGACTTAACCGGATGGTAATCAGGAGCGCGGCGAGAGCTTGTCGACGGATACGCTAGCACTCGACATGACAGGCGAAATACGACTTTCGTTTATCTGGTTTGGTGGGGACCGTGGCAGCAGGCGTTGTTACCTGCTTTGTACGAATAGTTGTCGAATTCAGCTTTTTAATACATCACATGAAAATACCAGCAATTTATTCAAGCTCCCCGCCGACGCATTCCGCTACGGACGCCACTAACAATCTCGCGCCTGCTACAGGCGCGGGAAATAACGGTACGCCGCATGCTGCGAACAATGCCGGTCGCGCAGGCCAACGCACCTCGCCTGCCGGGTCTGCTACGCAGCTGGCGTTGCTGGCACAAGTCGCTGACATCAGTGCAGATCAGCCCGGCCAGGCAACACAGCCACCCCATGCCGCGCAAGCGGGCTCGACAGAAACGAATGCAGCACCAGACAACATCGACCTGCATGCGATCTGGTATTCGCCGTCGGCATTGCGGCCATCGAGCAGCCGGTCGCCGGCGTTTCAACGGGAGCTGGCGACCGCTTACCTGCAGCTCAGCGACAGCATGCATGGTGCGCCTCGCAATGTGCAAGCCCATCTCTGGACTGATCGGGTCAGCGAGTTCGCCTTGCACCATCCCCTGGTCGGGCCGAACGGTTCGGACATCGAGATTCCACACTCCATGCTGCGCATGGCGCGAGTGACGGTGCATCCCGAGCGTGATCTGCATGCGATGGTCGATGCCATTGCAGACC
The DNA here is from genome assembly GCF_035019065.1 of Actimicrobium sp. CCI2.3. Taxonomy (NCBI): domain Bacteria; kingdom Pseudomonadati; phylum Pseudomonadota; class Betaproteobacteria; order Burkholderiales; family Oxalobacteraceae; genus Actimicrobium; species Actimicrobium sp. CCI2.3. The sequence goes on along the minus strand of NZ_JASJWR010000033.1, from coordinate 19,604 downwards.
CTGCCGTGCGCAACACGGCCAGAAAGCTGTACTACCACCCGGCGAGCGAAAATATCGGGCTGCGCGCCGATATCTTGCGCCAGATCGTCACCACGTTTCACCAACGCAAAAAGACAACCGGCCGGGCGCTCAACGCATACGCCGACCGTGACACGCTCGGCAACATGGCCCGCGTGAGGGACGCGGCTGCGCTCGGTGATAACGACACGACACCGGCGGAAGGGTTGGACCGCGCAAAGAGGACGATCCGGGCGCTAGCGTTATCCCTCAACGCCCCCCAACGTCCGCCCTGTGTGATCCCTGACGCAATCGACGCCGAGGGCTACGCAACCCGAGGCAGGGAGAACGATCTCGTCGCAGCAGTGCCCGGGTCGGAACGTGCGTTGTCCATCATGGACGAGATGCTCAGCACCCTGCAAAATGTGCATTATGCGGGGCCACTGTCCGGGCCGCTGACCAGTGGAGAACTCGCCGACCCCGATCGTTTGAGATCGGCCATTCAATTGTGTGAAACGAACATTCGCTGGATGTTGTCCGATTTCGCGTCATGGCGCGCCGGCGTCACCATCCCGTTGCAGCAAGAGATAAATCCGAACAAAGCGCTGACGACATTTCTGCTGGCCGAGCGCGTACGCGGCATTCAACACCAGTTGCAGCAGCGCATTCATGCACTGGACCAGCGTGTAGAGGCATCCGACAGTGTCGACAACCGATTGCAACTCCTGCGCACTATCTCGTCGTTGAAGTCTGTGTACATGCACTACATGGAGTTCATCAACCTCTTCGTCAATCTATGCAGCTACACCCCTCAGGTAGTACGCACCACTACGGCAGGGACTAACGGCATCAACGATTTGTACAGGGAAGTCGTCAATGCCATGCCCGGCACGTTCCCCTCGGAGGGTTCGTGGCAAGGCTCCTTGACGTCGTCATTCGACCACCTCCAACCCCCGAGATTGATGTCGTACGAGCTCGGAGACGCTGACCAAACGATCCTGGAAATGCTGAAGCAACAGCCCGCGCGCGAAGTGTGATTCCAGCTCACGTCCGTGAATGCCTTAAACAACTAGGGTCAGAGTCAATTTGATAAATAATAAACAGGGTCAGAGTCAATTTTGCACTTAGCCAACCACGACGACCGGCAGACTGGTCCATGACGCAGCATGCCGATTGGCATCCATTGAATCGCGTGCAATTCCATTGCACACCATTCAATCAAGCATCGGTTCAGTCAACGGTACACTCAACAGCGCGACGTTCCCGCACCATCTTCGCCACCTGCAAACACTGCGTGACCTGTTCGCTGATGGCCGCCGGCACCGGTAGCTCGCCTGCCAGTACGCGTCGAATCCACAGCGCGGTGGTCTGGGCGTCGCGCTCGACCGGTACGTCCGGTGCGGCGTCGGCGACCAGTTGCTTTTCGACCAGTGTGGTGCGCTGGCCCTCGTGAAACCAGTCGATGCTTTGCGCACGCTTGACGCTGGCGACCGTTTCGCCCTCGGTGCCACGCATCAGGAACACATCGCCGCGCTGCGCCGGCGCAAGGGTGGTGAAGTAGCGTCCGAGCATGTCGAGGTATTCGGAATGGGTGTAGGACGACAACCGCAATACCGGTTCCTGAAAAGGCTGAATGATCTTGACCAGCGTGTGGGTCGAACTGCGCACGCCAAGAATGCGCCGCAACGACAGCAAACGCGCCATCTTTGGTGCCAGCACATCAATCGGCAGGAACGCCGGTGCGTGCTGCAAAAAACGGCCTTCAGCCTCGGCAATACTCTGCGCCACCGGCATGTCCAGTGCCGCGAAAATCTCGGCAGTGGTGACGCGCCCCGCATCCTGCAGCACGCCATGCACCAGCACCGGCGCACCTTGTCGCGCCAGCAAGATCGCCAGCAGCGGCGTCAGGTTGGGCAGCTTGCGCGCACCGTTATAACTGGGGATGACGATCGGTGCGTACTGCCCATCGGCCGGTGCCGACAACGGCGCAAACGAGGCTTCGGCGGCATCGAGGAATCCGGCGATCTCGTCAATCGATTCGCCCTTGATGCGCATCGATAACAGCACCGCACCGAGTTCCAGATCCGATATCCGGCCATCGAGCATGGCACCATATAACAGGCACGCGTCATCCCGGTTCATGCTACGCGCACCGTCCTTGCCGCGACCAATCACCTTGATGAAACGCGCCGCCGCCAGCGGCTCTTGCAGTTGACTATTTTCCATAGCCGAAGGGTACACCGAAGCGTGCCATCCCAAATCAACTCAGACCGATGCAACCACTGCAACAGGTCGCATGACGATGATTTTTTTCAGCTCGGGCACACAGGAACCGCAACTGGTACCGCACTTCAGTCGTCCTTGCAACGCGGCCAATCGCGCTTCCGGCGGGCCCTCCAGTTCTTCCAGTACCTCGTTGATCTCGGTCTCGGCCACATTGAGGCAATTGCAGACGATGCGGCCACGCGAACGGAAACCCTGCGGTGCCACCGAGGTCGGTTGCAGCAGCAAGCGCCCCAACGCCGCCACCGGTTGCGCGCTTTCCAGATATTCCTTGAGCCAGCGCTCGGCGGCGATATCACCGGCCAGCGATAACGCGTGCAACGCGCCATCACGCAAGAGGATGTGGCGCGCATTGCCGCGCCGCTTGTCGTCGTAGCGCAGCACCGTTTCACCGGCGATACCGAACAGCGCTTCGATCGCGGCCGTCAGTTCGGCTGCGGCCGGATAATCGTCCGCAGCACGGAAGAACACCCCGACCCGGTCGCGTCCGAACAGCGTGCACGAGGCATACGAAAATTGCCGCAAGTACGGCCGCAACGCGGCCTGCAACTGCAGCACCTGATCCGGCTCTACCCATCCGAACGCGACAAAGCGCCACGGCAATTCGGCCTTCAAAATTTTGATCGCGGCATGTTTGAGTTCGGGTTGCTTCGAGCTCGGGTCCAGTGCTGGCGAGGTCAGTGCATTGACCCCATGTGATCCGTCCCCGGCGTGACCACGTCCGGAGACATATTCTTCGCCCCAGTGCATACCAATGAAGGCTTGTCCGGCGCGCATGTCGTCGCCAGCCTGCGCCGGAAAAATTTGCGAACCGCGCCGACTGGTCACGTGCACCATGTCCCCCTCGGCAATCATGCGCCGGTCCATGTCGGCCTGCGCCATCACGATGGAAGGTTCGGCCGCATGCGCGAACAGTTGCGCGACGGTACCGGTGCGACTCATGCCATGCCACTGGTCACGCAGACGCCCCGTGTTCAAGCGAAACGGAAAGCGCGCATCGATCGGCTCGACCACCGGCTTGTACGGCGTGTCGACAAAATGGGCACGGCCGCTCGCCGTCGGAAAAATCCCGTCCTCGTACAGACGCAGCTTGCCCGTCGTTGCACCGGCCGGATACGGCCACTGCTGCGGCCCCTGTTCGGCCAGGATCGCATACGACAATCCGGTGATGTCGAGGTCGCGTCCGCGCGTGGACTCGCGATGTTCGTTCCAGATCGATTCGGCGCTATCGTACGCAAACAGCGACTTGTCCCGACCCAGTAATTTTTCCAGCCGCTGCGCAAAATCGACCACGATCTGCCAGTCATGGCGCGCTTCGCCAGGGCCGGCAATGGCGGCATGCAGACGTGTAATCCGGCGCTCGGAATTGGTGACCGTGCCTTCCTTCTCGCCCCATGAAGTCGCCGGCAACAGCACGTCGGCATGCGGTGCAGTGGCGGTGCTGGCATAGGCTTCCTGCAGGATCACCAGCTCGGCATTGACCAGTGCTTCACGCACCAGTTTCTGGTCCGGCATCGATTGCGCCGGGTTGGTACAGGCAATCCACAACAGCTTGATCTGGCCGCTGCGCACTGCCTCGAACAGTTCGACGGCGGTCTTGCCGGGTGTGTCCGGTACGTCATCGATACCCCACAATGCAGCGACTTCAGCACGATGCGCCGGGTTGCCAAGATCACGATGCCCCGACAGCAAATTGGCCATGCCACCGACTTCGCGCCCACCCATCGCATTGGGCTGGCCGGTCAGTGAAAACGGGCCGGCACCGGGCTTGCCGATCTGATGCGTGGCCAGGTGCAGGTTGATCAACGCGGCGTTTTTTGCAGTGCCTGACGCCGATTGATTGAGGCCCTGGCAGTACAGCGACAAGGCCGCTTTCGATTCGCCAAACCAGCGCGCCGCCGTGACCAGATCGGCTTCGCTGATGCCGCATATGTCGGCCACGAACTTGGGTGTGTAATCGCGCACCGTGCGCTTGAGTTCGGCAAAGCCGTCGGTGTGCGCATCGATGAAGGCGGTATCGGTCAGCTCTTCCCACAGGCACAAGTGCAGCATGCCGTTGAACAGCGCGACATCGGTACCGGGCAGTATCTGCAGGAACAGATCGGCATCGCGCGCGGTGTCGGTGCGGCGCGGATCGGCGACGATGACTTTCATCTGCGGGTTGTTCTTGCGCGCTTCTTCGAGCCGGCGATACAGGACCGGATGCGCGTACGCCATGTTCGAGCCGACGATGAAAACCAGCTCGGCCTGTTCGATGTCTTCGTAGCAGGCCGGTGGCGCATCGGCGCCCAGCGTTTGCTTGTAGCCAGCCACGGCGCTGGACATGCACAAGCGCGAATTGGTGTCGACGTTATTGGTCCCGATCAAGCCTTTGGCAAGCTTGTTGAAGACGTAGTAATCCTCGGTCAGCAACTGGCCGGAAATGTAAAAGCCCACGCTGTCGGGACCATGCGTGCGGATGGTATCGGCAAACTTGTGCGCCATCGCATCGAGCGTTGCATCCCAGCTCGCCGCGGCACGCGGCAAGCTGCGATCGCTGCGCATTTCAGGCACCAGCGCGCGCACCTGTTGCTGCAGCAGCGGTTGCGCACTGAGCGCCAGCGTGCTGCCCTTGGTGCACAAACGGCCGAAGTTGGCGGGATGATCGGGATCACCGCGCACGCCGGTAATGTGCGCACCCGTCGTTTCGATCAGGACACCGCAACCGACACCGCAATAACAGCAAGTTGATTTGGTCTCGCGACGCGCGCCGGCGCTGGTTGGTTCACTCATGCAGCCGCCAGCTCCTGCAGGTCGAGGGCGACGTCGCCATTGTCAATGCGGACGCTGAAGGTCTGCGTGCACCCTTCGTCGGGAGCCAGCGCGCAGCCGGTGGCCAGTTCGATGTTCCAGTTATGCATCGGACAGGCGACCTTCTCGCCGAACACGATGCCTTGCGACAGCGGCCCGCCCTTGTGCGGACACTTGTCGAGCAACGCAAAGACCTTGTCTTCGGTATTGCGAAAAATCGCGACCGGCACCTTGCCTTCGCGCTGCACGATGCGGGAACCGAGGACCGGAATATCGTCGACCCGGCAAATGATTTTCCATTGATTCATGAGAGTGTTCCTGTTCGGGTTCAGACGGTCAGTGGCGCAAACTGGCGCACGTCGACATGGGCTTTTGCCTGCTCGTGCCATGGATCAGGCTGGCCATCGAGCGAGAATAACAGGCGCTCGTAGAGTTCCTTGCGATTGACGTGGTCCTCGATCATGCGCTGCTTGACGTAGTCGAGGCCGACCCGCGCCAGATAGTGCACGGTACGCTCGAGATACCAGCCTTCCTCGCGATACAACTGCAAGAACGCACCGGTATATTCCAGTACTTCATCGTGGGTTTTCAGCTTGACCAGGAACTGCGCGACTTCGGTCTTGATACCGCCATTACCGCCAACATAAATTTCCCAGCCCGAATCAACGCCGATCACGCCAACGTCCTTGATGCCGGATTCGGCACAATTGCGCGGGCAACCGGACACCGCCAGCTTGACCTTGTGCGGCGAATACATCAGCGCCAACTGTCGTTCCAGTTGCTGGCCCATCAGCGTCGAATTCTGCGTGCCGAAGCGGCACCATTCGGAGCCGACGCAGGTCTTCACGGTCCGCAAACCTTTCGCATACGCCAGCCCGGACGGCATGCCAAGGTCGCTCCAGACTTCGCGCAAATCTTCTTTTTTCACGCCCAGCAAGTCGATGCGCTGACCGCCGGTGACCTTCACGGTCGGGATCTTGAACTTGTCGACCACGTCGGCGATACGGCGCAATTCGGAGGCATTGGTCTCGCCACCCCACATGCGCGGAATCACCGAGAAGGTGCCGTCTTTCTGGATGTTGGCGTGGGCGCGCTCATTGATGTAGCGCGATTGCGGATCGTCCTTGGCTTCATGCGGCCAGGTCGAAATCAGATAGTAGTTCAGCGCCGGACGGCAACTCGCGCATCCGTTCGGCGTGCGCCAGTTCATGAAGCCCATCGTGTCGGCGATCGTCAACAGCTTCTCGGCGCGGATCGCGTCGCGTGCTTCCTGATGCGTGTGATCAGTACACGAACACATTGGCTTGTTCTTGGTGGCTTGCGAATAATCACCGCCAGCAGTGAACATCAGGATCTGCTCGACCAGGCCCGTGCATGATCCGCACGACGCCGATGCCTTGGTGTGCTTGCGCACGTCTTCGAGCGTGAACAAGCCTTTTTCCTTGATCGCCTTGACGATGGTGCCTTTGCACACGCCGTTGCAGCCGCAGACTTCGGCGCTGTCCGGCATTGCCGCTGCCTTGGTAAAACCTTCATGGCCGACATCACCCGGACGCCCCGGATTGGATTCGCCGAACATCAGCGTATCGCGGATTTCCGTGATGTCCTTGCCTTCGCGGACCAGGCTGAAGTACCAGCCGCCATCGGCGGTATCGCCGTACAGGCAGGCACCGATCAGCTTGTCGCCACGCACCACCAGCTTTTTGTAGACGCCGCCTATCGGGTCCGACAGGATGATTTCTTCGGTGCCCTCGCCACCCATGAATTCGCCGGCCGAAAACAGATCGATGCCAGTGACTTTCAATTTGGTCGAGGTGACCGAGCCCTGATAGCGGCCGATGCCGAAATTGCCGAGGTGGTTGGCGCAGACCTTGGCCATCTCGAACAACGGTGCGACCAAGCCGTAGGCCGTGCCGCGATGGTTGACACATTCACCGACCGCATAGACGCGCGGATCGTAGGTTTGCATCGTGTCGCTGACGACGATACCGCGATTGCAGTACAGGCCACTGGCTTCGGCCAGCGTGGTGTTCGGGCGGATACCGACTGCCATCACGACCAGCTGTGCGGGCACTTCCGACCCGTCGGTGAAGCGGATGCCGGTGACATGGCCATCGACGCCGATCAGCTCCTGGGTGTTTTTGCCGAGCAGGAAATGCAGGCCACGGTCTTCGAGCGATTTTTGCAGCATCTTGCCGGCGACCGGATCGAGCTGACGCTCCATCAGCCATTCGGGCAGATGGACGACGGTGACGTTCATGCCCCGTAGTTTCAGGCCATTAGCGGCTTCCAGGCCGAGCAAACCACCACCGATAACGATCGCATCGGTGTGGGTTTCGGAAGCGGCGATCATCGCGTTGGTGTCGTGGATATCGCGGTACGAGATCACGCCCGCCAGGTCCTTGCCCGGTACCGGCAACATGAACGGGTTGGAGCCGGTGGCCATTAACAGGCGATCGTATTCGGCGGTGGTGCCATCGTCGGCGATCACGCAACGCTTGATGCGGTCGATCGTGACGACCTTCTTGCCGAGGTGCAGCGTGATGTCGTTGTCTTCGTACCAGTCGACATCATTCAACATGATGTCCTTGATAGTTTGCTCGCCGGCCAGCACCGGCGACAGCAGGATGCGGTTGTAATTGGCATACGGCTCCGCGCCGAACACCGTGATGTCGTAAATATCCGGGGCGATCTTGCGCAGCTCTTCGAGCGTACGCACACCTGCCATCCCGTTTCCGACCATGACCAGTTTGAGCTTCTTCATTTGAGTCCTCGTGAATTCTTGTCGTCGCCTTGCGACGTGCGTTGTTCACTCTAAGCAAAAGCGGTGCCAATGAAGATTGGCAGCGGCGCACCAACGTCCGGACAAAAACGCACTCGAATCAGGCGCACTTCCGCACTCTTTGGTGCAACGTGGATTAACGCACCGGCAAACACGCGCAATCGATCAAAGCAGCAAATTTTAGATGGCACAGGGCTTGCGTTAGCTGATGCATCTCCACTCACCGCGGTCCCGCCATCATGCAAAAAACCTCCTTCTGGAAAGCCGGACACACGCCCACCCTGCTGGCCGCCTTTTTCTATTTCGACCTCAGCTTCATGGTCTGGGTCATCCTCGGTCCGCTCGGCGTGCAGATCGCCAAAGACCTCGGTTTGACCGCTGCCCAAAAAGGCTTGATCGTTGCCACTCCGCTGCTGGCCGGTGCGCTGCTGCGTATCGTCATGGGCGTGCTGGTTGATCATCTGAAACCCAAACGTGCCGGTGCCATCGGCCAGGTCATCGTGATTGCCGGCATGGTCTGGGCCTGGCAAGGTCAGCTTGACAGCTACCACAGCATCCTGGCGCTCGGCGTCATTCTCGGTGTCGCCGGTGCCGCATTTGCAGTGGCGTTACCCCTGGCCTCGCGCTGGTATCCACCCGAGCATCAGGGCACAGCGCTGGGTATTGCCGGTGCCGGCAATTCGGGCACGGCCTTCGCCGCCCTGTTCGCACCGACGCTGGCACTGGCGTTCGGCTGGCAAAATGTCTTCGGCCTGTGCCTGATTCCACTCGGCGTCGCGCTGGTGGTGTACATGGTGTTCGCCAAGGATGCGCCATCGGCACCGCCGCCGAAGTCGATGCTCGAATACATGCAAGTGCTCAAGGACAAGGATGCATGGTGGTTCATGTTCTTCTACAGCGTGACCTTTGGCGGCTTTTCGGGACTGGCCTCGTCGCTGACGATTTACTTCAACAGCCAGTACGGATTGTCGCCGGTGACGGCGGGATACTTCACGGCGGCCTGCGTGTTTGCCGGGTCGATGGTGCGACCAATGGGTGGCCGCTTGTCCGACCGCATCGGCGGCATCAAGACGCTGTCGATCATGTACGTCCTCGCCGCCATCTTCCTGTTCATTGCCAGCCTAGGACTGGACTCGGCCGTACCGGCAGTCATCGTGTTCGTCGGTGCGATGCTCGCGCTGGGCACGGGTAACGGTGCGGTGTTCCAGCTGGTGCCGCAACGCTTTCGCAAGGAAATCGGCGTGATGACCGGACTGGTCGGCATGGCCGGCGGCATCGGCGGTTTTTATCTGGCCTCGAGCCTCGGCTTTTCAAAACAGATGACCGGCAGTTATCAGGTCGGCCTGACGATCTTTGCCGCACTGGCCGTCATTGCCTTGATCGGCCTGTCGTTGGTCAAGGGGCGCTGGCGCACAACATGGGGCAGCGCCGCCATGACCAATGCCACGATCTGACCGATGGGACTGACCCTCGCCATCGGTCACGCGACGCAGGCCGGACCGCGTGCGCGCAACGAAGATTTCGTCGGCGTCGTCACGCCGCGCGAGCCGGACTTGCTGACCAAGGGCGTGCTGGCGGCCATTGCCGATGGCGTCTCGGGCAATGAGGGCGGGCGCGAGGCGGCCGAATACACGGTGCGCGGCTTGCTGTCGGATTACTACGCGACGCCGGATACCTGGCCGGTATCGCAAGCGCTCGACCGGGTTCTGACGGCGACCAACAGCTGGGTTCAGCATCAGGGCTCGGTGCGCACCGAACTGACCGGCATGGCCACCACGCTGACGTGCGTGGTGCTGCGCGGCGGCTTCTATTATTTTGCGCATGTCGGCGACAGCCGGTTGTACTTGCTACGCGCCGGTACGCTAACCAGACTGACCACCGACCACGTCTGGGACAAACCGGAAATGCAGCATGTACTGACGCGCGCCATCGGTCTCGATTCGCGGCTAGCGGTCGATCATGGCATGGGCGAACTGCAGGTGCGTGACGTGCTGCTGCTGGTCACCGACGGCGTGTGGAATGCCTTGCGCGACCGCGATATCAGCAGCCATGTGTCCGGGCTGGCGCAAGAAAAATGCGACGCTGAGTCCTGCGCGGCAGCGCTGGTCCAAGCCGCACTCGACGCCGGCGGCGGCGACAATGCCAGCGCCATGGTGCTGCGCATCGATGCGCTACCGGAACAGAATTTGCGGGATACGCTGTCGAGCCTGCAAGCGCTACCGGTACCGCCGCGCTTCAAGCCCGGCCAGGTCATCGACGGCATCCGGATCGACAGCGTCTTGCACGACTCGCGCAGCACGCTGCTCTATCGGGTCACCGACTTGCGCACGCAGCGTGCACTGGTCCTGAAAACCCTGCAACCGGGCTGCGGCAGCGACCCGCAGGAACGCGCCGCTTTTGCGCATGAAGAATGGCTGGCGCGCCGCGCCGTGGCGCGATTTTTTGTTCAGGTGATCACGCCCGAGCAACGCAGCGCATTGTATTTTCTGACCACCTGGCACGACGGCAGCACGCTGCAGCAGCAGCTCGACGCGGCGACCCATTTCACGATCCCCGATGTCATCGCGCATGGCACGAAGCTAGTCCGTGCCGTCGGCGCGCTGCACCGGCGCAGCATCCTGCATCGCGATATCAAACCGGCCAACGTGCACATCGGTAGCGACGGCGAGTTACGCCTGCTTGATTTTGGCGTCGCGCAATCCGGACTGGACGGCACTCAGCAAGCGACCACCCAGGCCGGTACACCGTCCTACCTCGCGCCGGAACAGTTCGACCACGCGCCCGCCTCGCGCCAGACCGACCTGTATGCAGTCGGCGTCACGCTGTACCAATTGCTGACCCGCCGCTATCCGTATGGCGAGATCGAAGCCTTCCAGCGACCGCGCTTCAATGAGCCGACACCACCGACCCGCACCCGGCCCGAGATACCGCACTGGCTGGAAAACGTACTCCTGAGAGCCGTCGCCCGCGATGCCGATGCCCGCTTTGAAACTGCCGAGGAATTCCTGCTAGCGCTGGAACGCGGCGCCACCCGCGCGCTCGACAAGGCCCCGGCGCTACCGCTGCTGCAACGCGATCCACTGTCGATCTGGCGCAGCGTGGCGGTGATTTCGGTGGTGCTCAATGTGCTGTTGCTGTATTTGCTGGTGCTGAAATAAGCGACAGCCACCACAGGTTTGACTCACCTCATGACTGAACGTATTGACGACTTCTGCTCAGCCGGTATGATTCAAAAAAGCGATACGACAGCGCATCGCCTGACACGTTATCGAGGCATTTCATGAGACTGCTGGAAAAAGAAGTCAACATCATCCGATCAGTCATCCATGACATTGATCCGGACGGAAAAATCTATTTGTTCGGCTCTCGCACTGATGACTTGCGACGCGGCGGCGATATCGACCTGTTCCTCGACGCCTCTCTGGTTATTCCCCTCAAAAGCCAGCTCGCCATGCAATACAGGCTGGTTTCCCAATGCGATACGCACGTTGACCTCTTGGTCAAGACACCGGAAGACGAAGAACAAACCATTTACGGGATTGCCCGACAAGGGATTTTGTTGTGACCCGGACAGATGCAAGCCGACACCTATTGCATGACAACCTTTCAGCATGCTCTGAGAGAATCGTCAGTCTGGTCTACTCGGTAAAAAAGAATGCTGCCATATTCCCCCTGAACCTGGACAGCCTTGCCGGACTGAGCGACGAACAGAAGGAATCGATCGACGCACTTATCCTGTGATATTCGCAATGTCTATCCATGCTCCAGGATCAAATTTTCAGGGGCATCGCCGTCGCTGAACAGGAAGACCTGAGCGACAAATCCAATCGCGATAAAACACTCCTGATGGAAAAGTTGGGTGTCATACGGTCTGCGGATGCCTTCGGTTCAGCTGCCATATTACGGAACAAGTTTTCGCATCACTATCCCGAAAAAAGTAAAGACCAGTTGAACAAGTTGAATTTACTTATCGACGAGTCGGTCTTCCTGATTGGCGTCTATGACGACGCACTGATATACCTGACGTCGAAAGGCTTCCTGCGCAAAGATCATGGCTGGGGTGACCAGTTACGGCAAGTCCGGCATCTCACTGCACTACGAAGCCAGTAAATCTCCTGCACCAACCGCCTAAGTGCGCCAGCGCACGGCAATTACAAAACAATACGCAGATGATGGGGGTCTACTTACTGCAATGTGAAGAGGACCTATGGCCTATCAAAGCACCAATCCCTACGATGGAAAAGTACTGGAAAAATTTACCGAACTCGATGGCGTGCAACTCGAAGCACGGCTGGCCCTGGCGGCTAGCTGCTTCACGACCTGGCGCGCTACCAGCTTTGCTGAACGCAGCACCGTGCTCAAACGCGCTGCCGCGATCATGCGCGAACGCAGCGATGAATTCGCTACCCTGATCACGCTCGAAATGGGCAAGCTGATCGACCAGAGTCGCGGCGAAGTCGAACTGAGCGCATCGATCCTTGATTACTATGCGCAGAACGCCGAAGAATTTCTTGCCCCTGAAAAGCTGACAGTCCCGTCCGGCGAAGCCTCGGTCGAGAGCGCTCCGGTTGGCGTGCTGTTCGGTGTCGAGCCATGGAATTATCCGTACTACCAGATCGCCCGCTTTGCCGCACCGAATCTGATGGCGGGCAATGTCGTGATGGTCAAGCATGCATCGAACGTGCCGCAATGCGCACGCGCTTTTGAGCAGTTGATGGCCGAAGCGGGTGCTCCGGCGGGTGCTTACACCAACCTGTATATCTCGAAAGAGCAGGTCAGCCAGGTCATCGACGATCCACGCATCAAGGGCGTGGCACTGACCGGTAGCGAAGGCGCTGGCGCCATCGTCGCGGCACGCGCCGGAAAAAACCTGAAAAAGACCACGATGGAACTCGGCGGTAGCGACGCCTTCATCGTCCTCGACGATGCCGACCTCGATTTGGCGGTCAAGCAAGCCGTGATTGGTCGCATGGGCAATGCCGGTCAGGCTTGTACCGCATCAAAACGCTTCATCGTTGTCGAGCCGATGGCTGATCGTTTTCTGGCGCAATTCATGGCGGCGCTAGCTGACTTCAAGCCGGGTAATCCGATCGACTCGAAGACAAATCTGGGGCCGCTGTCCTCGCAGGAAGCGCTCGACAATTTGCTTGATCAGGTAAAACGCGCCGTTGCTGCGGGTGCCAAAGCCGTGGTTGGTGGTCAGCGCGTTGACGTGCCGGGTGCATTCATGCAACCGACCATCCTGACCGACATCGACAAGAGCAACCCGGCCTACAAGGAAGAATTCTTTGGTCCGGTCGCGCTGTTCTTCCGTGTCGCCGATGAAGCTGCCGCAATTGCCCTGGCCAACGATTCGCCGTTCGGCCTCGGTGGATCGGTGTTCACCAAAGACATCGCACGCGGCAAGCGCGTCGCCAGCCAGATAGAAACCGGCATGGTATTCATCAACACGCCAACCAACACCTCGGCGGAATTGCCGTTTGGTGGTATCAAGAACTCCGGCTACGGACGCGAACTGTCGCGTGCCGGCATTCAGGAGTTCGTCAACAAGAAGCTGATCCGGGTCGAGTAATACTGCATTGGCTGCATTGGCTGCGTAGCACGTCCGCGCAGCCTCCCGCCAAAAAAAGCCACCCGATTAGTCCGGTGGCTTTTTTTACGTCTTTGACGCGTGGCATCGTCCCGTTACAGCTACGCCGCTTCCCTTGCCGCGGGCCGTGCTTGCCGGTGATACAAAAACTCCAGCACGGCGGTGCGATAAGCCATGTACTGCGGGTCGGCGGCCAGTGCTACCCGTTCGCGCGGGCGCGGCAGCTCAACCGACACGATGTCACCAATAGTGGCCGAGGGTCCGTTGGTCATCATCACGATGCGGTCCGACAGCAGCACTGCCTCGTCGACATCATGCGTGACCATCACCACGGTCGATCCGGTGGCAGCGACGATCTTGAGCAATTCATCCTGCAGATGCGCACGCGTGAGTGCATCGAGCGCACCGAACGGCTCATCCATCAGCAAGACTTTCGGCTCCATCGACAACGCGCGCGCAATGCCGACGCGCTGTTTCATGCCGCCGGAAATTTCGTTCGGACGCTTGTGTTCGGCATGGGTCAACCCGACCAGGGCGAGCGCGGCGCGAGTACGTTCCTGCAATCGTGCTTTGGGTTCGAGCGCACCGAAGACACGCTCGACCGCGAGGTAGACATTGTCGTGACAGGTCAGCCACGGCAACAGCGAATGGTTCTGGAACACGACGCCGCGTTCCGGCGACGGGCCGGCAATTTCGCGATTGGCACATAGCAGCGTGCCGCCGGTCGCGATGGTGAGGCCCGCGATCATGTTGAGCAGCGTCGATTTGCCGCAGCCCGAGTGACCGATCAGCGTGATGAATTCGCCTTTGGCCACCTGCAAATTGACGTCGACCAGTGCCTGATAACTGCCCTTCTTGACGGCAAAGGCCATGCTGGCGTGTTGGATCTCGATGAATTTATCGTTCATGTTCAGCTCCCTGCATCTTCGTAAGTGAAGGCCCGCGCCAGGGCCACCAGTGCCTGTTCGAGAATCAATCCGACCACGCCGATGACGACGATGGCGATGATGATGTGCGGTACGTTGAGGTTGTTCCATTCATCCCAGACCCAGAAACCGATACCGACACCGCCGGTCAGCATTTCCGCTGCGACGATCACCAGCCAGGCTGTGCCGATGGCCAGTCGCACACCGGTCAGCATGTATGGCAGCACTGACGGAAACAGAATCTTGGTCAGGATCTTCCATTCCGACAGATTCAGAACCCGCGCCACATTCATGTAATCCTGCGGCACGCGCTGCACGCCGACAGCGGTATTGATGATCATCGGCCAGATCGAACAGATGAAAATCGACCAGATCGCCGCCGGGTCGGCCGCCTTGAAGACCAGCAGACCGATCGGCAACCAGGCCAGTGGCGACACCGGCTTGAGCAAGCTGATGATCGGCCCGAACATGCCGGCCATGAACTTGAAGCGACCGATCGCAAACCCCAACGGAATGCCGACCACGGCGGCCAGACCGAAACCCATGCCGACGCGTTGCAGCGATGCCAGGATATTCCAGCCTATGCCCTGGTCGTTCGGACCGTTGCGATAGAACGGATCGGAAAACAGCTTGATCGCTTCCTGCAGCGTGACCATCGGCGTCGGAAAACCGGCATTGCGCGACGCCACGATTTGCCACAGCAGTACCAGCAATGCCAGTCCGACCAGTGGCGGCAACAAGGCCATCACCACTGGCCGCAGTGGCGACTTGCGCGGGGCAGCGCGCGGCACGTCCGCGCCGACGGCGCGACGGCGCGTGCTTTCTGTCGTGGTTGGCATGGCGGTCGCCGAAGCGGGCTTGGCCGGCTCGGCCGGTGCATGATTGAAGGAGTCGATGACGGCACGCATGGTGAGTTCCTCAGGCCTTGATCTTGAAGGAAGCGGCGTAGGCTTGCGGGTTCTTGCCGTCCCAGACCGTGCCATCCATCAGCTTGCTGGAGCGCATAGCGTCTTTCGGCACACTGACCTTGGCCATCGCGGCGGCGTCCTTGTAGACGTCGATCCGGTTAATCTCCTTGGCCACCGCGAGGTAATCAACATCGGTCTTGAGCAGGCCCCAGCGCTTGTGCTGGGTCAGGAACCACATGCCATCCGACAGGTACGGAAAATTGACTGCGCCGTCGCTGAAGAAGTGCATGCAGTTCGGATCGTCCCAGGTCTTGCCCAGACCATTCTGGTAACGCCCGAGAATGCGCTGGTTGATCACGTCGACCGAGGTGTTGACATACGACTTTTCGGCGATGGTGTCGGCCATCTTGTTCTTGTTCGACAGCGAGGCATCAATCCAGCGGCTGGCCTCCAGAACTGCAGCGGTGAGTGCGCGGGCTGTGTTCGGATATTTCTTGACCCACTCGGCGGTGGTGCCGAGGACTTTTTCCGGATGGTCTTTCCAGATGTCCTGCGTGGTGGTGGCAGTGATACCGATGCCATCGACAATCGCGCGATGGCCCCACGGCTCACCGACGCAAAAGCCATCCATGTTCCCGACCCGCATGTTGGCGACCATTTGCGGCGGCGGTACCGTGATGACCTTGGCATCTTTCATCGGGTTGATGCCATTGGCCGCCAGCCAGTAGTACAACCACATCGCATGGGTGCCGGTCGGAAAAGTCTGGGCGAAGGTGTATTCACGCTTGTCGGTCTGCATTAGCCTGGCCAGCGAGGCACCATCGACGGCCCCCTTGTCGGCCAGTTTTTTCGATAGCGTGATGGCCTGGCCGTTCTGATTAATCGTCATCAGGACAGCCATGTCCTTCTTGGCACCGCCGTTACCCAGATGCACGCCATAAATCAAGCCATACAACGCGTGAGCTGCATCGAGTTCGCCATTGGCCAGCTTGTCACGCACGCTGGCCCAGGAGGATTCTTTGGTCGGCACGATCTTGATGCCGTATTTTTTGTCGAAGCCAAGGACCGACGCCATCACCACCGACGCACAGTCGGTCAGCGGGATGAAGCCGACCTTGACCTCTTCTTTTTCTGGCTTGTCGGAGCCAGCAGCCCAGACGCCTTGCGTAGCAAGTCCGCCGAAGGCGCTGGCACTGGCGACGGCACCGGCTTTCAAAATGCTGCGACGGCTCAGGCCGGGGTGCGGAAGTTTGCTGGTCATGAAATCCTCTGGAGATCGACATAAAAGACGCATTACGGCTCTGCAATCAGCGCCGCGCTGTGTCTCTTATTGCAATTGGTATGCCAGCCAGATTGCCCCAAATCACGTAAAGAATTGATCGAAAGCGGGTCATTACTGCGCCACGATTGTGCGTCGCCCCATCGCAGTGCCTGCGGGGACACGGCGGCACTGCGGCACCTATCCCTTACAATGGCGCTCTTCCCCATCCCGCCCCTGCTCCCACCATGATTGTTCTCGGCGTCGAATCTTCCTGCGATGAAACTGGCCTGGCCTTGTACGACACCACCGCCGGCCTGCTCTCGCATGCGCTTTACTCGCAAGTCGCGATGCACGAGCAATACGGTGGCGTCGTCCCCGAACTGGCCTCGCGCGATCACATCCGGCGCGCCATCCCGTTGCTCGAACAGGTACTGGACGAGGCGGCGCTGACGCGTGACCGCATTGATGCGATCGCCTATACGCAAGGTCCCGGCCTGGCCGGTGCGCTGCTGGTGGGCGCTGCTGTTGCCTGCGGTCTCGGACTGGCGCTGGACAAACCGGTGCTTGGCATCCATCACCTCGAAGGCCATTTGCTCTCGCCGTTACTAGCCAGCGATCCGCCGGCGTTCCCGTTCATTGCGCTGCTGGTGTCGGGCGGTCACACGCAATTGATGCGCGTCGATGGCGTCGGCCGCTACACGCTGCTCGGTGAAACTCTCGATGATGCAGCTGGCGAAGCGTTCGACAAGTCCGCCAAATTGCTCGGACTCGGCTATCCCGGTGGCCCGGCGATTTCACGGATGGCCGAGTTCGGCGACCCGCTGGCTTACAAGTTGCCACGGCCGATGCTGCATTCAAAGGATTTCAATTTCAGTTTTTCCGGACTCAAGACCGCCGTACTGACGGTGGTCAAAAACCATCCGGGCAATGTCTGCGAACAGGACAAGGCCAACATCGCACGCGGCTTTGTCGATGCGATGGTCGATGTGCTGGTGGCCAAATCACTGAGTGCACTCAAGCACACCGGCCTGAACCGGCTGGTCGTGGCCGGTGGCGTCGGAGCCAACCGGCAACTGCGCGATGCGCTCAATGCAGCCGGCCTGAAAAAACGCTTCCGGGTGTATTACCCGGAGCTGGAATTTTGCACCGACAACGGCGCGATGATTGCCTTCGCCGGTGGCTTGCGGCTGGCGCAGGACCCGACGCTGGCGGTACGCGATTACGCCTTCACGGTCCGGCCACGCTGGCCGCTGGCCGAACTGGAAGCGCCGCGCGCTTGAGGCAGCTGATCGGCACCACCACCTTTGTCGACCCAATTTTTTCAACATCCGGCGTAACGCCAATCGCGGCTGGTTTTGCCATAACGGTGAGGGGCATCCTCTGCCCCGCTTGAGGAACTGCTTGTGCAGGAATACCTTATTTCCGCAACACATTGAAAAATACTGACTATTACTTTCGCGGCAGAAACCAAAAGTCATACTATTCATTCAGACGCACCATTTTTAATTCGCTGAATGCTTGTCGATATGCGTCACTGTGGCAGCAACTTCGCCAGTTAAAGACCAGCCAAACCAGCCATCACGGTATCAAGTAACACCACGCACGCAGCATCGCTTTTAACGAATCCGATTTTGGCGTGCTGCCTGTAGCGACGTACTTCTGTAACAGCATGACCAGCATTGCCCTTGTTTTCCTTTCCGCACGTAAAGGGACAAAATGACTCTCCACCGACTTGGCTTTATTGCTGTCATTTGCTTGTGTGCCAGTGCGCTTGCACAAGTTCCCGAAACGGGAAGGTGGCAAGAACTGGCCTTCTCTGAGGATGCGTTACAGCAGCATACGGCGGTGCACTACAGACAATTGCTACAGGAGCTGACTGACGCCCATCAGATCGATGACGATGACGCCATGACGGAACGCGCCCAGCGGGTTGCCGCCACGATCCTGCGTGCCGCCGCCATCCTGGAACCCAAAGTAAAAAACTGGCAGTGGGAATTGCACACCAGCAGTACGCCCGATATCGATGCCTATTGCATGGCTGGCGGCAAAATGATTGTTGGCAGTCAGTTCGTTCGACGGCTCGACCTGAACGACGGTGAACTGGCGGCCTTGATTGGTCACGAGGTTGCCCATGCCCTTGCTCAACACCATCGCGAAACACTTTCCGAAGCACGCCTTATTAATCCGCAGCCGGAAAGCACACTCGCTATCTTGTCGGAGCGACTCGACCTGGAGCTGCCATTACAAATACAGCTTGGCAGTTTATCCAGTATTCAAGAAACCGAGGCCGATCAGATCGGCATGACACTGGCGCATCTGGCCGGCTGGTCGTCCGCCGACTTCGTCAGTTTCTATAAAAAACTGCAGGCCGACGACCCGCTGCAGGATAGGGCGCGCAGCCATCCCTCTGCCGCTTCGCGCGTGAGTATGGCAAAAGGAATGGCGTTATTGCTGGCTCTGTCGCGTTATTAATCAGCGGGCGACATTTTTCGGGGGAGCGTTGCTGCTGGGCGTGGTCAGTGTCATTTCCGCGATGCCCCTGCGAAAAAAATGCTGACCATGGTTGCTGCCGGTGGGACTTGCGACGGCAGGAGCCGGGCTCGTCCAACAACCGGTTCAGATCGTGGCTTCGCACGATCTAACCTTATTCGTTAGAAATCTTAGTCGGCATTCTCACCCTCGCAAGTAACGCTATTAGTTGGAATTGGTTGAATTTTCCCTTCCTTGAGATTGAAGCGCCAGGCATGTGAGATTTCCTTTGCGACAAAGGAATTATCCTCTCTCGTGGGCCCCCATATGCCCACAGCAAGGATTGCACTTTCAGCATACTGAGAGGATTGACAGAGGCCCCTCTCTAGCACCGTGCGCCCATGCTTAAGCAAAGGAAGACGCAGCTCATCAATTACGTTCCAATATGCTTTTTTCTCCCTGTATTCGACAAAACGCTCCAGTAAAATAATTTCATAGCCATTACAGAGAAGGTAGTGGTCTGTAGTGGTCTAATGAAATCGGACACCTCAATGGGAGCACACTCCCGCTAACTGAGGAAATTACATGACTAAAAAAC
>NZ_JASJWR010000032.1:0-61674 GCF_035019065.1 Actimicrobium sp. CCI2.3 | reverse complement strand
CTTTCCGATATCTTTGATGCCACATCAATCTAATCAAAATCAACCGTTAAAAACAGCATACAAGGGTGCAATAACCGCAGGGCATTGCACCAAATGCCCTGACTACATCCGCGATGCCCGATCCGATAAACCGGCGAGGCTGGACGATCTCTCTACAACACCCGCAGCAAGTCCCAACGTCAACTCCTGCGCCGACACCGTTCGGCACCCACTCACATTCTGTCCCGCCCACAACGGCGAAAAATCTCCGCTGCCGAGCTTTTCTGCATGCGCCCTGAGTGGTGCGATCGCCGCCGTCGCGAGCGGAAATCCGGGCACGCTGGTGCTGATCGGTCCCAGTTCCCGGATGATCCGGTTGACGATGCCGCGTGCCGGTCGACCGCTGAACAGGTTGGTCAGCGCGGTATGTCTTGCCGCGTCGCTCTGCAGGGCCGCCCGGTGTATCGCGCTGGTAGTTGCTTCCGGACAGAGCAGGTAGGCAGTGCCGACCTGCACGCCGGCCGCGCCCAGTGCCATGGCGGCGGTAACGCCTGCCGCGTCAGCAATGCCTCCCGTAGCGATCACCGGAAGCGACACTGCCTGCACGATTTGCGGCAGCAGCGTGAAGGTGCCACTCTGTGTAGTCAGGTCGTCGGTGCGAAACATGCCGCGGTGACCACCGGCTTCCAGTCCTTGCGCAATGATGGCATCGGCACCGTGCGCTTCCAGCCAGCGTGCTTCGTCGACCGTGGTAGCCGTCGAGATCACCTTGCTGCCCCAGCTCTTGATTCGTGCCATCAGGGCGGTGTCAGGCAGGCCGAAATGAAAGCTCACCACCGGCGGTCTGAATTCTTCCAGCAAATCGGCCACGGCCGCGCTGAACGGTGCCCGACTCGGACCGGCCGGTTGCCCGGCCATGTCGAGTCCGAACTGTTCGTAATACGGTCGCAGCGCGGCATGCCATGCTGCATCGCGGCTGCTGTCGGCTGCCGCCGGCGTATGGCAAAAAAAGTTGACGTTATACGGCAAGCTGGTGTGCGACCGGATCCGTTGCAGCTCGCTGCGCAAGGCATCGCTGCCCAGCATCGCGCAGGGCAGCGAGCCCAGCGCGCCGGCGTTCGATACCGCGATGGCCAGCGCGCTGCCTTGCACGCCGGCCATCGGTGCCTGGATAATTGGCAGCGTGATGCCCAGCAATGTCTGCAGCGTCGTCATGCGGCGTTCCAGCCGTAGGCCAGTCGTGCCACAAGGCGGGCCGCCAGACGCGCAGTGCGATGGTCGATGTCGTACTCCGGATTGAGTTCGGCGATATCGGCGACGCGCATCTTGCCGCTGGCGAGGACCACGTCAATGATCATTTCCACCATGTCCAGACTGATGCCGCGCACGGCCGGCGCACTGACGCCGGGTGCCGTGTCTGCCGGCAGGACGTCGAGGCCGATCGAGAAGTAGAGATGATCGATCTGCGCCAGATAGTTCGTCAGCATGCTGCGTACCGCATCGGCATCGTAGGCGGACATCTGTTCGTCGAGCCGCCAATGGACGCCCAGCGCTTCGGCACGCTCGAACAGCGATCGCGTGTTGGCAAAGCGGCTGACACCGAGGCAGCAATAGTTGAAGTCCCAGCCGCGTTGATGGCAGTCGTCGGCGATCTGCCGGAACGGGGTGCCGGACGTGGCGCGCGTGGTCGAGCGCAAATTGAAATGGGTATCGAGATTGAGGATGCCGATGCGCGGAACGCTGTCACCAGTGGCGAGGTGCTGTGCCAGTCCGCCGAACGAGCCTACCGCCATTTCGTGACCGCCACCGAGCACAATGGGTCGATGCTGTTTCGCCAGCAAGCCCGCGACGGCCTGCGCCAGTTCTTGCTGCGCCGTTTCCAGTCCGTCATCGTTGGCCTTCCAGGTGCAGCGGATGTCCCCGCCATCGACGACAGGTATGCCATCAAGAAGAGGGATATTGCCAAGCACGGCGCGCATGGCCGCCGGGCCATCGATGGCCCCGGTACGACCACCGTTGCGCTGGACGCCAGCATCGCAGGCAAAGCCCAGCAGGACGATAGCCGGTTCGGTGACGGTATCGACACATTGCATATGCTGGTGCCAGCGCTCGCCGTTCGGACCTTCTTCACTGTCAATGCGACCGTGCCAGCGGCGCAAGTCGGGAACTTGTTTCATCGCGTTACTCCTGAGTAATTGCAACGTACGGTGTGCTGCAATATGAACCTGGATATCTGTCAGGCATCGTCGACTTCCCTGTTTTTGACCTGTGCACCTCCTTGCCACACGTACGGAGGTACCGGTCGTCGATGGTGCATTGTGCACCCATATGCGGTGAAATGTGCCCGAGGACGGCGTGCGCAATAAAAAACGCCGACTCAAGGTCGGCGCAAAACATACTTATTGGTACGAAATTAGTCTGGTTAGAACTCTTCCCAGTCATCCGATGCCGCCGGGGGTGCCGGCTTGCGTGGTGCGGTCAGAGCGCTGGCTTTGACGCTGGTTTTCTTTGCCGTTGGTGCCATTCTGGTCGCCACCATAACCGCTTTTTTTGGTGCGCTCGTCGTGACGTGGTGCATTTGACTGGCATCGATCTGGAAGGTGGCGACCCGCTCTACCAGCAAGCGCGCCTGTTCTTCCATGCTCAGTGCCGCAGCCGATGCTTGCTCCACCAGCGCCGCGTTTTGCTGAGTCATTTCATCGATCTCGACGATGGCCTGGTTGACGTGCTCGATGCCGGTACTTTGCTCGCTGCTGGCCGCCGTGATTTCGGACATGATGACGGTGATTTTCTGTACCGACTCGACGATGGCGCGCATCGTCTTGCCGGCCTCGTCGACCAGTCTGCCGCCTGCATCGACTTTGTCGACCGAGTCGGCGATCAGCAACTTGATTTCCTTGGCGGCGCTTGCCGAGCGCTGTGCCAGGTTACGTACTTCGGAAGCGACGACGGCAAAGCCGCGACCCTGTTCTCCGGCACGAGCGGCTTCGACTGCGGCATTGAGCGCCAGGATATTGGTCTGGAAGGCAATGCCATCGATGACGCCGATGATGTCGACAATCTTGCCAGAGCTGAGCTTGATGTCACTCATCGTCGAGACCACATTGGTGACGGTCTGGCCGCCTTCCAGCGCGACGGCCGAGGCGCTCCGCACCAGTTGATTGGCTCTCGATGCGTTCTCGGCATTCTGCTTGACGGTCGCAGCGAGTTGCTCCATGGCGCTAGAGGTTTCTTCCAGCGAGCTCGCTTGCGACTCGGTGCGGGCTGACAGATCGCTGGTGCCGGTGGCAATTTCGCTGGACGACACGGTGATTTGTCCGGCTGCGTCGCGGACCTGCGCAACGACCTTGCCAAGGCCGCCGCTGATGCCATTGATGGCACCGAGCAGCACGCCAATTTCATCGCTGCGATCAACCACCACGCTGACAGTCAGGTCGCCAGTGGCGAGGCGCTGGGCAGCATCGGTAGCGCGCTGCAACGGCTGCGTCACCATCTTGCGCACCAGCAGGAACAACAGTCCTACGAGTACCAGTACGGCGAGCACGCCAAACAGCGCGTAGAGGTTGCGTAGTGCGGTAATTTCTTTCGTGAACTCACTGGTGTGGGAGCCACCGGCGACCAGCCAGTTCCAGCGTGCGTAGGTATCGAACGCGACAATCTTTTCGGTCGGCGTGGTGTCACCGGCTTCGGCGTTCATCCACGGATAGCGGATTTCGCCTTTCTTCATGTCCAGCATGTCTTTGGCAAACAGGCGTCCTGCGCTGTCTTTCGTGTCAAGCAAGCTTTTGCCTTGCAACGCCGGGTGCACGATCAGGGTCCCGAAATCGGCACCGGGTTTGGCATTGATGACATAAAAATAGCCAGTCAGGCCAACCTTGATTGCGCTGATCTTTTCTTTCAGGACTTTCATCGGTTCGACGATGTTGACACCGACGAACAGCACGCCGATGACATTGCCGGCAGCATCACGGATCGGGTCATAACTGGTGATGAAGTCTTTGCCGAACAGTGTTGCGATGCCGGAGTACGATTGCCCGGCCATCAGCCGTGCATAAGCGGGATGAGCGCGGTCGAGTACGGTGCCGATGGCACGATCGCCGTTTTCTTTTTTCAATGAAGTCGAGATGCGGACAAAGTCGCTGCCGCTTTTGACGAAAATGGTCGCCGGCACGCCGCTGGTGGTGGTGAATTTATCCGGGATCGCAAAATCCAGATTGAGGTCGGTTTCGCCGTTTTTCAGCGCGGGAGTCGCTGTGCCCACCACGTCAATGGTGCGACTGGTATCGAGTGCGAAGGCGGCGGGAAAATTACTGGCAAATAGTTTGCCGGCGCGTACCGCTTCATCCGTCACCGCATGATCAAACATGTCGATCATGTCGATGACCGCTTTGGTCTGGATACTCACTTCCTGCGTCGCGCGCTGCTCGGTCAATCGTGAGTTCGCGGCGCCGATGGACCAGGCATAGAGCGCAAAGACCACGGCGGTCAGGACGAAGGCGGCAAGAGACAGCTTGATGCCGATGCCGAGTTTGCTGAAAGGTGTGCTTGATGCTGACATGGGGGAATCCTGAAGGTGGTTACCTGAAGCATGGAACTGACGATTCAGCATTATGTATTACCGTGCGGTAACTGTCAGTCCCAATGTTGCCCTACATTAAAATTATGTCGTATTGCTCTTGCTGGTACACCGATTCGACTTGCAGCGAAATCGGTTTGCCAATGAAATCGCCCAGCATCGCCAGATGCTGGGATTCTTCTTCGAGAAACATGTCGACCACGATTTGCGAGGCCAGGATACGGAATTCACGCGGGTTGAATTGCTTGGCTTCGCGCAGCAGTTCACGCAGGATTTCGTAGCAAATGGTCCGTGCGGTCTTGACCTGACCGCGACCGCTGCAGGCCGGGCAGGTTTCGCACAGAATGTGCGCCAGCGATTCGCAGGTGCGCTTGCGCGTCATCTCGACCAAGCCCAGCGCGGAGAACCCCGACACCGACATCTTGGTGCGGTCGCGCGCCAGCGCCTTGTGCAATTCGCTAAGCACGTTGCCGCGGTGTTCGGCGTTTTCCATGTCGATGAAATCGAGAATGATGATGCCGCCCAGGTTGCGCAGGCGCAATTGGCGTGCGATCGCTTGCGCGGCTTCGAGGTTGGTCTTGAAGATGGTGTCGTCGAAGTTGCGTCCATTGACATAGCTGCCGGTATTGACGTCGATGGTGGTCATCGCTTCGGTCTGGTCAACGATCAGGTAGCCGCCGGATTTCAGGTCGACGCGCCGGCCCAGCGCACGCTGGATTTCTTCTTCGACACCGTACAGATCAAATAGCGGGCGCTCGCCGGTATAGTGGGACAGACGGTTCAGTACCGACGGCGTGTAGTTGGTGCCGAATTGCTGCAGCATCAAAAAGTTTTCGCGCGAATCGACCTGGATCGTCGAGGTGTTGTCGCCGACGAAGTCACGCAATACGCGTTGCGCCAGACTCAGGTCCTGATGAAGCAGCGAGGTGGGCGGTTTGCTTTTTGCGCTGGCCGCAATGGTGGACCAGGTCTTGCGCAGGTAGTCGATGTCCATTTGCAGGTCGGCTTCGGATGCATCTTCGGCCATGGTGCGGATGATGAAGCCGCCTTTTTCGTCCGGCGGCAACAGCTTTTGCACTTTGCCACGCAGCGCCTCGCGTTCGCTTTCCTTTTCGATGCGCTGCGAAATGCCGATATGCGAATCCTGCGGCAAATACACCAGCATGCGACCGGCAATCGAAATCTGTGTCGACAGGCGCGCACCTTTGGTGCCGATCGGATCCTTGATCACCTGTACCGTAATGGCCATGCCATCGAACAGCAGTTTTTCAATCGGCAGCGCCGGAGTGACGGGCCCTTCATGATTACGCGCTTCCCAGATATCGGCGACGTGCAGGAACGCAGCGCGCTCCAGTCCGATGTCGATGAAGGCCGATTGCATGCCGGGCAGTACCCGTGCGACCTTGCCCAGATAAATATTGCCGGCCATGCCGCGCGATAACGTGCGTTCGATATGCAGCTCTTGCACGGCACCTTGCAAGACCAGTGCGACACGGGTTTCCTGCGGTGTGATGTTGATCAGTATGTCTTCGTTCATGGCACTCGCAATCCGGCCTGTCTGAGTAATTGTGCTGTTTCAAAAAGTGGCAACCCCATGATGCCGGTGTAGCTGCCTGCCATGTGTGTCACAAAACTGGCGGCATAGCCCTGAATGCCGTAGCCACCGGCTTTGTCATAGGGTTCCGCGCCAGCACAGTATGCCCGGATTGTTTCTGCCGTCAACGAAGCGAACGTGACATCGGAGCGCTGTGTGATTTGCCAGGTCGCGTCCGCGCTTCGCAGGGCAACACTGGTGAGCACCTGGTGTGTGCGGCCCGACAACCGGTGCAGCATCGCGCTGGCCTCGGCCTGGCTGGTCGGCTTGCCGAGGATATCCTGGTCCAGCACAACGGTAGTATCGGCACTCAAGACGACGCGTAGCGGCAAGTGGCGCGTCAGGATTATCTGCATCGCCGCATCGACTTTTTCACGCGTCACGCGTTGGACGTAGTCGACCGCTGCTTCCCCGGGCAAGACCAGTTCCGTGACGTCGGCGACGCGACCGCTCTGGTCGCGCAGCAGAAGAAGTTCAAAGTCGACGCCAATCTGCCGTAGCAGTTCACGGCGGCGCGGACTTTTTGAGGCGAGATATATTTTCTGATCGTGTGCGTGCATCGCATTCAGGCCCGATGATAAGGATGATTTTGTGTGATCGACCAGGCCCGGTAAAGTTGTTCAGCCAGTAGCACGCGCACCATGCCGTGCGGCAGTGTCAGGCTGGAAATGCGTAACAGCATGTCTGCATTGGCTTTGAATTGCGGGTCGAGACCGTCGGCACCGCCGATAATGAAGGCTACATCGCGGCCATCTTGTTGCCAAGTAATTAATTGTTGTGAAAGTTGTACAGAAGTGAGGTCGCGCCCGTGTTCATCGAGCGCAATGATGCGCGTGCCTTTTGGAAGCACGGCTTCGATGCGGGTGCGTTCGAGCGCCATTGCGGTTTCGGCGGTCTTGCTGCCGGAGCGTTCGACCGGTTTGATTTCCTTGAGTTGCAACCGGCATTCCGGCGGCATGCGCTTGGCATACTCGCCGAAACCGGTTTCTATCCATGCTGGCATCTTGTGCCCGACTGCCGCGATGATCAGTTGCATCGCGCGCAGCCGTTATTCGGCAGCTTTTGGTTTGGCAGGAGCGCGTGCGCGTTTGACCGGAATACCGCGCTCGGCAACGATTTTCTTTTCCTTGATGATGCGATCTTTCTTGACCGCTGCTGCTGCCGTGGCGCTCTTGGTCTCGGCGATCTTGATGGTTTTGCCGACTGGCTTCTTGGCAGCAGGAACCTTCTTCGCGCGGACCGAACCGTCTTCTGCTTTGGCAGCAGGTTTGCGGGTCGTCTTTTTAGGCGCATCGTCGAGCGTGGTCTGGCTAGCGGTCAGGTGGCGGCCAGCTTTTTTCGGTGCTTCGTCTTCCGGTTCCGACGCAGTACGCTTCGAGACGCGAACAGCCGAGCCGAACTTGACTTCCTTTTCGCCCCAGATTTCTTCCAGACGATAATAGGCGCGGATTGCTGGCTGCATGATGTGGACGATCATGTCGCCCAGATCGACCAGTACCCATTCGCCGGTGGTCTCGCCTTCGACGCTGAGAATGGTGCCGCCGTTTTCCTTGACCTTGTCACGGACCGAGGCAGCCAGTGCCTTGGTTTGACGGTTCGAGGTTCCTGAGGCGACGACGATGCGGTCGAACAGGCTGGTCAGGTGGACCGTGTCGAAAACCTTGATTTCCTGCGCCTTGACGTCTTCCAGTGCATCGATGACGAGGGCTTGTAATTGTTTGATATCCATTTAGCTTTTATAAAGATGATGTTGTTGAATATAGTCCAGCACCGCGTGCGGGACCAGCGTGTCGGGTTGTTCCCCCTGACGCAGGGCGGCACGAATTTCAGTAGCGGAAATATCCACCGCCAGGTTCGGGGCCAGAAACGTCTTGCCTTGCGGCGTACTACGGATGTGCGCTGGCGTGTCAGCGCGTTGTTCGAATACTTGCCGGACCTCGACCGGCACCTTCGGCCCATCGAGGGCAAACCCCGGACGCGCTGCCGCGCACACGTGGGCATAGTCGAATAACTGGCGCCAGCCCTGCCAGGTATCGAGGTGCTGCAACTGATCAGCCCCCATCAAAAAAACCAGCGACACCTCCGGTCCCAGTTCGGCACGCAGTGCCCGCAGGGTATTGATGGTGAACGTCGACTCATCGACTTGCAGTTCGCGCTGGTCGATGACAACCGGAACGGCTTGCTGATGAAACGCCTGCTCCAGCATCGCAACACGCTGCGCGCCGGTGGCTTCAAGACCATGTTTTTGCCAGGGATTGCCAGCAGGCAGAATGCGTAACTCATCCGGTTTGAGCAGGTCGACAAAATGGCGCGCCAGCGCGACATGACCACTGTGTACCGGATCGAAACTGCCTCCGAGGATGGCGATGCAGTGGCGCGTCACGCCAGCCAGTCCCGCTGCACCAGAAATTTTTCATATAACGCCGCTTCGGCCGAGTCGGGAAGCGGGGTCCAGTTGTAACGCCATTTGACTACCGGCGGCATCGACATCAGGATCGATTCGGTACGACCACCCGATTGCAGACCAAATAAAGTGCCGCGATCATACACCAGGTTGAACTCGACATACCGTCCGCGTCGATAAGCCTGAAAATCGCGTTGGGATTCTTCGTACGGCAAGTCCTTGCGTCGCAGCAGGATCGGCAGGTAGGCCGTGAGGAAGGCGTCGCCGACGCTCTGCATCATCGCACTGCTCAAGTCGAGTCCGAGCGCATGGAAGTCATCAAAGAAAATCCCGCCGATACCGCGGGGTTCTTGCCGGTGTTTCAGGAAAAAATAGTCGTCGCACCATTTCTTGAAACGCGGATGCAGGTCGTCGCCAAACGGTGCCAGGGCATCGAAACAAGTCTGATGAAAATGCCGCGCATCGTCTTCGTTACCATAGTACGGCGTCAGATCCATGCCGCCGCCGAACCACCAGACCGGCGCTTCGCCGGCTGCCGTCGCCATGAAGAAGCGTACGTTCATGTGCACCGTCGGCGCGTGCGGATTGCGCGGATGCAGCACCAGCGAGACGCCCATCGCCTCCCATTCGCGACCGGCGATCTCGGGGCGATTCGCGGCAGCAGACGGCGGCAGATTTTTGCCGGTCACATGCGAAAAACCGACGCCGCCACGCTCGAAGACGTTGCCCTCTTCAATGATGCGCGAGATGCCGCCGCCGCCTTCCGGACGCTGCCACGCATCAGTAGAAAACGGCTGGCCGTCAATCGCCGCCAGTTCGGTGACGATGCGTTCCTGCAAACCGAGCAGGTAGGCCTTGATGGTGGCCGCGGTGGTGGTGGGTGTGATGGTGGAGGACATTCCGTGAAAAATAAGTCAGCGAGGACGGATTGTACCCCGCTGTCCTACCTTAGCCGTGCCGCTTGAGTGCCCGCCAGCCAATATCGCGGCGGAATTGGGCTCCATCGAAATGGATCTGGTCGAGTGCGAGGTAAGCCTGACGGTGCGCCATCTTGACGCTGTCACCAAGTCCGACCACACAGAGCACGCGTCCGCCGGTAACGGTCAGTTGGCCGTTCTCGAGTGCGGTGCCAGCATGGAAGGTGACGCAGTCGGGAGTTTCGGCGGGGATGCCGCTGATGATGTCGCCTTTGCGCGGCGCATCCGGATACCCGGCGGCGGCCATCACCACACCCAGCGCGGTACGCCTGTCCCATTCGAGTTCGACGGTATCGAGCGTGCCGTTGACGGCATGCTCCATCACGCCGACCAGATCGGTTTTCAGGCGCGCCATGATCGGCTGGGTTTCCGGATCGCCCATACGGCAATTGAATTCCAGCGTCTTGACGCCGCCGTGGTCATCGATCATCAGGCCAGCATACAAAAAGCCGGTGAACGGGATGCCATCTTTGGCCATGCCTTGCACGGTCGGGACGATGATTTCGCGCATCACGCGCGCATGCAGTTCCGGGGTCACGATCGGTGCGGGCGAATAAGCGCCCATGCCGCCGGTGTTCGGGCCGGCATCGTGATCTTGCAGACGCTTGTGGTCCTGGCTGGTGGCCAGTGCCAGAATGTTTTTGCCGTCGACCATGACGATGAAACTGGCTTCTTCGCCGCTAAGGAATTCCTCGATGACAACGCGGGCACCGGCATCGCCGAGCTTGTTATCAGACAGCATCATGTCGATGGCGGCATGGGCTTCGGCGATCTCCATGGCCACCACGACACCCTTGCCGGCGGCCAGACCATCGGCCTTGATGACGATCGGTGCACCTTGCGCAGCGATGAACGCATGGGCCTCGTCGCTATCCGAAAAAGTCTGGCTGCGCGCAGTCGGAATACCGTGGCGCTGCATGAAGGTCTTGGCGAAATCCTTCGAGCTTTCGAGCTGGGCAGCTTCTTTGGTCGGGCCAAAAATTTTCAGGCCACGGGCGCGGAACAGGTTGACGATACCCGCCGCCAGCGGGACTTCAGGTCCCACCACGGTCAACGCGATATGTTCGTCAATCGCAAATTGCGCCAGCGCGGCCGGATCAGTGATCGGCAGGTTGACCAGCCGCCCATCTTGCGCCGTGCCACCGTTGCCGGGTGCAACGTAGACCAGTTGCAGTCGTTCGGACTGGGCAAGTTTCCATGCCAGTGCATGTTCGCGGCCACCTGAGCCAACTACCAGAATTTTCATGAGAGACTTTGCTGCCGTAAAAGTGTTTGCTAAAAAAGGGCGGATACCCTGATCCGGAAATCAGGCGTCGATGACCGCGTTGGTATAGACCTGCTGGACATCGTCGAGGTCTTCGAGCGCATCGAGCAGTTTTTGCATGCGGATTGCATCGTCGCCACTGAACACGGTTTCGGTTTCGGATTTCATCACCACGTCGGCTACCTCGGCCTTGAAACCGGCCGCTTCCAGCGCCTGCTTGACGCTACTGTAATCATGCACGGCGCACAGCACTTCGAGGCCACCTTCGTCGTCGGTCAGCACGTCTTCGGCACCGGCTTCGAGGGCCGCTTCCATTAACTTGTCTTCGCTGGTGCCGGGAGCAAACAGGAACTGGCCGCAATGCTGGAACAGGAAAGCCACCGAGCCTTCGGCACCCATGTTGCCGCCAAACTTGGAAAAAGCGTGGCGCACTTCGGCAACCGTCCGGACCCGGTTATCGGTCAGGCATTCGACGATGACGGCGGCGCCATGGATGCCATAGCCTTCGTAGCGGACTTCTTCGTAGTTGGCACCATCGAGGCCGCCGGTGCCGCGTGCGATGGCGCGCTGCACGTTGTCTTTCGGCATATTGGCATCGGCAGCTTTTTCAACGGCGAGGCGCAGGCGTGGATTGGTGGCGATGTCGCCGCCGCCCAAACGTGAGCCGACGGTAATTTCCTTGATCAGACGGGTCCAGACTTTGCCGCGCTTGGCATCGGTGGCGGCCTTCTTGTGTTTGATGTTGGCCCATTTGCTGTGTCCTGCCATGACAGTATTTCCTTGCGAATAGATTGGTTGGAGAGTGCGATCGACATAAAATTTCCGCATCGTGGTCGCAAAATCAATCTACAATTTTAGCACGCTGACCCTGCCTGAAACCCTCGCGAAAGCTTCATGCCCATGCCAAATCCCCTGCTCATTGCCAAGAATCAAACGCTTGAACTCTGTCTGTTGCCGCGTCTCGCCAACCGCCATGGTTGTATTACTGGCGCTACCGGCACCGGCAAGACGGTCACGCTGCAAGCCATGGCTCAAGCCTTATCCGATATCGGCGTGCCGGTTTTTATGGCCGACGTCAAGGGTGACTTGTCCGGCATGGCCAAGGCAGGCACGGCCAGCGAGCGCATCAGCGCGCGCATGCACGTGCTGGGTTTGCCCGAGCCGACCTGGGCGGCGGTGCCGGTGACCTTCTGGGATGTCTATGGTGAAAAAGGCCATCCGGTGCGGGCCACGGTGTCCGACCTCGGACCGTTGCTGCTCTCACGCATGCTCAATCTCAACGAGACCCAGCAAGGTGTGCTGCAACTCGTGTTCAAGATCGCCGATGACCAGGGTCTGCTGCTACTCGATATCAAGGACCTGCGGGCCATGCTGCAGCATGTTGGCGATAGTGCGGCGAGTTTTCAGACGGAATACGGCAACATCTCGGCGGCCAGTATCGGCGCGATTCAGCGTGGCCTGATTGGTATCGGCGAGCAGGGTGGTGATCGTTTTTTTGGCGAGCCGATGCTCAATATCGACGACCTGCTGCAAACTGATGCCGCCGGCAAAGGCATCGTCAACATCCTCGCCGCCGACCAGTTAATGAATGCGCCTCAGCTGTACTCGACGTTCCTGTTGTGGATGTTGTCCGAGCTTTACGAGCACTTGCCCGAAGTGGGTGACCTCGACAAGCCGAAGCTGGTTTTCTTTTTTGATGAGGCGCACCTGCTGTTTGCCGATGCACCGAAAGTACTGTTGCAGAAGATCGAGCAGGTCGTGCGACTGATCCGCTCGAAAGGCGTCGGCGTGTATTTCGTCTCGCAGAACCCGCTCGATATTCCGGACAGCGTGCTCGGCCAGCTCGGCAACCGGGTCCAGCATGCGCTGCGCGCCTACACGCCGCGCGACCAGAAAGCCGTGCAGGCGGCGGCCGACACCTTTCGTGCCAATCCTGCGCTCGATGTCGCCACGGTGATCGGCGAGCTCGAAGTCGGCGAGGCGCTGATTTCATTTCTTGATGAAAAAGGCCGGCCGACCATGGTCGAACGCGGCTTTGTCGTGCCGCCCGCATCACAAATCGGGCCGGTCAGCGACGACGAGCGATGCGCCTTGATGGCCGGGTCGTTGGTCGCCGGGGTCTACGAAAAAACCGTTGATCGTGAATCGGCCTACGAAAAAATCAAGGGGCGGGTGCTGGCCAGCCCGACGGCATCGGTTCCGGTTCCGGGCGAAACTGCCGCCCCTGTTCCTCCAGCGGGACGGTCAGTTGGCGACCAATTGCGCGACGTGTTCGGTGGCGCGGCAGGCAGCGGCGCGGCACGACGCAACGACAGTCTGGTCGAATCAATGATGAAATCGGCAGTACGGGCGATCGGTTCGCAGGTGGGTCGCGAAATTATCCGCGGCGTACTGGGCTCCCTGCTGAAAAGCGGCAAACGTTGAACTGCAATCAATCTTGCAGTTAGGTTGTTTTATCTTCCCGATAGGCGTTAGAATTCGGCTCGGCATTCATTGCCGGTTTTCGGGTCGTTAGCTCAGCTGGTAGAGCAGCGGACTTTTAATCCGTTGGTCGCAGGTTCGAATCCCGCACGGCCTACCACGAATACGCAACAAGCCCACGGACCGTGTTCGTGGGCTTTTTGTTTTTGCGGGTGTCGATCCGTGTTCTGTCGGTGCGGATTCGGTGCAATGCCCTGCGGTTATTGCACCCTACGGTTTGGCGGGCTTTTGCGGTTCTTTGCGTAGAGTGCAATGCCTTTCGGTTATTGCACAGCACATTCTGGCTGCACCAGTTGTCGAAGACCAAGGTCGCCGGGCTGACGGGCGTCATGCCGAGGCGCTGACCGTCAATGTCCCCGGCGGACTGCGCCGCCGATCCCGTCTTATTTCAGCTCGAACAATTGCTTCAGAAATTCGCCGATGGTGCGATGCGCTGCGTCCGCTGCGACGGGATCGTATCCGACATGCGGATCGCGCTGCACGCACGGATCGGCATAGGTGAAAGGCGCACCGGAGACGGCATTGATCAATTGGCCGACAGGTTCCTCGCGGATACGGCAGTTACGCACCGTCTGCGCATTTTTCGACACCGTCGGCGTGGTCGATCCCAGCGGTGAATCGAAGCTGTGTTGTGCCCCGGGATAGTCGATAAGCTCGACGTTGTGGCCTGCCGATCGCAGCCGTTCCACAAAGGCTTGGCACGGCGGCATCGGATTGTAGTCGTCGCCAGTGCCGTGGAAAATGCGGATCGGACGGTCTACCACATCGGTATCATTTTGATAGACGGTGTGGCAATCGGGATAGAACGGCAGGTAGGCTGCGAACTCAAGCCCGGAACGGTTCCACGCCTTCAAAAAGCGCTTCTCGCTCGCATACAGCGTCGCCTGCCCGCCGCGCGAAAACCCCATCAGCACGATGCGCTTCGGGTCGACGCGCGGATGGCTTGCCAGCACCTCGAGGGCGCGATAGGCGTCCAGCGAAAGGTTCAGCCGTCCAAGCTGCGACTGGTCCGGGCCGACCACGGTCAGGCCGCGCCCGGTGAAACTGTCGAGGATGAACGCGGACACGCCCATCTGGTTGAACTGCCGTGCCCACACGTCGGTATTCGATCCGATGCCGCTGGAACCGTGTACCAGAATTACGACCGGCATGCGCCCCGTGCCTTGCGCAACCCGCAATTCGCCGGCAAGCGTGACCGGCGTTGCCTGTCCCTCGCCTTTTAAAAAGTCAGCGTCGGAGATCGTCACGCTCTGGAAAGTGTGCAACTCGGTGCGGGCAGGAATCTGGCCTCTTGCTTGGTCCTGCGCGTGCGCCACGGATGCGTGCGACAGCGCGATCACCAGACTCGCTATCAACACCGGTAACCACCGCAGTGCTGACGAAGTCAGGGACAGAGACTTCACAATATTCATGGGGGGAACTCCTTTTAGTTGTTTTAATGAAAGTTCTTCAGCATAGCGCAACCCACGCACTGTGCGGGGCTTGCCCGCATCGAGGCGGGCGCGGCTATCTTGATGACAGCGCTTTCGGCCTGCATCCGAAAACTAACTACCGACGCCGCTGTTTGCACTTCCCGTCCCAGCATTGCCAGTTTTCGGGTCGTTAGCTCAGCTGGAAGAGCAGCGGACTTTTAATCCGTTGTTCATCTAATGCCGTCTTATTCTTTCTCAAGTGGGGATGCGCCAGGAGCGCCAGACTAGGGATGATGCGCGTGGGATTTCATGCTAGCCTGTTTTTTTGATGACACCTCGGGAGTTACCGTGAACAACACTTCCTACACGACGGACGTCGCGGCCTGGTCGGTCGAGCAGGCGCAGTTGATTCGCTCCGGTCAATTCGACAAGCTTGATCTGGAACACATTGCAGAGGAGATTGAAGACGTGGGTAAAAGCGAACAGCGCGAGCTGGCCAGTCGTCTTGCGGTGCTGTTTGCCCATTTGTTGAAATGGGAATTTCAGGCCGATTTCCGCAGTTCCAGCTGGTCGGCAACGATCAGGGAGCAAAAGCGCCAGGTGGCATTCCATCTCGAGGATGTGCCCAGCCTGCGTACCAAGTTTGATGATGCGCGCTGGATGGGAATGGTCTGGGGCCGTGCCAAAACATTGGCCAGCAAGGAAACCGGAATCGGCTTTGACACGTTTCCCGAGAATTGTCCTTGGGCGATCGTCGACGTTCTTGAATTGACCTGGTTGCCGGGCTGAGTTTGGTGGTGCGCAATAACCAACGGGCATTGCACCGGGCGGCCCGGTCACCGCCGCCAATACCGCATCACGTCGCGTGAGGTCAAGCCTGCCCGGGCAACACCGCAGTCAGTACGATCTTGTCGTCAGGGGTATCCCACGCATTCCACGCATCAAGCCCGCCGACCAGCGGACGCACCTTGATGAAACCATGATTGATCAATTTGCGCGCAACGGCTGCAGCCGATGCCTCGTTCGGACAGCTGCAGTAGATGATGATGTCGCGGTCGCGTGGCACGCTGGCGAAGGTCGCGGCGTGGTCGTCATGGCCGTACAGGATTGCGCCGGGGATGGCGGCTTCCAGTGCCTGTGCGGTTTTGCTGCGGGCATCCACGATGACGGGTTCGAGTCCGTCATTGATCAGCGTGCGCAGCTGATCCACTGAAATCCGCGCCATGTACAGCGAGCGCATCAGGCGGCGTCGCTCGATATATTTGTAGAGCATGAACAAGCCCAGCAGCGAGCCGATCACCAGCAGCGCCATCACACCCATCGTGCTGAGCACGGCGAGAATCTGGTCGATGCTCTTGTAAAAAATCGCGCCGAGCGCCAGTCCGCTGCCGGCCCACAACAACGTACCACTAACACTGAAAAACAGAAACTTGCCGCGCGGCGTACCCATCGCGCCAGCCAGCGGCGGTGCAATCGTATTGAACCCCGGGATGAATTTGCTGACCAGCAGCGACTTCGGTCCCCAGCGCCTGAAAATATCTTCGGTATGGCTCACGCAGTTGTCCGGCGACAGCGAAATGCGACACAGCAAGCCGAGGATGCGCTTGCCAAAATGCCTGCCGATGGTATGCCAGCTCAGGTCCGTGATCAGGCAGGCAGCGACACTGACGAGCAGGCAGGCCTGCCAGCTGACATCGCCCAGCATCGCCAGCGCGCCCGCGACAATCAGGATCGGATAGGCCGGGATCGGCAAACCCATCTGTTCGAGCAGGACGTTGGCGAACACCAGCAGCAAGCCATATTGCTGCAGCAGGAGGGTGAAGTTGGACATGGGAATGAGGGGAATCGGACGGGTACGGGACCGGACTATACCAAAATCCGGCCAGGCACGAGCGCCGTGCCTACGGTGCCATCGCCACGTCCGGTGCCTGCTCGCGCAATTGCTGCATCAGCCAGCGCGTGGCCTGGCCGGGTGGATGGTCCGCGCGGTGGATCAGGTAGAGCGGATAGATGGGCGGATGCATTTCAGCCAGTGTCAGCCGCACCAGCTGCCCGCTGGCGAGATCGGCCTCGACCATTGCTTCGGGCATGTGACCCCAGCCGAGTCCGCCACGCAGCAGCGCATGCTTGGCACCGAGGTCGCCCAGACGCCAGTCGCGCATGGCGAACACGCCGAAATCCTGGCCGGCGGTCAGCGCGCTGCGGTCGGTCAGCACCAGTTGCGTATGCTCGCGCGCCAGCGCGGTCGGGATCGGCGCGTTCGCTTGCGCCAGCGGATGGCCGGGGGCGACTACCGCAATGAGTCGCACGCTGCCCAGTGCATGGCGTTCGATCGCATCGGGCGAACCGACCATCCAGCCCGACACCCCCAGCCGCGTGACACCATCGAGCACCAGTTGCGTAACTGCGCCCAGTGCTTCTATGCGCAAGCGCAACGCAACGGTCGGGAAGTGGGATTGAAAGCAGTCGAGGATGCGCACCAGCGTGGCGGTCGGAAACATCACGTCGACCGCCAGCGATACCTCGCCTTCCAGTCCTTCGGACAAGGTCTTGGCACGCGCCCGCATCGCATCGACTTTGAGCGCCACGCTGCGCGCGTCGGCCAGCAGCAACTGACCGGCTTCGGTCAGTACCGGTTTGCGTTTGGTGCGATCAAATAGCGCGCAATTTAATTGCGCCTCGAGGTTGGCGATGGTGTAACTGACCACCGACTGGGTGCGGTGCAGTTCGAGCGCAGCACGGGAAAAACTGCCGGCGTCGATGATGGCGACGAAGACACGCAATTGATCAAGAGTCGGTGAGCCGGGGTCGCGCATGGTGATTTTATCGATGCTAATGATGCATATTATCGGGGTTTCATCGATAGGTGTTCGTGCCTATGATGAAGGCCAGTTCAATTTGACAGGAAACCGCCATGTCACTCCCACTTCATCAAGTCAGTCGCATCACCCAGGCCCAGCACGTCATTGAAGGTGCCGGGTTTGAAGTCCAGCGTGCGATCCCGGCCAGCGGTCTCGATGCCGTCGGCCCCTTCATTTTTGTCGACCATTTCGGTCCGGTCGAGTACGCCCCCGGCAAGGCCATGGGCGCACCGGACCATCCGCATGCCGGGATCGAAACACTGACGTATTTTTTTGCCGGCGGCGGCATGCGCCACCGCGACAGTCTTGGCAATGTCAGCACGATGCAGGCCGGTGGTGCGCAATGGATGCGTGCCGGACGCGGCATCGTCCATGATGAAAGTCCCGATGAGACGCTGCTGCGCGATGGCGGTCTGGTTCACGGCACGCAGTTATGGATCAATTTGCCGGCCGATCACAAGATGGACGAACCGCAATACAAGGCCTTCGATGCCGCGCAGATTCCGAACTGGACCGAAGCCGACGACAGCGTGCAATACCGGCTCATCGCCGGCATACACGGCGAGCGCACCGGACCGGTCGCCAGCTTTGGCAATCCGTGGCTGATGCACCTGACCTTGCAGGCCGGTGCGCGCTGCGAGATGGCACTGGATGGCGTCGCTGAAGCCGCTGCCTACGTTGTCGCCGGCGCGGGTGTGTTTGGCCGCGAGCGGCAGGCTGGCGCGGCAGGCCAGTTGATCCAGTTCGACACCACCGGCAAGTTCTCGCTGGAAGCAGGCGATGCCACGCTCGATGTGCTGCTACTGGGCGGTGACCCGCTCGATGCGCCGATTGTCCGGTACGGCCCGTTCGTAATGAATACGCAGCAGCAGTTGCAGCAGGCGCTGAACGATTACCAGCAGGGTCGCATGGGCCGCATTGCTCACTAAGGTTCGTACCCGTCCTCACTTACTCAAATTTCAGGAAAATACTCATGACGACCATTCTTCATATCAATAGCAGCGCCCGCACCAACGGTTCGATCTCCCGCGATGTCACGGCTGAATTCATCACGCGATTGCAGGCTGCCGATCCGGCCGCCGTGGTGGTCGAGCGCGATGTCGCCAGCACGCCGTTGCCGCATCTGACGGAACAGGTGCTGGGCGCATTTTTCACGTCGGTCGAAAATCGCAGCGCGC
Source organism: Actimicrobium sp. CCI2.3 (assembly GCF_035019065.1). Taxonomy (NCBI): domain Bacteria; kingdom Pseudomonadati; phylum Pseudomonadota; class Betaproteobacteria; order Burkholderiales; family Oxalobacteraceae; genus Actimicrobium; species Actimicrobium sp. CCI2.3. The sequence goes on along the minus strand of NZ_JASJWR010000032.1, from coordinate 42,948 downwards.
AGCAAAGCGCCGATGCCCGCTTGTCGGACACGCTGGTGAGCGAGCTGAAGGCCGCCGACATCATCGTCATCGGCGCGCCGATGTATAACTTTTCGGTGACCTCGTCGCTCAAGGCGTGGATCGACCATGTTGCCCGCGCCGGCCAGACTTTCCAGTACACCGAAAAAGGCCCGGTAGGTTTATTGACTGGCAAGAAAGTTTTCGTATTCACGGCACGCGGCGGGGTCTACAGCAGCGGTCCGGCGCAAGGCATGGACTTTCATGAAACCTATTTGCGTGCCGTACTTGGCTTCATGGGACTTGACGACATCACCTTCGTCCACAGCGAAGGATTGGCCATGGGAGAGGAAGCCGTGACCAGGGCATTGACACAAACCCGCAGCACGATGGCGGCACTGATCCCGGTCTGATGCGTCGGGATTGAGGTCCGCAGGCAGTCAGCGGCAGCGACGAATCGGACTCGTCGCTGCCGCTTTTTTTTGCGTGGAAGAAGCATGGAAAATACTTATTTTTGGTAAGTAATGTTGTCATCTTGCGGTAATAAGTGGTGGCTAAACTGCGCCGCAATGTTTCCATTTCCTGTTGGGGTAATGGAAATAAAGCTCCCCGACGTTGTTCGCAACGACCTGATGCATTATTTTTACGAGAGAACTACCGTGGCCCATTCCTTCCGATTCAAACCTCTGACCTTACTGGTCTTGCAAGCCCTGGCCTTGTCGGCACATGCCCAAGAAGTCGCTCCTGCTCCCGAAGTCGTCACCGTGTTCGGCCAGGGTCAAACCCGTCAGCTGCAAAAATTGACCAGCGCCGATCTGGCCATGGCGCTTCCGGGCACGAGCCCGCTGAAGTCCCTGGAAAAACTGCCGGGCGTGAGCTTTCAGTCAGCCGATCCGTTCGGTGCCTACGAGTGGTCAACCCGCTTCAGTGTGCGTGGTTTCAACCAGAACCAGATGGGCTTCACGCTCGACGGCATTCCACTCGGCGACATGAGCTACGGTAACAACAACGGCTTGCACATCAGCCGCGCGATCTCGTCCGAAAACATCCGCACGGTGAACCTGTCACAAGGTTCCGGCGCAGTCGGCACAGCTTCCACCAGCAACCTCGGCGGCACGGTACAATTCCTGTCGATGGACCCGAGCGACACCATGGGCGGCACCTTCGCCCAGACCTTTGGCAGCGACAGCACCTACCGCACTTTTGCCCGTTTCGATACCGGCATGCTGCCATCGGACACCAAAATTGCCGTCAGCGTCACGCGCCATCGTTCGGATAAATGGAAAGGTCAGGGCTCGCAAGACCTCGACCAGTTCAACAGCAAACTTGTGCAGCGTTTTGGCGATAACAAGCTGTCGGTTTTCTACAATCACTCGGACCGCAAGGAAATCGACTATCAGGACATGTCGCTCGAGATGACCAAGCGCCTGGGCTACAAGTGGGACAACTACGCACCGAACTTCCAGCAAGCAGTCAATGCTGCACGTGGTGTCTACACAGCCGGCGAAACCAGTATCGACGACGCGTACTACCAGGCCAGCGGCTTGCGCAAGGATGATCTGGCCGGTGCCACACTGGACGTGAAATTGTCCGAGTCGACCGTCCTCAAGACCACGATCTATCATCATCACAATGTCGGCCAGGGCCACTGGTACACGCCATACACACCGACTTCGGCAACGATGCCGATTTCGATCCGCACCACCGAGTACTCGATTGGTCGCGACGGTGTCATCAGCGATCTGACCTGGGACTTTGGTCAGCACACCATCAACGGCGGTTTCTGGGCCGAGCGCAGCCTGCATGACGTGACCCGCAATTTCTACGCGGTCGTTGATAACCGTGACACGAATTCGTATCTGTCGAATCCGTTCTTCACGCAATTCAAGCAAAACTACGTCACCACCACGACCCAGTTCTACGCGCAGGATACGGTCTCGATGATGGATGACAAGCTCAAGCTGAACTTCGGCTTCAAGTCACCGAAAGTGGCGATCAATTCAGCCTCGGTCGTAGGTACCCGTGCAGCCGGTTCGGTTGTTGCTGAAAAAACCTTCCTGCCGCAAATCGGTTTGAACTATGCCCTGACCCGCGATGACGAGCTGTTCACCTCGCTGGCAGAAAACATGCGTGCATTCTCGCCAGGTATCGGCGGCGTGTTCTCGCAAACACAGGCATCGTTCAATGCCAGCAGTGCGTCATTGAAGCCGGAAACATCCACCTCGCTGGAAGCCGGTTATCGCTTCAAGCGCGCCCAGCTCAGCGGTTCGGTCGCGGCATACCATACCGAGTTCAAGGATCGTCAGCTGGGTATTCAGAATTGCCCTGGAATCGTCGGTTGCGCACCAACATTTGCCAACGTCGGCAAAGTCGTGACCAACGGTATCGAGGCTGCTGCCGAACTGAAACTGGCACCGCAATGGTCGCTGTTCAATTCGCTGACCTACAACGATTCGAAGTACAAATCGGACTATCTGGACGGCACCGTGGTCGCCACGAGCGGCAAGCAAGTTGTTGATGCACCGCGCCTGATGTTCAACACCGAACTGTCCTACGAGAACGATCACTGGTTTGCACGTACCAATGCCAAGTTCACCGACAAGCGTTATTACACCTACCTCAATGACGCTTCGGTACCGCATTTCTGGCTGATGAATCTGTCGGCTGGCTACAAGCTGAAATCGGTTGGTGGTCTCAAGGATGTGACGATCCAGTTCAACGTCGACAACCTGCTCAACAAGGATTACTTCAGCACGATCGGCAGCAACGGCTTCTCGAAGTCCGATCCGACGGGTACCAGTCAGACCTTGCTGGTAGGCGCACCACGTCAAATGTTCCTGACGATTGGCGGCAAGATCTAAGCAGTGCATTCGCCCCGGAGCGGCAACGCTCCGGCAGGCTTGATTGATCAGGGGGGCACGTCATCCGTATTGCGGAGGACGCGGCTCCCCGCAGTTTTTTCCGAAGGTGTTCCGATGAAATTGACCGTACCGACTTTATTGCTATGCGCGCTGGGTTATCCCGCAGTCGTGTTCGCGCAAACCACCACCCCGATCGAGCACGTGATCGTGCTGGTCGGTGAAAACCGCACCTTCGACAACATGTTCGGTGCCTATCAGCCAAAGCGCGGCCAGACCATCGCGAACCTGCTGTCAAAAGGCATCATTAAGGCCGATGGTTCGCCGGGTCCGCACTATGCCGATGCCGCTCAGAAGACCGCCGAGAATTTTGGTGCCTACACCCCGACACCAAAAACCGTCGGCACTTATCCGACGCTACCGCAACCCTATGCCCTCGGTGCATTCGGCCAGCGTCATGATGTCCCGGATGCGCGCTTTCCGGCAGCGATGCCGAACGGCCCGTTCCAGATCACCAAACATACCGGTTACGGCGCCCATACCGGCGATCCGATCCACCGTTTTTACCAGATGTGGCAGCAGACCAATGGCGGCAAGAACGACTTGTTCGTCTGGGTCGCCGAAACCACCGGCCTTGGCCCGAGCAATCCGTGGCTGCCGCTGGGTCCGGGCAAGCCGACCTTCCAGGGCGGCGTGGCGATGGGCTTCTACAACATGTCGACCGGCGACGCGCCGTACTTCAAGCACCTGGCCGATACCTATGCGATTGCCGACAATTACCATCAGCCGATCATGGGTGGCACCACCGTCAATTATCTGGCGCTGGCCACTGGTGACGTGAGCTTCTTCACCGCCGATGGCAAGCCCGCCATGCCGGCGGCCAAGCTGATCGAAAATCCCGATGCCCAGCCCGGGACCAACAACTGGTACACCGAAGACGGCTATCGCGGCGGCACCTATATCCGCTGCGATGATGTCGCGCTGCCCGGCGTGGCCGGTATCCGCAATCACCTGAAAGCGCTGCCATACAAAGCCTTCAACGACGGCAACTGCGCACCCGAGACCTACTACATGGTCAACAACATGGACCCGGCGTATTCTCCAGCCGGTGACTTGCTGCCGGTCGCACCGGACAAGTTCCTGCTGCCGCCGCAAACCATCCCGCATATCGGCGATGGCCTGACGGCGGCCGGCGTGTCCTGGAAATGGTATTCGGGCGGGCGCAACGATGGCGTCAAGACCGACAAGGAATACTGCGCGATGTGCGATACGCCGACTTTTTTCACGTCGACGATGACTGGTCCGGATCGCCACAAGCTGCATGACTTGCAGCAGTTTTATGTCGACGTCAAAGATGCCAAGACCTTCCCGGCGGTGACCTACATCGCGCCGTACGACAGCATCTCGGGTCATCCCGGCTATGCGATGGAAACCAGTTTCGATGCGCTGGCGCAGGACGTCATCACGCGCGTCAAGGCCAATCCGGCGCTGTGGAAAAACACCGTCGTGCTGGTGACCTTCGATGAAGGCGGCGGCTATTACGATTCCGGTTACGTGCAGGCGGTGGACTTTTTTGGCGATGGCACGCGTATCCCGCTGATCGCGGTGTCGCCGTTTTCAAAACGCGGCCATGTCGATCACACGTACTATAGTCACGCTTCAATTCTCAAATTCATCGAGCGCAACTGGAACATGCCGCCGCTGTCGTCACGCAGCCGCGACAACTTGCCGAACCCGATCAGCGATCCGCGTAATCCGTACGTGCCGATGAATCAGCCAGCGCTTGGCGACCTGATGAATCTGTTCGATTTCACGCGCACGGTGCACGCTGTGCGCAAGGAGAAATGACATGAAACGACCATTACGATCGATGCTGATGGCGACCGCGTTGCTGGTCGCCACCGGCACCGCGTCGGCCCAGCAATCACTCGATGCGCTCATTGCCGCTGCCAAAAAAGAAGGCACCGTCAACAGCGTCGGCATGCCGCCCGACTGGGCCAACTGGAAGCAGTCGTGGGCCGCGATGGAGTCCAGATACGGCATCACGCATCAGGACACCGACATGAGTTCGGCGCAGGAAATCGCCAAGTTCGACGCCGAGAAAAGCAATGCCTCGGCCGACATCGGTGATGTCGGTCATTCGTTCGGACCGATCGCGCTGGTCAAGGGCGTCACGCAACCGTACAAGCCTTCAACCTGGAACGCCATCCCGGCCTGGGCCAAGGATGCGGATGGCCACTGGATGCTGGCCTACACCGGCACGATGGCGTTCATCAGCAATAACAAGCTGGTGAAAAATCCGCCGAAAAACTGGAAAGACCTGCTGGCGGGCACCTACCGCGTGACGGTCGGTGAGGTCGGTGTCGCCTCGCAAGCCAACAGCGCGGTGCTGGCCGCCGCGCTGGCGTTTGGCGGCAATGAAAAAAATCTCGCACCGGCCTACAAGCTGTTCGCCGAACTGGCGCGTCAGGGACGTTTGTCGCTGACCAATCCGAGCATCGCCAACATGGAAAAGGGCGAAGTCGAAGTCGCCTTGCTGTGGGATTTCAATGCGCTCAGCTACCGTGACAAGATCGACGCCAGCCAGTTCACGGTCTCGATTCCGCAGGATGGTTCGCTGGTGGCTGGCTACACGACCATCATCAACAAGTACGCCAAACATCCGAACGCGGCCAAGCTGATGCGCGAATTCATTTTCAGTGACGAAGGTCAGATCAATCTGGCGCGTGGTCATGCCCGTCCTATCCGCAGCAATGTCGTGATGCCGAAAGAGGTGCAGGACAAAATGCTGCCGGCGACGCAATACCAGAACGCCAAGCCGATTCAGGACTTCGCTGCATGGGAAAAAACCACCCGTGCGTTGCCGCGCCAATGGCAAGAGCAAGTCATGATGTTCAACAAGTAAAGCGCGAACCTGCCATGAAAAACAAAGTCATCCTCGTCCTCATTGACGGCCTGGCCTGGCAATCGGCCCATGATGGCATGGGCTTTTTGCAGGGTCTGTGCGAAGCCGGGCAGGCCAGCCTGTACCGGATGGAATGCGAACTGCCGTCGCTGTCGCGCCCGCTCTACGAATGCATCCTGACCGGCGTGCGACCGGTCGACAGCGGCGTGGTGCACAACCAGGTCACGCGCCTGTCGCACCATGACAGCATCTTCCATCTGACCCGTGCAGCCGGCGGTACGACCGCTGCAGCGGCGTATCACTGGATCAGCGAGCTCTACAACCGCTCACCGTACGAGCCGGTGCGCGACCGCTTTACCGACAACGATAGTCTGGCTATCCAGCACGGCGTGTTCTATCACGCCGACAGCTATCCGGATGATCACCTGTTGCTCGATGCCGAGATCCTGCGCCGTCGGCATGATCCGGATTTTCTGCTGATCCATCCGATGAATACCGATGACGCCGGTCATCGTCACGGTGGCGACAGCGGCCAATACCGCAACGCGGCGCGCAGTTTCGACAATGCGTTGTCGACGCAACTGCCGGGCTGGCTGGCGGCCGGTTATCAGGTCATGGTCACCAGCGACCACGGCATGAACCGCGACCACACCCATCGCGGTGTCTTGCCCGAAGAGCGGCAAGTGCCGCTGTTCGTGATGGGCAGCGGCTTCAGTCATGATCCGCTGGCGCAACCGCGTCAGGTCGAATTGTGCGGCGTGCTGGCCGACCTGCTCGGTGCGGCGCATGACAAGGCGCATAACCCGGCGTTGCTGGCTGCATGATTGTGTCCGGCTGGGGCAGGCACTGGCGCGCTGCCTTGCTGTTGTTGCCGCTGCTGCTGGTATCCGGTCTGTTTTCGCTGGCCCCGGCAGGGTGGGTGCTGTTTAACAGCGTACGGGTCGACGATGCCTGGTCGCTGGGAAATTTCATCGAGATTCTTGGCGCGAGTTTTTACCGGCAAGCGTTCGGCAACAGCCTGTGGATTGCCACCGGTGCCAGCCTGGCCGGCTTGCTGATCGGACTGGTTGGCGCAGCCTCGATCCGGCGCGTGGATGGCAGTGTGCGCGATCTTACGGTGGCCTTCACCAACATGGCCAGCAACCTCAGCGGCGTGCCGCTGGCGTTCGCCTTCATCATCATCCTCGGTGCCAATGGTGCGGCTACGCTGCTGCTGCGCGAGTGGGGCTGGCTCGGAGATTTCAGCCTGTATTCACGTGCCGGACTGACGTTGATTTATACCTATTTCCAGATCCCGCTGGCGATCCTGCTGCTCTATCCGGCCTTCGATGCGCTCGATGATGACTGGCAGGCCAGTGCCGCACTGCTAGGCGCTTCACGGCTGCGCTACTGGCAACTGATCGGCTTGCCGGTGCTGCTGCCAGCGGTGCTGGGCACCTTCATCCTGCTGTTTGCCAATGCGATGGGTGCGTACGCCAGCGCCTATGCGCTGATGACCTCGAACTACAACCTCGTCACGATCCGCATTGCCAGCCTGGTCGCCGGGGATATTTTTCTCGAGCCGAATCTGGCGGCGGCGCTGGCGGTGCTACTCATTGCGCTGATGGTCTTGATGGTCAGCGTCAACCAGTGGCTGCTGAAACGGAGTCACCATGCGCGCTAGCACCTATCACCGCACGGTCGTGGCGAGTCTGGTGATCCTGCTCGGATTGCCGATTCTGGCGACGCTGCTGTATTCGCTGTCGCAGCGCTGGGGCGCGACCGTGCTGCCCGATGGGTTGACGTTTGACTGGTATCTGGCGCTGCTGCGCGAGCCACGTTTTCTGGTCGCGTTCGGCCATTCGCTGCTGGTGTCGGTGGCCACGCTGGTGCTGGCCACCGTGCTGATCGTGCCGGCGGCGTTTGTGGTGTTCTATTATTTTCCGCAACTTGACCGCTGGATGAATCTGCTGATCCTGCTGCAATTTGCGGTGCCGCCGGTGGTGTCGTCGGTCGGCCTGCTGCAACTGTATGCGGACGGGCCGTTGCCGCTGATCGGCACGCCGTGGGTGCTGGTCGGTTGTTACTTCACGATCGTGCTGCCGTTCATTTACCGGGCGCTGGCCAGCAGTTTGCAGGGACTCAATGTGCGTGACCTGATGGATGCCGCCCACCTGCTCGGCGCAAGCACGCCGCAGGCTTTTTTGCGCGTGGTGCTGCCCAATCTGCGCAAGGCATTGATGGCCGCGCTGTTCCTGTCGTTTTCGTTTTTGCTGGGTGAATTCGTGTTTGCCAACATGCTCGTTGGTGGCCGTTTCGAGACCCTCAATGTTTACCTGTACACGATGCGTTCGACCAGCGGCCACTTCACCAGCGCGGTCGTGATGACGTATTTCCTGTTCACGCTGGTCGTGACCTGGATTGCCACCCGGCTTGGCCGATAGGAGTTGTAGTGGATTATTTACGTGTCACCGGACTCTCCAAAACATTTGGCAAGACCACCGTGCTGGACCAGATCGACCTCGACGTCGCCGAAGGCGAACTGGTCACGTTGCTCGGTCCCAGCGGCTGCGGCAAGTCGACGCTGCTGCGTTGCATCGCCGGACTGACCGCGCCCGACCATGGCCAGATTCATGTGGCAGGCAGCGACATCACGGCGGTTGCGCCGCAACGGCGCGGCATCGGCATGGTGTTCCAGAGTTACGCGCTATTCCCGAATCTGACGGTGCTAGGCAATATCGCTTTCGGCCTGAAAATGCAGCGCTTGCCGGCCGACGAGATTGCCGAGCGGGTCGAAGCCATCATTGCGCTGGTCGAACTCGGTGGCCACGAACACAAGCTGGTGCATCAGTTGTCCGGCGGTCAGCGCCAGCGCGTGGCATTGGCCCGTGCGCTGGTCGTGCGGCCAAGCATTTTGCTGCTCGACGAGCCGTTGTCAGCACTCGACGCGCGCATCCGCAAAATGCTGCAGGAAGAAATCCGCCGCATCCAGCAGCAACTGAAACTGACCACGGTGTTTGTCACGCACGATCAGGAAGAAGCGCTGATCCTGTCCGACCGCATCGTGGTCATGGATGGCGGTCGCATCGTCCAGCAGGGTGCCGCCGAGACGATTTATGCGCGGCCGGCTACGGCCTTTGTCGCGCGCTTCATCGGCAACGTCAATTTGCTCGACGTGTCGCAGGCACAGGCGGTGCTGGGCTTGCAGATTGATGGCCATCTGGCGATCCGGCCCGAATCGATTGTGCTGGAAGCGGCCGGCAGCGGTGGTGCAGGCGCCTGTTCTGCCATCGTCCGGCATCACCAGTTGCTCGGCAACGTGATCCGCTATCACGTCACCGCGCACGGTTGCGCACTGATGGTCGACACCCTCAATCGCAACCCGGCCAGCGTGCTGGCTGCCGGGTGCGCCGTCGATTTGCGCTTCGATCACGCACAGTTTCAAGAGGTCCGTTAAGGCGGGCTGCAACAATCTTGCGCTGGCCTGATATCCTTGCTGGCTGTTAAATATCCGGTGCGACCTGAAACGGCTGCCGGATACCTTTGCTTTTTGATTGAAGTTGCCCTCCCGTGAGAAGTGCCATGTCGCAAAATCAGTTCGACCAGTCCACCAGCTCCTTACCGCAAGCCGTGCTGGAATACGCCACTACCTGCGACCTGCCAACGCCCTGGGCGACATTTCGTTTGCATGCGTTCACCGAAGCCGCTACCGGCAAGGAACATCTGGCGATGACGCTGGGCGAGGTCGGTGATGGTTCTCCGGTGCTGGCACGCATGCATTCGGAATGTCTGACCGGCGATGCGTTGTTCAGCCAGCGTTGCGATTGCGGTGCCCAGCTTGAAGCTGCGCTGAAAAAAATTGCCGAAGAAGGTCGCGGCGTGTTGCTGTATCTGCGTCAGGAAGGGCGCGGTATCGGCCTGGTCAACAAGCTGCGGGCCTATCACTTGCAGGATGGCGGTGCCGACACCGTCGAAGCCAATCAGGCGCTGGGCTTCTTGCCGGATCAGCGCAATTACAGTCTGGTCGTGCCGATGCTCGCGCATCTCGGGATCTCGTCACTGCGCCTGATGACGAATAATCCGCGCAAGATCAATGCGCTGACGGTGCTCGGTGTCAACGTGACCGAACGCATTGCGCTGCTGGTCGAACGGACCGCTTTCAATACCCGCTACCTCGACACGAAGGCCGCCAAGCTCGGTCATCTGATCGCACCGTAGGATGATCCCCACGCCGGAAACGACAGCCCGCAAGACCTTCCTGATTGGCCTGGCCATCGCCGTGGTCGGTGCCATCCTGTTTTCGACCAAGGCCATTGTGGCCAAGCTGATTTATCGCTACCACGTCGATGCAGTCACGCTGATCGCTTTCCGGATGCTGTTCTCGCTGCCGTTTTTTCTGGTCATCGCGTTCTGGAAAATGCGCACCGAGCCGGCACTGTCGAACGCCGAGCGGGGCCGCATCGTGATCCTTGGCTTGCTGGGTTATTACCTGTCGAGCTTTCTTGATTTTCTCGGTTTGCAATACATCAGCGCCGGCCTCGAACGGCTGATCCTGTTTTTGACGCCGTCGTTCGTGCTGCTTATTTCAGCACTGTTCCTGAAGAAAAAAATTACCCCGGTCGAATGGGGCGCACTGCTGATCTCGTACGTCGGCATGCTGCTGGTGTTTGTCCACGATGCCCGCACCGGTGGTGCCAACGTGCTGCTTGGTGCGTCGCTGGTACTGGGTGCGGCGGTGTCGTACTCGCTGTATTTGCTGGCGTCGGGTGAAATGGTACGGCGGGTCGGCGTGCTGCGGCTGGTGTCGTATGCGATGTGCGTTTCGAGCGCCGCTTGCATCGGCCAGTTTTTCCTGCTGCGTCCGGTCGGCATGCTGGTGCAGCCGATGGAAGTCTACTGGCTGTCGCTGTTCAATGCGTTCTTTTGTACGGTGCTGCCGGTGCTGATGACGATGATCGCGGTGGCGCGCATCGGTGCCGGTACGGCTTCGCAGGCTGGCATGGTCGGTCCGGTATCGACACTGTTTCTGGGCGCGATGATTCTTGATGAGCCGATCACCGGTTTCCAGCTGGCAGGTACTGGACTGGTGCTGGCCGGTATCTATCTGCTGTCACGTAAAAAAGCGTGATACGGTAACGGGCGTTCTGTTTCAATCCCTCACCAACATAAAAACAATCAGGAGCATCAGCATGGCAAAAGCAATTCGCATTTTCAAAACTGGCGGACCGGAAGTGCTGGAATACGTTGATGTCGAAGTCGGCGATCCGGGTCCGGGCGAAGCCCGCGTACGCCAGGAAGCCTGTGGTCTGAACTTCATTGATGTGTACTTTCGTACCGGCTTGTATCCGCAACCGCTACCGGCCGGTATCGGCATGGAAGGCGGTGGCGTGATTGAAGCCCTCGGTGAGGGCGTCACCCACCTGAAGGTCGGTGACCGCGTCGCGTATGCCGGGCGACCGACGGGTGCCTATGCTGATGTGCGCGTGATGCCGGCGGCCATTCTGGTTCGCGTGCCGGATGCCATCGGTCTCGATACCGCTGCCGCGATGATGTTGCAGGGCATGACGGTGCAATACTTGTTCCGTCGTACTTTCCCGCTGCGCGGCGGCGAAACCATCCTGTTCCATGCTGCTGCCGGTGGCGTCGGATTGATCGCCTGCCAATGGGCCAAGGCACTCGGCGTGACGATGATCGGCACGGTCGGCTCGGATGAAAAAGGCGCACTGGCCAAAGCCCACGGCTGTACCCACGTCATCAATTACAACACCGAAAATTTTGTCGAGCGCGTCAAGGAACTGACCAACGGTGCCGGCGTGCCGGTGGTCTATGACTCGATCGGTGCCGATACGTTTACCCAGTCACTTGACTGCCTGTCCCCACTGGGGCTGATGGTCAGCTACGGTAGTGCGTCCGGTCCGGTACCACCGTTCACGCTCAATGAACTGGTCTCGCGCGGTTCGCTGTTCATCACGCGCCCGACTTTGTTTTCGCATGCGGCCAAGCGCGAAGACCTCGAAGCGATGGCCAACGAACTGTTCGGCATGGTCGAGAGCGGCAAGGTCACCATCGAGATCAATCAGCGCTACCCGTTAGCCGAGGCCGCCAGTGCCCACCGCGATCTGGAAGCGCGCAAGACCACCGGCTCCACCATTCTGATTCCATGAGGTCAGCATGAACGCTTTACCCCCGAAAGACCCGCTGCCCAATCCGATGGACCATCCTGATGAACTGCACCCGGATGGTTCTGACGGCTCGCCCAAGTTCGGGCGGTTGCTGATCGTGCTGGCCATTGCGGTGATGATGATCGTCGGCATCACGATAGGATCGCAGGCGTATTTTTCCTGACCGTCTGGCGTGCTGCCGAGGTCAGTGTCTGTTGATCTGATGCTGATGGGTTTGCTTAAAACCGCGCCCGCGCTCGCTTAAAAGCGAGCCTGCGGCGCGTTAGCCCGCCGTTATCTCAGGAGGGGCAGTTCAATCCGTGATCTTCATGTCGATGATGCGTGCCGTGCCATTTTTGCCGGGAAATTCGGCGAATGCGCTGCGCACCATGTAGGGCATGACGACGGTCAGCGCCGGATTCTCGCCCTGACTGTTGACGCGCACGTCATACAGACTCTTGCCATCGGCATGGCGACTGATCAGCACATGCAGCTGGCGCTTGTAGACTTGATAGACGAGTTCCTGATAATCGACGACAGGCGGCCCGCGGAAAAACGGATCGTAGCCGAAACCGAAGTGACGGCGCGAATAGAACCCGCCTCCGTAAAAGCCGCCGCCATAAAAGAATGGATCGACATAGACCGGCTGCACGGTGCGCACGTCAGCCACATTGACGTTGTAGGACAGGACGATTTTCAGCGTGGGCGACTTGCCGGTTTCGGCTTCGGTCAAGCCGAGCCGGCGCACTTCGTTGCGCACCAGGTTTTCGTAGTTCAGGTATTCGAGGTCCTTGTTCTGGACTTCGGAGCGCTCGAAGACATAGGTTTGGTCAGGCAGGGCGGCTGGCCAGTCACTGAACACGGTGACATTGCTGCGTACAGTACTGGCGCAGCCAGCCAGCAGGACAAGCAGCGCTGCCAGCAGGGGCACGGTAAGGCGTTTCATGGTGATCTCCTTGGACAATGTGTTCCAGCCTAGCGTGTTTTCGGAAACGCCGCCCGCGCCAGCGCGTCTGTTGACGCTTTGTCGAGCTTGTTAGTGCGGGTTCTCGAAGAAAATGTAATTGGAACCGAAATCACTGATCTCGAAATACACTTTTTTCTCGCCCGGGTCGACGATCATGTTCAAGTTCTCGTCCAGTACGCCATAGCCGAACCGATAGGTGCGCGGCTTATTGTCGTCGGTACCCATCGCAGTCGTGATCTTGTCGATGCCGATGAAGCGACGGACCAGTTTGTCGCCGGCGTAGAATTCCAGCACGCCGTTGGTGCCGGTCCAGTTTTGGACCGACCGGCTAATTTTATTTTGCTGTTCTTTTGTGCAGGCAACGGTGAGTAATACCAGTGCACACAGTACTGCTGTTGACACAATCTTCATGCTTGACTCCGATCCTTGTAAAATGCCATCTTGTTTTAAACGTCGAGAAAACCCCATCCCTATGCGTACTGAAAATCCCCCCACCATCTTTCGCGAGCAGTACACACCGCCCGCGTATTTTGTCGATACCGTCGACATGGGATTTGATCTCGATCCAATCGAGACCCGCGTCATCACCCGCATCGTGCTCACCCGCAACGTTGCCAGCGATGACCACACTATCACGCTGTCCGGCGACGAGCTCCGGCTGATCAGCGTCAGCATGAACGACAAGCCATTGGACGAGCAGGCATTCCAGCTCGTCGACGGCAACCTGCTCATCGCCAATGCGCCGGATCAGGTCACTCTCGAGATCGAAACAGCCCTCGCGCCGCAGCACAATACATCGCTGATGGGCTTGTACGTATCAAGCGGGAATTTCTTTACCCAGTGCGAAGCCGAAGGCTTCCGCAAAATTACCTTCTTCCCTGATCGTCCTGACGTGATGGCGAAATATACCGTGATGCTGCGCGCTGACAAAGCAGCGTATCCGGTCCTGCTCTCGAACGGCAACCTGATCGATCAGGGCGAGCTTGCCAATGGCCGCCACTTTGCGCTGTGGGAAGACCCGTTCAAGAAGCCGTCGTATCTGTTCGCGCTGGTGGCCGGCAAGCTGGTCTGTCAGGAAGAAACCATGCGGCTCAAGTCCGGCCGCGACGTCCTGCTGCAAGTGTGGGTCGAACCCGGCAATCTGGACAAGACCCAGCACGCGATGGAGTCGCTCAAGAACAGCATCACGTGGGATGAAGAACGCTTCGGGCTGGAACTTGATCTGGACCGGTTCATGATTGTTGCCGTCGGCGACTTCAACATGGGCGCGATGGAGAACAAGGGCCTCAACGTCTTCAATACCAAGTTCGTGCTGGCCAATCCGCGCATCGCGACCGATGTCGATTACGCCAACATCGAGTCGGTGGTCGGCCACGAGTATTTTCATAACTGGACCGGCAACCGCGTGACCTGCCGCGACTGGTTTCAGCTTTCTCTCAAAGAAGGACTGACCGTCTTTCGCGATCAGGAATTTTCGGCCGATCTGGTCGGCTCGGAGTCCGGTCGCGCAGTCAAACGGATCGAGGATGTGCGCGTGTTGCGCCAGGCCCAGTTCCCGGAAGATGCCGGTCCGATGGCCCACTCGGTACGGCCTGACTCCTACCTTGAAATCAATAATTTTTACACCGTCACGATTTACGAAAAGGGCGCGGAAGTCGTTCGCATGTACCAGACCCTGTTCGGTCGGGACGGTTTTCGCAAAGGCATGGACCTGTACTTTGAACGCCATGATGGCCAGGCGGTCACCTGCAATGATTTCCGTGCCGCGATGGTCGATGCCAACGGGCGCGATCTGAGCCAGTTCGAGCGCTGGTACAGCCAGGCCGGTACGCCGCAGGTCCGCGCGACATCGGTCTACGACAGTGCCGCCGGCACGTATGCGATCACGCTGGCCCAGCATTGCGCGGCCACGCCGGGTCAGCCGGATAAATTGCCGTTCCATATTCCGGTCGCGGTTGGCCTGCTCGATCGGCAGGGCAACGACATGGCGCTGGTCTTGCAGGGAAAAACAGCAGCGAGCACCGCGCCACAACACACCATCGTGCTCGAACTGACCGAGGCCGAGCAGACCTTTGTGTTCACTGGCGTGACCGAACAGCCGGTGCCATCGATACTGCGAGATTTTTCTGCGCCGGTGATCCTGTCCATCGATTACAGCGATGAAGAGCTGGCCTTCCTGATGGCCAACGACAGTGATGCATTCAATCGCTGGGAAGCTGGCCAGCGTCTGGCGACGCGCAGTTTGCTGGCGCTGGTCGAGGTGGTCACCGACGGCAAGCCCGTCGTGCTGACCGCTGCTGACACCTTGCTGGCGCGCGCCTTGCGCGAGACGCTCAATGACAGGCGGCTTGGCACCTCGTTTCGCGAAGTGATTCTGACCTTGCCGTCCGAAACCATGATCGCCGAAGCAATGACCGTGGTCGAACCGCAAGCGATTCGCAGCGCGCGTCAGGCTTTGCGTCTCGCCTTGGCGACCACATTGCGCACCGATCTCGAGGCGGCTTACGCGGACAACCAGACCCCTGGCACCTACCAGCCCGACGCCATCTCATCGGGTAAGCGGGCCTTGAAAAATGTCGCGCTGGCGATGCTGGCCGAACTGGATGATGCATCGGTCCACGCACTGGCGCAAAAGCAGTACGACGACGCCAGTAACATGACCGACCGGCTGGCCGCGCTGGCAGTGCTGATCAATACCAGCGCGCCGGGCCGGGATGCGGCGCTGGCCGGTTTCTATCAGGAGTTCGAGGCCGATCCGCTGGTCATCGACAAGTGGTTCACGCTGCAAGCGATGGCGCGTGACACCGATGTTGCCGCCGTGCGCACATTGATGCAGCACCCGGCCTTCACATTGAAAAATCCGAACCGTGCACGCAGCCTGATATTCAGTTTTTGCAATGGCAATCCGGCGCAATTTCACGCCAGCGATGGCAGCGGATATGCGTTCTGGGCCGAGCAGGTGATTGCCCTCAACAGCATCAATGCGCAAGTTGCGGCCCGCCTCGCACGCTCGCTGGATCGGTGGCGCAAATATGCCCCGGCCCGCCAGGAACTGATGCAGCAAGCGCTCCAGCAGATTGCCGCTGCGCCAGCCCTCTCTACGGATGTACAGGAAGTGATCAGCAAGGCAATTTCCAACTGAAACGAAAGCGAAGAGACCACCATGAAACGTATCAGCCTGACCCAGCACCTGGTCGAAGAACAACGCAACAACAACACCATCCCGGCCGAATTGCGGTTGTTGATCGAAGTCGTCGCCCGCGCTTGCAAGACCATTAGCCATGCGGTCGGCAAGGGTGCGCTGGGCGACGTGCTCGGTAGCGCCAACATCGAAAACGTCCAGGGCGAAGTACAAAAAAAGCTCGACATCATCAGCAATGAAATCCTGCTTGAAGCCAACGAGTGGGGCGGTCATCTGGCAGCGATGGCTTCCGAAGAAATGGAAACCATTCACCTGATTCCGAACCGCTATCCGATGGGCGAGTACATGCTGTTGTTCGATCCGCTGGACGGCTCCAGCAACATCGATGTGAACGTCTCGATCGGCACGATTTTCTCGGTGCTGAAGGCACCCGATGGCATGACCACGCCGACCGAGCAGGATTTCCTGCAGCCTGGCACCAGGCAAGTCGCGGCCGGTTATGCCGTGTATGGTCCGCAGACCGTGCTGGTACTGACTACCGGCAACGGTGTCAACTGCTTCACGCTCGATCGCGAAATGGGTTCATGGGTGCTCACCCAGCGCAATATCCAGATCCCGGCGGATACCCGTGAATACGCGATCAACGCCTCGAACGCGCGTCACTGGCATCCACCTGTGACCCGTTACGTCAATGAAATGCAGGCAGGGACCACTGGTCCGCGCGAAGCAGATTTCAACATGCGCTGGATCGCCTCGATGGTCGCTGACGTGCATCGCATCCTGTGCCGTGGCGGTATCTTCATGTACCCGGCCGATATCCGCGATCCGAGCAAGCCGGGCAAATTGCGGTTGATGTACGAAGCCAACCCGATGGCCTTCATCGTCGAGCAAGCCGGCGGTGCTGCCACCGACGGTCATGGTCGCATCATGGACATCCAGCCGGAAAAACTGCATCAGCGGGTTCCGGTTTTTTTGGGTTCAAAGAACGAAGTCGAGCGGGTGACTGCGTATCACAAGCAGTAATTGCGCTGCACAGAGCGCACGATGGCGCAATTCATCGGGTGTTCTCTGAGTAAATGCAAAGTGGGCTGGTATTTCGCAGTGAAACTTTGCTAGAATACGGCACTTCGCTGATGTAGCTCAGTTGGTAGAGCAACTGATTCGTAATCAGTAGGTCGGGTGTTCGATTCGCCTCATCAGCACCAAGAATTGGCAGGGAAAAAAAGGGTTGTTCGCTTAGGCGAACAACCCTTTTTTGTTGCCGCCTGCGCTCTTCCTTCTAGCGCAAGATGCTGACCATCTTCACGTCGATTTCCGGCGACTCCATGAATTCCTTTTCGACTTCACCGCGGATTTCGACGCGGGTAGTTTCATCGATGGCTTGGGCAGGAAAATCGCGGTCGTCGATTTCGATGCGAATCTCATTTTTCCCGTCGGAAAACAGATATTTTTCCTTGCTGATTTTCTTCAGTATTACGCCCCGCAACATGACTTCCTGGTCGTCAACCGGGTTTTTCAAAATATCGGCAACAGTCGTGGTGACTTTCTGGCTGGAGGGACCAACATACTGCGCCAGGGCAGCTACAGGTATGCCGATGGCGAGAACGGTGGCGATGATCAGACGGCTGGCGTTGAAATGGGACATGGGCGAGACTCTCCTTGAGACAAGTGGATGGGATGTTGAGGTAACCGGCAGGGGTGTCGTCACCAGGACAGACTAGGGTGATGCACAGCAGTATGGCACTACCTTGCGGTAGCTATAATTTACTGTCCAACTATCGGTATCGTTTAGCCGTCGCGCCTGACACCATCACCGCTTGCTTCCGTCACGTGCCTCCACAAAAGCAAGTTTCTCTTGCCGTTTGAATCGGCTCGGAAAAGAGTTATGGGAACCCCCGCTGAACTGACATGGAGCGTATTGCGCACATGTGATGTTTTGCTTCAAGTGGCGATGAGCAGCGCGCGCCGTTACAGACCGCCGAGTCATGGCCTTGTCGATATATCCGTATGTTGGGCCTTTTATGGCTCGCTAATAATAATTAGGAGCCAAATATGGCTCATCACCTTGACGCTATTGATCTTTGGGCCTAGTCTGGCCCAATAAACAATTTATCGGGCAGGATATGACCCATTTGTCGAACAGCACGCCACCTCGCGAGGTGCTCAAGCGTCTTGAGTCGCTTGGCGAACACGTCCGAATCGCACGCGTACGCCGCGGCATGGGGACCCAGGAATTTGCGCAAGAGTGCGGCATCGGTCGGCGCTCGCTCTACCGCATCGAGTCCGGTGAATCTGGTGTCGCCCTGGGCACGTTTCTGACCGTCCTGTGGAAGCTTGGGCTGCTTGACACCATGCAGGGCGTTGCCAATCCGGACGGTGACGAACACGGCAAGATTCTCGAAGCCGCTCGTCGGCCAGAGCGGGTGCGCGCCCGCGCACCGCAAGACAACGATTTTTAAGGGAGGCGGTCCGTGTCCGAGAACCTTTGCTACGTCTATGTCCAATTGCCTGGCACTTATGAGTGGGTGCCTTGCGCGTCGCTAAAGGTCAAGAAGGTCGCCGCCGATGCGTTCGAGGGCACCTTCACCTACGGTAAGCGCTACCTTGAGCGCGCTAATGTGATGGAGCTTGACCCGTACCACCTCAAGCTCACAGCCAAACCAATGAAGTTCACGATGCTCAAAGGCATCCCGGGAGTGCTGCGCGACGCCAGCCCGGATGCCTGGGGGCGGCGCGTCATTCAAGCGCGGCTGGAGAAAGAAGAGAGCGAAATTGCCGAGATGGAGTACCTGCTCAACGGACCGGATGATGGCGCGGGCAACTTGCGCTTCGGACTTTCAGTGCAGCCGCCCGGTCCGGCAAAGCCCTTCAACCGTACCCATCAGCTCGATGCGCTGGTCCAGGCGGCTGAGCAGCTCGAGGAGACTGGCAAGCTACCTTATGAGGTGCTGGAGCAGCTGGAGCCCGGTACGAGCATGGGCGGCGCGCGGCCAAAGGTGACCATCGAGGACGACCATTGCATCTACCTGGCCAAGCTGCCGGAAAAGCGCGACAAGCACAACATGCAGCGCATCGAGTATGCGACGCTCGAGCTTGCCCGCGCTGCAGGACTACATGTGTGTGGCACGCGCATCGAATCTGTCGGCAAAGCCGAGGCGCTGATGCTGCTTCGTTTCGACCGCGAATGGAATCCGGACGCCAGCGCTTACATACGTCATGGACTCGCCTCAGGACTGACGGTACTCAACGCCGAAGACGGCATCCGTGGGCGCGAGCGCTGGTCCTACTTGCTGCTTGCAGACGAGATCCGGCGCTGGTCCGTCAAGCCTGATGCTGACCGGTTGGAGCTTTTCAAGCGCATGGTTTTCAACGCCATGGTCACCAACAACGACGACCATCCTCGCAACCATGCGATGTTGCGTACGACTGCATCCTGGCGCCTGTCACCCGCCTATGACATCGTGCCAGTGCCGCTCCTCTCGCTGGAGCGGCGCGACCTCGCGCTGGAGGTGGGCAAGTTCGGACGTGTCGCGAGCCTGTACAACATCCTGTCGGACTGCGGCGCTTTCGGACTATCCCGTGAGGAAGCTGAAACGGTCATTGCCCAGATGGAGCAGGTAGTGCGCGGCTGGAAAGAATTTTTCTTCCGGTACGGTGTGGAAGAGCGCTCGATTGAGTACATCGGTCAGGCCATCTTGCCGGAGTGCTTCTTTCGTAGGGAGCCTGTAGACACTTTGGCCTGACTGCCCACCGTCCATCCGTGAAGCAAACCGGCAGGACCGGCTTTCGGCTAAGTCGCATAAAAATCAGGGGTTTTGGGCCAACTGTTTGCAAACTGTTTATTCACACCCAAGAAAACGACCCACGCCAATCTGCGTTACATTGAACTCCACTTCATTCGGGAGAAACCCATGTATCGATCCGCACCGACCTCCATGAAAACGACTGCGCGCCGCGCCGCTGTCCTCCTTTGCGCTGCCGTACTGACTCTGTCCGGATGTGCCGGCACCGCGCCGGTGGTGCGCGCCACACCGGCGCTCTCCGCTGATCAGATCGCCACGTTGCTGGCCAGTCCGGATCGCAGTGCGGCCGATCGTTCCAATGATGGTCGGCGCAAGCCAGCGCAGTTGCTGGAGTTTCTGGAGGTTCGTCCGGGGATGGTGGCGCTGGACCTCAGTGCCGGCGGTGGGTACACGTCCGAATTGCTCACGCGTGCGGTGGGTCCGGCTGGTCGGGTCTATGGCCAGAGCGCACCACGCAATCCTGCTGCGGTGGCACCTGCTGCGGCAGAAGGTAGTAGTGCGCCGGCAGCTGTCAGTGCGCCGCGGCCGGCACCCGTGCCGTCACCGGTGGCATTGGCTGAACGGGCCAAAAAACCGGGGCTGGGTAATCTGGTGGCGGTAGTGCAGCCGTTCGATAACCCGGTTCCTGCAGCGGCCGAGCGGCAACTTGATCTGGTGACGCTGATGTTCAACTATCACGACCTCGGCCACATGGGCGTCGATCGCGCCGCAATGAACCGGGCCCTGTTCAATGCGCTCAAATCAGGCGGGACTTACGTGGTAGCCGATCATGCCGGTCGTCCCGGAACCGGCATTTCGGAAGCCGGCACCTTGCACCGGATCGACGAACAGTTCTTGCGCCGCGAAATCGAAGCGGCCGGTTTCGTGTTTGTTGCCGAGGCTGGCTTCTTGCGCAATCCAGCCGATCCGCGTGATCGCAATACCCCGGAACCGCTGCAACCGAAAGACGACTTCATCCTCAAGTTCAGCAAGCCCTGAACGCAGCTTGACCATACGGCGGGTCGAGACCCTACGCGTTACGCAAGGCCTCGACCATCCCATCAAGCTTGACCGAATCCGCGCAGAACGCACGGATTCCTTCGGCCAGTTTTTCAGTGGCCATGGCCTCGTCGTTGAACAATAAACGGAAAGTTTTTTCATCGAGCATGAGCTTGTGCAGGTCGGCGCTCTGTGCCCGCTCCGGGCTGAGCTTGCGCACGATGGGTTCGTTGCTGTCGGCCAGTTGTTGCAGCAGTTCGGGGCTTATCGTCAGCAAGTCGCAGCCGGCCAGTTCGCGGATCTGCGACGTATTGCGAAAGCTCGCGCCCATGACTTCGGTGGCATAGCCGAACTTGCGATAGTAGTTGTAGATGCGCTGCACCGATTGCACGCCGGGGTCGTCGGCACCGCTGTATTCGAGTCCTGTGGATTTTTTGTACCAGTCATAGATGCGCCCGACAAATGGCGAGATCAGGCGTGCGCCGGCGTCGGCACAGGCGATTGCTTGCGGCAACGCGAACAGTAGTGTCATGTTGCAGCGTATCTGATCGCGCTCGAGGATTTCGGCGGCGCGTATGCCTTCCCAGGTCGAGGCAATCTTGATCAGCACACGTTCGCGCGCAATGCCGGCCGCTTCGTACAGCGCGATCAGGTGGCGGCCCTTGGCGACGATGGCGGCGGTGTCGAATGACAAGCGGGCGTCGGTTTCGGTAGAGACGCGACCGGGAATGAGCTTGAGGATTTCGCCGCCAAAAGCGACCAGCAGATGATCGACGATGTCGGCAGTGGACTTGCCGGCATGGTCGCGAACGGCCTGTTCGAGCAGGTGACGGTAGGAGTCTTTTTGTACTGCTTTGAGGATGAGCGACGGATTGGTCGTGGCGTCTTGTGGCGCAAAGCTGGCGATGCTCTGAAAGTCGCCCGTGTCGGCAACGATGGTGGTGAACTGCTTGAGTTGTTCGAGTTGGTTCATGAGCGCATTCAATGAGTGGTCGACAAGTTTTCCATTGTACTCAGTCCATGCCTGGCACGGCCCGCAAACCGGTCACTGATTGCAATGCGGCATTCCAGTCGGCCAGAAAGCGCGGCATGCCGAAGCGTTGGCGGGCACGTCGCTGCGCGCCGCGTCCGAGCGCGAAGGCATAGTGGGGATTGTCCAGCAGCTCCTGCATGTGCGCGGCGAGTTTGTCGAGATCTGTCTCGACGTAACCCGATACGCCGTTCTGGATCAGGCTCGCCATTTCGCCGGTCGCCAGTCCGATTACCGGTATGCCGCTCATCATGGCAGCGATCACACCGGGATCAAGCGTGTGACTGCGTGCCGGATGGAACAGGAAGCGGTAGTGGACTGCCTTGGCAGGGAGTTGCAGCGGCGCGCAGTGCGCATGTTCCAGCGTGGCCGGGGTGAGGGTTGGCACGACTTCGAGCGGTATGCGCTGGCATAGTTGCTGGTAAATATCGCTGCCCGGTTGGTGCTTCGACTCGCTGCCGGATTGTGACCACTGCATCGTGCCGAGTACCACGCCGCATTGGCGTTCGCCGCTGTAGTCGAGATCGGCAGAGGCCGCCACGCCGTGGTTGATCACACGGATTGTTTGTCGGCCGTTGTCCCACATCAAGGCATTGTAGGAAGTGACATGCACCAGCAGGACATCCGGGTCTTCCACCGGATGGCGCGCACCGGCCTCGTCGTTGGCGGGCGCAGCATGTTCGACATAGATACGCGGCAGGCGGCGCTGCGTGGGGCTCAGGTAGCGGTGCTGCTCTTCCAGATACTGATCGCGCCGATGAAACAGGATGCAGTCGAATTGGGTTGTACGGGCCTGTTCTGCGGGTAAAGGATGGATGTTGCTGCCATACGGCCAGTCGGCACATGGCATTGCCGAATCCGTCATCAGATAAAACTGATGGGGTAGCTGGCTTAGCGCATGCAGATAGTGGCCATGTGCCTGCCAGGTAAGAATACGCAGTGGACGCATGCGGAAGACGCTTTCTCAAACGTGGCGAAGTTGAAGTCAGAATCCGGGAGCTTAGAGCGATACCGATCACGTTGTTTGTGTTGGCGCAATCGTTGTGCAAGTTGCTCGCACCGTCTGTCGCGTTCCCGCTGCACACTTCAAGTCGCTTGCATTCGCGTGATGTCAACGGAAGTGAATTTAATCGGAACTTCGTGCGATCAGTGGGTTCAATTTAGGGCGTAGGGCGCTGATGGGCCAGCTGTCGCGCTGAGGACGTGTGTTCCATGCAAGCAGCCGTCCCCGGCATTTTTGTTTATTTCTTTTTCATTTTGGAGAGCACTATGTCAGAGCAAAATGGTTCGATGCAACTTAGTGGTGATCTTGGACAGTCCCGGTCATCTTCTTCCGGCTCCTCCTCTGGTGGCTTGCCGCCGGTCCCGTTTGCACAAACGTGGGCGCAACCGGCACGCATGCTGTCGCAACTGTCGAGCGCGTTCGGACAGATGCCGGTGCGTATGCTTGAACAGGAGGCGAGCATGATGCAAAGATCGTTCGTGTCATCGAACAACTGGTTGCCGAATGTATTGAACGTGTGGGAAGAGCCGTTCGTGATGTTGCGCAAGCTGTCGGAAGATATGGATCAGTTCGTTAGTCGATTAATGCAGGGACCGTTTGCTGAATCGGGCCAGAAGCACCTGATCGGAAAGCATCAATGGACCCCGACAGTCGATATGTCACAACTCGCGAACGAGATCGTGATCCGTGCCGATTTGCCAGGATTAACCCGTTCCGATGTCAAATTGCAGTTGCACGACGACAGCCTGACCATCGAAGGCGAGCGACACGCGGAAAGCAGGCAGCAAGGGGAAGGCTATCATCGGGTCGAGCGGGTGCAGGGGCGTTTTTTCCGTTCGATTCCGTTGCCTGACGGGATTGATGCGCCCTCCGTCCATGCCAGCATGCGCGATGGTGTGCTGGAAATCACTGTGCCGCTGAAACATCGGGAGCAAGGTGTGAAGCTGGAGATACGCGACAGGAGCGAAGAAGAGCAGGGTGAACACGCCGCATCACGCCGCGAGTTGCCGCTGTCGCAGTCCCAGCCACCGCAGCCTCAGCGTCAGAATGCTGGCGCGGCTAGTCGTGCCGAAGTGAAAGCCTGACAGGGAGCGTCTAGCCAATGGTGCGGAGCGGGTTGGTTGCCGAACCCGCTCCGCCTGCCCTCAGGCGGCGAGTCTGCCGCCGGTCTTGCAGCCATCAAGCAGGAAGGATAGCCCGACCACGAGGACCAGTTCTCCTTCTGCCGAACGCGCAGTACCTGTGATGCCTTGGACCGATAGCGCAGTCAACGGCTTGATGACCATCTCTGCCGTGCCCTCGACTTTCTCTACGGCGAGAATGTACGGGCTTGGCGCGGCGATCACGATACCGACCCGTTCCGGGCCCGGCGTGTAGCCGAGGATGGCGGCCAGCGAACGCACTGGTAGCGGTTGTCCCTGGTCGCGCAGCACCGGTGCTCCGCCGACTTCCATGTAGGTTTCCGGCAATTCAACGACACGTTGCACCACCGCCATCGGCATGGCCAGCGCAGCATCGGCGGTGCGTACCAGCATGGTAGGCACAATCGATAACTCGATCGGCAGGCGAATCGAAAACCGTGTGCCGTTGCCGAGTGCCGAATCAATGCTGATCGCGCCACGATGTTTTTCGACCGCCGTCTTGACGACATCCATACCGACGCCGCGCCCCGACACACTGGAGGCAACATCCTTGGTCGAGAAGCCCGGCAGGAAAACCAATTGGTAGGCTTCCTGATCGGTTTGCGCAGCGCTCTCGGTAATCAGACCTTTCGAAATCGCCTTGCGACGCAGTTCGGCCGCGTTGAGGCCTTTGCCGTCATCGCCCAGCACGATCATCACGCTGTTGGCTTCCTGCCAGGCTTTCAATGAAATGATGGCGCGCGCCGATTTGCCCAGCGCAGCCCGGTCGCCCGCACTTTCGATACCGTGGTCAAGCGCGTTGCGCAACATGTGGACCAGCGGGTCGTAAAGACTATCAACCACCACCCGGTCGACTTCGGTTTCCGCGCCTTCGATGACCAGTTCGACATCCTTGCCAAGGTCCTTGGCCAGTTCGCGCACCAGTCGTGGAAATTTCTGGAACAGTCGGCCGACCGGTTGCATCCGCGTCGACAGGGTTGCCCGTTGCAATTCGGTCGAGTAACGTGAAGCCCGGGTGAGGGTTTCGGTCAGGCTGGCCATTAACGCCGTGGCAGCCCCATCGAATTTGAATTGCTGCAGTTTTTCCAGCAGCACACTGGCCTGGTTGGCTGCCTGCACCGACTCGCCCGCCACTTCCAGCAGCGCATCAAGCTTGACGGCGTCGACGCGGATGCTGTCTTCCTTGATCGACACTACCGGCGCTCTTTCGCCGGTAGCGGCGCTGGTCAAGGGGGCGATCGCCGCCGCCGATGCGACCGCTGCAGCGTGCGCCTGCACGGACAAGCTGGCGACAGCCGGTGCCGCGCCGGGGACGATTGCCGCGTACAGCGCATCCCAGTCCAGCATGCCATCGCTACCTGTTGTGGCGGCGGCTTCCGTTGTTGCCGCAACGACGATGGTGACGGCGGCAGTGGCAGCAGCGGCAGGGACAGCGACCTCGGTCACTTTTCCTTCAATTGCCTGAGTGAGGATGTCTTCGAGTGCCGCCGGCATCGCCGACAGGCTTTCCGGGCTCGCGCCATTGGCCAGTTCGGTCAATTGGTCGGCGACGAAGCCGCTGGCCTGTAACGCTGCTTCGATGGCCAGCGGCGTGACCGGTGCCGCGCCGGTACGCAAGGCGTCGAATAGGTTTTCGGTCAGGTGACAGGCCGATACCATTGCCGGCAGACTCATGAATCCGGCACCACCCTTGATTGTATGGAACGAGCGGAATACGGCGTTGAGCGTTTCCTTGTCGTTCGGTCGTCGCTCCAGTGTCAGCAGGTGCTCTTCCACGTTAGTCGCCAGTTCCAGCGCCTCGATCACGAAATCCCTCAGCATCTCTTCCATCAGAAGCCCAACCCATCCAGGAGGCTGTCGACATCGTCCTGTTGCATCGCGATACCGACTGCCGCCGGGCCTTGCATCAGGTCACTTTCTTTTTCTTCGTTGCGTTCCTTGAGCAGTTCGGGCGGGGCGTTGTCACGCAGCAGTTGCGCCAGCTCGATTTCGACTTTCTGGGTGATGATCACGATTTTTTTGATCAGCTGACCGGTGATGTCCTGGAAGTCCTGCGCCATCATGATTTCCAGCAGGCGGGCTTTTTCAGTGTCGGTATTGGTTAGCACGATGCCGGCGAAGCTGCGCGAGTCGGCGGCCAGCACCTTGAACTCGTCGACGCTGAGCTTGCCGTCATACAGCTGGGTCCAGCGGCTGTCCATGTCTCTGGCTTGCTTGGCCAGTTCGTCTTGCGCAGGCATGCCTTCGTCGATCGTGTTGAGGACTTTATTGGCGGCCTGTTCGGTCAGTGTCGCGATGTATTCGAGACGGTCCTGGGCGTCGGTAATCTGCGACGTGGCAGCGTGCAGCGTGCGGTCGTAGCCCAGTTCGCGCAGCGAGTCGTGCAGCAGACGGACAATGCCGCCCAGTCGCTCGAACATCGGGTTGTCGGAAGTCCTGGCTGTTGCTGCGTCATGCGGCTGTCGCCGTTCTGTGTGTTCCTGCTCTGGAGGGGTGCTTTCCGGCGTGGCCGGTGGCCTGGCGGCGGTATCTGGTTCTGCAAAGGTGGCAGTCCTCTGTGCGGCTACTTCTTCGAACAGCGCATCGAAATCATCTGACATGGCTGGTACTTCCCTGATTAGTGATGCATTCAATAGTGTGCGGCAGCCGATGGTGCTGCCGGTATCCGGACCATCATGCGCGGCAGTGGCGCAGTCGCCATGCACATGGATGCCCTGATGATACCCAATATCTGTGAGGGAAAGCCATGGATTGGACACAAAACAATTACACGAGGGTAATTTCGTGCTTTTGTCCACATTGCCAATCTGTAAGGCCTCGATTGACGTTGTTCTTCTCAAACGACTACACTGGCGACGTTTTGGTGCCCGCGCGTCGTCTCCGACGCGCAGTTAAACGGGAAACACGCGTTCATCACGAACAGGCGTGTGCTGCCCCCGCAACGGTAAACAAGCGCAGATTGATTTCTGCCGGCCGCATGTTACGCCACTGTGCAACAAGCATGGGAAGGTGATGCGGTTCGACTTGTGAGCCCGGATACCGGCCAGGACAGGTGGTGGTGTGATGCCCGGATAATCCGGCTTTGTGCTGCTGATTAACCGCGCCTGCGGGGAAGCTGGCGTGGTGCTCCCTTGCCTGATTGTCTTCCATGTCTATTTTTATTCGTTCCCATTCCCGCGTCTCCGCTCGGGCGCTGACGGCTGTTTCGTTCGTTTCGCTAGCTTCCGTTGCTGGCAACGCGCTGGCTGAAAACACGATGCCACCTGTCGTCGTCACTGCTGCCCGCATCGAACAAAGCCAGGCTGATGCCTTGCCACACACCACGGTCATTTCCAGCGACACCATCCGCAACAGCCAGGCCATCGATGTGCCGACGCTGCTGCGCAATGAGGCCGGCTTGCAATTTACCCAGAGTGGCGGGCCGGGTCAGCTGGCGTCTTTTTTTCTGCGCGGTGCCTCGCCTAGCCAGACCCTGATCCTGATTGATGGCGTGCCAGTTCGGCGCGAAGGATTCTCCGGTTCGGCTGCGCTCGAGCACATCCTGCCGGAACAGATCGACCACATCGAAATCGTCCGTGGCAACGTGTCGGCGATTTATGGCTCCGGTGCCATCGGCGGCGTGATCCAGATTTTTACCCGGCAAGGCAATCGCACGCCGGTTATCGGCGCGTCCGTCGAAGCCGGTTCGCGTGGCACCATCAAGGTCACCGGTGACCTCGCCGGACAGAGTGACGGCACGCGCTATGCAGTGTCGGCGTCGCGTTTCAGGACCGATGGTTTTTCGGCGATGAACACGACGCAATTTCCGAACGAAAATCCGAACAAGAATGGCTACGACAACACCAGCGCGTCGGTCTCGCTGTCGCAGCAATGGGCCAAAGGGCACGAAGCGGGTATCCGCCTGTATGCCAACGAAGGCAATTTCACCTACGACGGTGGCGGCTTCGGCGCACCAACTGACCTCAACAAGGGCACTTCCAGGCAGCAATCGCTGGCGCTGTTTTCGCGTGACAAGCTGACGTCAGCCTGGACCTCCAACCTGACGGTATCGCAAACCCGCACCAGCAATCGCGATATCTCGATCAGTGCTTACGGTTACGACAGCCTGTACGACAGCACCGCCAACCTGCTGCAATGGAACAATGAATTTGCGCTCGCGCCGGACTGGACCCTGACCGCCGGTGCCGACTTCGGCCACGAAAAAGCCAACGTCACCAACAACGATGGTTTCAGCATCATGCGCAATGCGCCATCGCGCTCGACCGCCAGCGTCTTCGCCGGCGTCAGTGGCAAGATCGATGCGCATCAGTTGCAGGTCAATGCACGTCACGATCAGGTCGACGGCTCCGGCTCGAAGACCACCGGTTATCTTGGCTATGGTTATGTGCTGACGCCAGCATTGAAACTGGTGGCCAGCGCGTCGACGGCATTCAATGCGCCGACACTGGCGCAAGTCTATGACCCCGACAACGGCAATATCAATCTGAAGCCCGAAACCTCACGCTCGGTCGAGGCCGGTGCGCAATATGCGGTAGCCGGCACGCTGGTGCGTGCCACGGTCTTCAAGACCCGTACCAAAGACCAGTTCGGGATTGATCCGGACAATTGCTTTAGCGGTGCCTACCTGTTCGGTTGCCCGACCTTCAACATCGCCCAGGCCACCAATCGCGGGTTTGAACTCAGCGCCAGCGGCCAACTGGCCAGCGTTGATCTGAAAACCAGCCTGACGTTGCAAGAGCCCGTCAACGACGCGACCCATCAGATTCTGATCCGTCGTGCCCGCACGCTCGCTTCGGTCTCTGCGGCACAAGCCTTTGGCGCACTGCGGGTCGGTGCCGACGTCCAGTACAGCGGCAACCGCAACGATGGCAGCAACGCGCTGGGCGGCTACGTGCTGGCCAACCTGAACGCACGGTATGCGTTGTCGAAATCGGTCTCGCTGTTCGCCCGGGTCGACAACCTGTTTGACCGCAACTACCAGACCGCGTACGGCTACAACCAGCCACCACGCGGTGTGTTCGCCGGCCTGCGCTGGCAGCAGTGAGGTCGCAGTGAAAGTGCTCAGTGCGTAACGGCTCGCAGCGTGCCTGGCTAATCCTGGTGCCGATGGCAGCCCTGGCTGCCTTGGCCTTGGGGTTGGCGGTTGCCTGCGGCAGCACGGGCTGCTTTTCCGGCTCGGCCGATATCCTGTGGGCCTTGCGCCTGCCGCGTGCGCTGTCGGCGTTCGCGGTGGGGGGCTTGCTGGCGCTGGCTGGTGCATTGATGCAAGTCTTGCTGCGCAATCCGCTGGCCGATCCGTATGTGCTGGGTGTCTCCGGCGGCGCGGCGGCGGGCGCGATGACGGCGATGTTGCTGGCACCGGCGGCGCTGCTGGCCTGGAGCGCGCATCTCGGTGCGCTGGCCGGTGCGCTGCTGGCGACCGGTTTGTTGTTTGGCCTGGCCCGTGGTGCATTGCTGCACCTGTCGGGCAGTATTTCCGGAATTCGTTTGATCCTGACCGGCGTGATGATCGCCGCCGGTTTTGGTGCCTGCATGACTCTGATCCTGACGCTGGCACCGGACGCCCGCTTGCGCGGGATGATCTTCTGGCTGATGGGCGACCTCGAGAATAATTTGCTGTACGCGCCGGCCTGTATCGCGCTGCTGCTGGCGCTGGTCTGGGCGTGGTCCAACGCGGCGCAGCTCAATGTGCTTGCGCATGGCGACGCCGCCGCACAGTTGCTTGGCGTGCCGGTGCTGCGCTTGCGCGCCGTGACCTTGCTGGTGGCCTCGGTCGCGACTGCTGCTGCCGTGGCGGTGGCCGGCACGATCGGTTTTGTCGGACTGGTCGTGCCGCATGCGTTGCGCCTGCTGTTGGGCAACGACCAGCGTTTGCTGTTGCCGGCCTGCGCGCTCGGTGGCGGGATGGCGCTGGTGCTGGCCGATTTGCTGGCACGCACCGTCGTTGCACCGACCCAGTTGCCGGTCGGCGTGATTACTGCGCTGATCGGTGTGCCGGTATTTCTGTTCCTGCTGCAACGGGGGCGCGCATGAAGTGTTTGCGCACCGACCAGCTCGGCATCACGCGAGGCGGGCGTGCCCTGATTCACGACTTGAACTGGCAAGTCAGTCCGGGCCAGTTCTGGTGCGTGCTCGGTCGCAATGGTGTGGGCAAGACCAGTTTGCTGCATACGCTCGCCGGCTTGCTGCGGCCATCCGCCGGGCGGGTGCTCATCGATGAGGTCGCCTTGCCGGCGATCCCGGCATTGGCGCTGGCCCGTTTGCGTGGGCTGATGCCACAGCAGCATGTCGACGCGTTTTCGATGTCGGTGCTCGAGACCGTGCTGATCGGTCGCACGCCGTATCGCATGGGCCGCGGCTGGGATACCGATGCAGATATCGCCACCGCGCACGCGGCGCTGGCCAGTGTCGATCTGGGCAATCGGGCTGGCAGCGATGTACTGCAGTTATCCGGCGGCGAGCGTCAGCGGGTGGCGCTGGCGACGTTGCTGGTGCAGGCACCGGATATCCTGTTGCTTGATGAGCCAACCGCGCATCAGGATGTTGCGCACCAGCTGGCGATGCTGGGCCTGATTCGCCAGCTTAGCGCCCTGCATGCCGTCGTGATGAACTGCCATGACATCAATCTGGCCGCACGTTTTGCGACTCATGTGCTGGTGCTGGGAGACGGCTGCAGCTGGAGCGGTCCGGTTGACGAGGTGCTGCTGCCCGCGGTGCTTGAGCCGGCTTTTGGTTGCGCGTTTCGGGTGCTGGAGGGACAAGGGATGCGCAGCTTTGTGGCGGGGTAGGGTGCAATAACCGAAGGGCATTGCACCGAACACGTTCCGGTCGCCTAAAACTCTTCCCAATCATCATTGCCGGTCACCGGCTTTTTTACCGCTGATACCGATGCGGGCGCTGTCCGCACGGCCAGCGTTTTTCTGGTTGCCGGCACACGCTTAGCCACCACTGCGGTCGGCCTGGTCGTGACGGCTGGCGTTGCCACACTCGTCGCATTCAACCGGAAGACGCTGACCACGCCGGACAAGTGATGCGCCTGATCCTGCATGCTTTGCGCGGCGGCGGCGGCTTGCTCAACGAGTGCCGCATTCTGTTGGGTGACGTCATCCATCTCGGTGATGGCCATGTTGATTTGTTCGATACCGCGCGTCTGTTCGGCGCTGGCCGACGAAATTTCGCCCATGATGTCGGTCACCCGCTGCACGCTAGTGACGATGTCATTCATTGTCACGCCGGCCTGATCGACCAGCCGGGAACCGGCATCAACCTTGTCGACCGAATCGCTGATCAATTCTTTGATTTCTTTGGCGGCAGAGGCCGAGCGCTGCGCCAGGCTGCGTACTTCGGACGCCACGACCGCAAAGCCACGGCCTTGCTCGCCGGCGCGGGCGGCTTCGACGGCGGCATTGAGCGCGAGGATGTTGGTCTGGAACGCGATGCTGTCGATGACGCCGATGATGTCGACGATCCGCTTGGACGAGTCGTTAATTGACGCCATCGTGCCCACGACTTCGGTGACGATTGCACCACCTTGCACGGCCACCGCCGATGCGCTGGCGGCAAGACTGTTGGCCTGGCGTGCATTGTCCGCATTCTGACGCACGGTCGAAATCAGGTCTTCCATCGAGGATGCGGTCTGTTCCAGCGAACCGGCCTGCGCTTCCGTGCGTGCCGACAGATCCATGTTGCCACTGGCGATTTCACCGGATGCGTGGGCGATCGTGTCCGTACCGATGCGCACTTGGCCGACGATCTCGCCGAGTCGGTCGCGCATCGACTTTAATGCAAACAGCAAGCTGGTCTGGTCGCCCGGACGCAGGATGATGTCGGTGTACAGGTCGCCGCCGGCGATGTTGCCGGTGACTTGCATCGCATAAGCAGGCTCACCGCCAAGTTGCCGCAGCAAACCACGCGTGATGCCTATTGCGAAGGCGATTCCGGCCAGCAAGGCAATGCCAGAGAAAATGGCAATGAGTAGTTGTCCCGACTGGTTGCGTTGGGTGACGGCATC
This sequence comes from Actimicrobium sp. CCI2.3, assembly GCF_035019065.1. Classification (NCBI taxonomy): domain Bacteria; kingdom Pseudomonadati; phylum Pseudomonadota; class Betaproteobacteria; order Burkholderiales; family Oxalobacteraceae; genus Actimicrobium; species Actimicrobium sp. CCI2.3. Next base: position 10,972 of record NZ_JASJWR010000032.1, on the reverse strand, counting down.
TCCGGCCTTGTCGATGGCGGCATGTTGCTGCGCGGCGAGTTTGTCGAGCGTGGTGAGATACGCGGCCAGCGCCGGTTCAAGCTCGCCGGTGATGGCGCTTTTGGTGGCATTGTCGTTGCCTTCTTTTTTCGCACTGAAGGCAGCAGTACGCGCCTTGATGTAGGCAGCCCGGCGTTCACCGATCTCAGTGTAGACCGGTACTTCGGCATCATTTTTCAGCGACTCGAGTTGTTTCTGGATATCACTGATGCGCGCCGAGGTGGCCTTGATGTCGCTCTCGGTTTTTTTCTGTACGGCGAGGTCATTGCCATTGAGTACGCTGATCAGGCGCGCACCGTTCAGATGGGTCGCGGCATGCCATTCCTGTACCAGTTCAGCCTTGTGCATCGTCGTTGAAATCATCTTGCCAGCGATCTGGTCGACGCCTTGCAGCGACCAGATGCCGACGCCGGCTGCGCCCAGCAGCAGCAACAGAATGGTGGCAAAAGCCAGCGCAAGACGGGTCGCGACGGTCATTCGGGAGGAATTCATGGTGGCGTTATCTCCTGTAGTAAAAGCATCGTTGCGATGTCTGCGCACTGTTTGCCGGCAGCCGCTTTATAAAGTGTTCTTACTTCGCCACCGGCGGCGTCTTCTCGACGCACGCGCCACGGTCACGATCGAACGAGGTGCCGTATTTGTCCCGGCACCAGTCATTCATGTCGATATGCGGCATCCCTGATTGCGCCGGTTGTGCCGCCGTCTTCCGGAGAAAATCCTGCACCGCCGTGTCGCCAATCCGATAGCTCATGACCAGCAAGATCACGGTAATGACGACATTGGCGATGGCCGGTACCCGGATGCGCGCAGCAGGATCATTCCAGAGTTTCCAGCTCCAGTAAATAGCTGGCAATAACAAAAAAAATGAGGTTCCGGCGGCAACCGGACTGACGCGCCAGATGCGCCGGGTCAGCCAGATCCACAGGACCAGACTGAGCAACATCAGTAACAGGTAAATGACAATGAGCATCGCAAGCCTTTCGTCGTCGAGCAGTCAGGATGGCCGTTTGCGGCGCGCACTGTCAAGCTGGCGGCACAGCAGTTCGGTGCCATCGAGCAGACGCGGACCGCTGCGTGCCAGCCAGTCGGCATTGATGATAAACAGGTTGTCGCGCCGGACTGCCAGCAACGACGCAAAGCGGCGCCAGCCAGCCAGCGCGGCGACCTCGTCGTCGCCCCCTGTCAGGATCACTTCGGGATTGGCTTCCAGTACCGCTTCAGTGCCGACGACCGGCGCGATCTGTGGCAACTGCGCAAACACATTGCGGCCGCCGCACAGTCCGATTGCCGTCGAGACCATGCTTTTGCCATTGAGTGTCATCAGCGGTTCGCGCCAGATCTGGTAGAACACGCGCACCGGCGCGCGCTGCTGGTAGGTGCTGGTCAGGATGCGCAGGCGTGCCCGGAAATCGTCGGCGGCAGCGTGGCCGATGGCTTCGCTACCGGCCAGTGTTGCCAGTCGTTCCAGCGACGAGGCGATGGCCGCGAACGTGCGCGGTTCGCTATCAAAAACAGCCATGCCCAGTGCACGCAGACGTGCCAGTTGCGAGGCCGAATTGCCACTGCCCCAGGCTACTACCAGGTCGGGCTTGAGCTGGACGATACGTTCGATATCGAGCGCCGCGGCACCGCCGACCGAACCGATGGCCTTGGCTGCCGCTGGAAAATCGCTGTAGTCGCTGACCCCGACGAGGCGTTCGCCGGCACCGGCTGCAAACAGCAATTCGGTCACGTGCGGCGCGAGGCTGACAATGCGCCGGGCGGGTGTCGTTAGCGTGATGAGATGGCCGGCATCGTCAGTTGCCGACACCGGAGCGGCCTGTGCGACTGCCCCGATTGCGCAGAACAGGCACGCAATGAGGCTGCGCCAGTGCCGCATGGTCATCGCTGTCGTCACACTTCGAGGTTGTCGATCAGGCGCGTCGCACCGAGTTTGGCGGCGGCCAGCACGACCAGCGGCTCGCCACGTACGATCTCGTCGATGCTCGGCGTTTGCAGGTCGGAGCGTCGGCGCACCGACATGTAGTCCGGCTGCCAGCCGTTAGCCGTCAGCAAACTCATCGCATGACGTTCCAGCGCAACCACGTCATGCTGGCCGGCGCGTACTTCGGCGGCCATCGCATGGAGCGCCTGGTACAGCTGCGGCGCGGTGGCGCGTTCCTGTTCCGACAGGTACATATTGCGCGACGACAGCGCCAGTCCGTCGTCGGCACGAAAGGTTTCGGCGGCGATGATGGTGGTGGGCAGCGCGAATTGACGCGACATATTGCGCACGATCATCAGCTGCTGGTAATCCTTTTTGCCGAACACGGCCACGCTCGGTTGCACGCACGAAAACAGCTTGAGGACGACGGTGGTGACGCCGGTAAAAAAGCCCGGCCGGAATTCACCTTCGAGCGTATTGCCCAGATCATCGGGCGGTTGCACGCGGAATTCCTGCGGCTCCGGATACAGGTCTTTTTCGGTTGGCGCAAACAGGACGTAGACGCCTTCCTTTTCAAGTTTCTCGACATCCGACTGGAACGTGCGCGGATAGGTGTCGAAGTCTTCGTTCGGTCCGAACTGCAAGCGGTTGACAAAGATCGAGGCGACCACCGGATCACCATGTTTTTTGGCCAGCTTGATCAGCGACAGATGGCCGTCATGCAGATTGCCCATCGTGGGGACGAAGGCGGTGCGCAACTGGCCGCGCAACTGGTCGCGCAAATCGTCGATCGAGGAAATGATTTTCATGGGTATCCAAAAACAAGGGAGTGGGTAGAAAAAGCATCAGCTTGGCGAGTAGGCCAGCCGGACATAGATAGGCGCAAACGGTTCGGCCTGGGTAATCTCGATCAGGCTTTCCTTGGCCAGTTCCAGCAGCGCGACAAAGTTCACCACCAGCACCGGGATGCCGCGCGCGGTGTCGAACAGATCGGCGAATTCGACGAAGCGCTGGCTTTGCAGGCGGCGCAGGATCGCGCTCATGTGCTCGCGCACGGAGAGTTCTTCGCGGCTGATCTTGTGATGTTCGTTGAGTCGGGTGCGCTTGATGACATCGGCCCAGGCCGATTGCAGGTCGATTACGGCGACATCGGGCCAGCGCGTGACCAGTGCCTGCTCGATAAAAATCTCTGGCACGAAATAGTCGCGACCGACCTGCGGTACGGCATCGAGCTGGTACGCAGCCAGCTTCATCTGTTCGTATTCGAGCAGGCGACGGACCAGTTCGGCGCGCGGGTCGCCGGTCTCGTCGTTATCGGCTTTGCGGGGCGGCAGCAGCATGCGCGATTTGATTTCGATAAGCATCGCGGCCATCAGCAGGTATTCGGCTGCGAGTTCGAGGTTGCTCAGGCGGATCTGGTCGACATAGGCCAGGTATTGGCGCGTTACTTGCGCCATCGGAATATCGAGGATGTTGAAGTTTTGCTTGCGGATCAGGTACAGCAGCAAGTCGAGCGGACCTTCGAACGCTTCCAGAAAAACTTCCAGCGCGTCCGGCGGGATGTAGAGGTCAGTGGGCAGCTTGAATAGCGGTTCGCCATACAGGCGTGCATAGCCGTTGCCTTCTTCCGGAGCAAGCGCCAGCGCAGGACTTGCTGCCCGCATCGTTACAGCTTGTTCTGGTACACGTACGGTTGTTGCGCGACTTTCGAGTCGCTGGTGCGGTCCTGACTATCGAGGTCGCGTGGTGCCTTGTCCCACAGCAGTGCCCGGCCGGCACGTTGCTGCTCTTCGAGTTGCGGATTTTTCTTTTTGAGGTCGGCGATGAGGAGCGTGATCTCGGATTCGTAGCGCTGGAATTGCTTGGTGAATTTCATGGGGCTCTTTGCGACTGGTTGGCGGCAGCGGGCATTTTACCTTGTTCGTCACTGGCAGCGCTGAAAATGCTGGCCAGGTGAAACGCCGCATCAAGGCTGTCGACGCAATGGGTTTCGCCCAGCCGGTCGAGGAAACCGGAGCGTTCCATCTGCGCGCGCGGTTGCCGGTTGGCACCGCACAGGATCAATTGTCCGTCATGCCGGTGCAGCGCCCGGCGCACCGTATCGAGCGCATCAAGACCGGTCGAATCGATACTGATGAGCTGATGCAGTTCGAGGATCAGCACCCGCTCCGGTACCGCGCGCGGTTCGATCAGCAGTTCGAGTTTGCCCACCGCGCCAAAAAACAGCGAGCCATAAATTGCGTAGGCGCGTACGCCGGGTAGTTGGCGGCTATCGGTGATCGGCACGATCTGCGTCAGGTCGGAGATCCGGTAGATGAAAAACACGCAGGCCAGTACCAGCCCGACTTCGACGGCGGTGGTCAGGTCGACGACGACAGTGAGCAAAAACGTCGCCAGCATCAGGATGCGGTACGGCAGCGACAGTCGCCGCAAGCGCACGAACTCGTGCCATTCGCCCATGTTCCAGGCCATGTAAAGCAGGATCGCGGCCAGTGTCGGCAGTGGCACATCGTAAGCCAGTGGTGCTGCGAACAGGATCAGCAGCAACAGCGTCAGCGCATGCACGATGCCGGAGACGGGCGTGGTAGCGCCGCTGCGGATATTGGTGACGGTGCGGGCGATGGTGCCGGTGGCCGGGATGCCGCCAAAAAAGGGCGTGATGAAGTTGGCGACACCCTGCGCCATCAATTCCTGGTTCGGGTCGTGGCGGGTATCGATCAGGCCATCGGCGATGCGCGCGCACAACAGCGATTCGATGGCTCCCAGCAGGGCAATGGTGAGTGTCGGCGCGAACAGTTGCTTGACCAGTGTCCAGCTGAATTCGGGTAACACGAATGCCGGCAAGCCTTGCGGGATACCACCGAAGCGGCTGCCGATGGTGTCGACCGGCAATGCCAGCAGCGCGCTGGCTAGCGTGGCCAGCAACAGCACCACGACGCTGCCGGGAATAATGCTGCAGCGTCGGTGCCAGTGAGGATGCGACAGGCTCGCGTCCAGCGACGAACGTCCCAGCCGCGACCAGGCGATCAGCAGTATTAACGAGAGCAGCGCCAAACCCAGCGATGGCCAGTGGGTGGTCGGCGCATGTTGCGCCAGCATCTGCACCTGGGCAAAAAAATCACCCGGCATGCGGGCAATACTGAGGCCGAAAAAATCCTTCAGCTGCGACAGCGCGATCAGAACCGCAATGCCGTTGGTAAAACCGATCACGATCGGCAGCGGAATGTAGCGAATCAGCGAACCGAGCCGGAAGGTGCCCATCGCAAAGAGCAGGATGCCGGCGCAACTGGTTGAAATCAGCAGATTGGCCAGGCCGTATTTTTCGATGATGCCGTAGATGACGACAATGAAAGCACCGGCCGGTCCGCCGATCTGCACGCGCGATCCGCCCAGTGCCGAAATCAGGAAGCCGGCGACGATGGCGGTGAACAGGCCGGCTTCCGGCTTGACCCCGGAGGCGATCGCAAACGCCATTGCCAGCGGTAGTGCGACAACGCTGACAGCGATGCCGGCAAGAATGTCATTGCGCAGGCGCTGCGGGCTATAGTCGGCGAGGGTATCGAGCAGGACAGGATGAAACCGGAAGTGGAAGGATGCCATGCCATGTCCCTTGAAAAGCAGGCGACAGGTGGTGCCTGCAGGTCAGGCCATTGTGCACGGGAGTTGTGCCTGGGTTCAAGAGAAAGGTCGAAAAGTAGCGTGCAACGCGATCCAATTGTGCACAATCGGATCGCGTCGTTGATGTTGACGTTGACGCTTTAGCTCACACGCATGCCCGGTTCGGCACCCGGCCACGGCTGCAGGATGTAAATGCCGGGGCTGGCTTTTTCGTCGGCAGCCGACGCGGCCAGTACCATGCCTTCGGAAATGCCGAACTTCATTTTGCGTGGCGCAAGGTTGGCCACCATCACAGTCAGCTTGCCGATCAATTCTTCGGGCTGGTACGACGATTTGATGCCGGAAAAGACATTGCGCAGGCGGCCTTCGCCGACATCGAGTGTCAGTCGCAGCAGTTTGTCGGAACCATCGACGGCTTCACAATGGACGATGCGGGCAATGCGCAGGTCGACCTTGGCAAAGTCGTCGATCTTGATTTCATTACCGGTGACGTCCGCAGTGGCGGCGACGACGGGAGCCGGTGTCGTCACCGGCGCGGCGACGGTCAGCGGTACCGGCGGCTCGAACAGTGCATCGAGCATCTTCGGATCGACCCGCTGCATCAGGTGCACGAACGGATTGATCTGGTGCTGATGCGGCAGCGACGTGCTGACATCGGACCAGGTGAGCGGCGCGATATTGAGCATGGCCTCGACTTGTTTTGCCAGCGCAGGCAGCACCGGTTTCAAATACAGCGTCAGGAGCCGGAAGGCTTCGAGCAGGCGACTGCAGACTTCCTGCAAGCGGTCATCGTTGTCCGTGTTCTTGGCCAGTTCCCACGGCTTGTTGGCATCGACATACGCATTGATGCGGTCGGCTTGTTCCATGATCAGGCGCAGCGCCTTGCCGTATTCGCGGCCGTCGTAGAGCGCGTGAATCTCGTCGGCCACATCACGCAGACTGAACAGGAACGTGTCGGACGTGGTGGCCCAGTCGGTCACCACATGACCGTCGAAACGCTTGGCAATGAAGCCGGCCGAACGGCTGGCGATATTGACGTATTTGCCGATCAGGTCGCTGTTGACGCGGGCGACAAAGTCATCCGGATTGAAGTCGACGTCCTCGACCTTGGCGCTCAGTTTGGCGGCGATGTAATAGCGCATCCATTCCGGGTTCATGCCGATGTCGAGGTAGCGCAATGGTGAAATGCCGGTGCCGCGCGACTTCGACATCTTCTCGCCGCTGACCGTGATGAAGCCGTGTACGAACACATTGTTGGGCACCTTGCGTCCGGCAAAGTGAAGCATCGCCGGCCAGAACAGCGTATGGAAATAGGTGATGTCCTTGCCGATGAAGTGATACTGCTCGGTCGCGGGATTGGCCATGAAGGCATCGAAGTCGCGGCCGGTATTGTCGAAGTAATTTTTCAGCGAGGCCAGGTAGCCGATCGGTGCGTCCAGCCAGACATAAAAATATTTGCCGGGCGCGTCAGGAATTTCGATGCCGAAATACGGTGCGTCGCGGCTGATATCCCAGTCGCCCAGTCCGCTTTCCTTGTCGTCCTTGCCTTCGAGCCACTCGCGCGCCTTGTTGGCGACTTCGGGTTGCAAGCGACCTTCCTTGAAGGCCCATTCGCGCAGGAAGTCGACGCATTTCTGGTCGGATAGCTTGAAGAAAAAATGCTCCGACGATTTCATCACCGGTACCGCGCCTGACAAGGCCGAATACGGATTCTTCAGTTCGGTCGGGGCATACACCGCACCGCAGACTTCGCAGGAATCGCCGTACTGGTCCTTGGCACCGCATTTCGGACATTCGCCCTTGATGTAGCGGTCGGCCAGGAACATGTTCTTGACCGGATCGAAAAACTGCTCGATGGTCTTGGTCGTGATCAGCTCGGCGTTGTCGCGCAGGCTGCAATAAATTTCCTTGGACAGTTCGTGGTTTTCTGCGCCATCGGTCGAATGCCAGTTATCGAAGGCGATATGGAAACCTTCGAGCGGAGCCTGCCGGCCAGCCGCGATGCGGGCCACAAATTCCTGCGGCGTCACGCCGGCATTGTCGGCCGCGATCATGATCGGCGCGCCATGCGCATCGTCGGCGCAGACAAAATGCACTTCATGGCCCTGCATGCGCTGAAAGCGGACCCAGATATCGGCCTGGATGTATTCCATGATGTGGCCGATGTGAAAGGCGGCATTGGCGTAGGGCAGAGCGGTGGTGACGAACAGCTGGCGGGGCGAAGTGGCGCTCATGAGCAATGCACAGTGAAATAAGTAAAGTCGTGATTCTAGCAGTGCGGCCTTGTGGCGGCTAACCGTGGGGTGAATCGGTGCAATGCCCTTTGGTTATTGCACCCACCATGACTGATGGGTCGATCTTTCCGGAGCGATGCTTTATTCCAGCGTCATCTCGCCATCTGTGTAGCGAATGTGGTGGTACTGCGATAATTCAGGCATCGTCGTCCATGCTTCTGTGGCGTGAATGACCAAAGTGCCGTTGTCCATGCGTTGGACGGCGCGCTGTTCGCCAGTCCATATGATCTTGCCGGAATAAATCGTGTCATCGATATCTGCAGAAACAATTTCTTCAGGTTTCGCGTGGTGCAAGAAAGCTAGCAACTCTTTGGCTAATTTTCCATCCGGCTTCATCGCGGCACGATGTAGTGCAATGCCGGCTATTATTTTCTTCTTGTCTTTTTCCTCGGGATAGTCGACGGTAAAGCGTGCACTGGCCTCGATCATATCGATACGCAGAATGCCGGCGTCATAGCCTGCTTCCAGCCAACGGAAGTCGTGATCAGCGCTACGTGCGTACTTGGAAATGGCGGTGTCATTGACGTTGAGGAAATAGGCGGTGACTTTGCCAAGCCGGACTTCTACCAGTCTCTCGCGCCAGCCTTGCGGCAAAACCGGAAGTTCCGGATGAATCGGATCGAGGTAGTACCCATTGCGTTCGTGAAAGTCGGAGTCTTCACCCAGTGCAGTGGAGATTTCCAGTGCCCGCCCCGGGTCCCGAAGCGGGTAGAAATCGATATCGATCGACATCGACATCATTTCTGGCGGTGGGTCAACATAGCCAAGTACGGACAGGCTGCCAGCAATCACAAACTCGTGATGATTACTGATGTCCGCTGCAGCTTCGAGCGCCACCTGAATTTCTTCAAGCCGCATTGTCTATCTCTCTGAAATAGCGAACGGATGCCACAAAGGGCGAGTTCTGGCGTAACTGGATGGCCTCGAGAGAGCATGCTTCGAGCATGTCGGCCGCTTGTTCGGGATGTAGTAAAAGACATTCCCATGCTGAAATGTAGTCATTGCTGCACAGATTTTTTTCGCGCCAAAGATGGATTTGTATTTTGGCTGCGACGATTACTGCCTGTGCCGAGGCAGGGTCGCGCAGTGCGCGCGCGACCGGCAAGTGTTTGGTGCGCCTGCGCTCGTTGATGGCATCAAGTTGCTGGCGAACGGTCGGCTGGGCAGACAAGTCAGTGCTGTTCATCAAATTATCTTAGTCGAATTCGGTGTGTCTGGCATATGCCTTTTATCGTGTCGCACCGAAATACACCGGACAGTTGCGTACGTCAATGCGACGGTTGTGCACCTCTTGCTGCTTGACCAATTGCTTCCGTTGCGATCACCGTCGCTTCTGCTGCGCATTGCCCGGTGAAGCCGGCGCGGTAAAATGCGTCTTTCCCTCATTGGCGACGCCGCAGCCCGGCGTCGACCCTGCTCGCCATGATTGTTCGCACCCGCTTTGCTCCCAGCCCGACCGGTTACCTTCATCTCGGTGGTGCCCGCACTGCCTTGTTCGCCTGGGCCTATGCGCGCCACTTTGGTGGCACCTTCATCCTGCGCATCGAAGATACCGATCTCGAACGCTCGACGCCGCAAGCAGTGCAAGCCATTCTCGACGGCATGGCCTGGCTGGGGTTGCAGCACGACGAAGGCCCGTTCTATCAGATGCAGCGCATGGATCGCTATCGCGAAGTGGTGGCCCAGTTGCTTGCCAATGGTAGCGCCTATCACTGTTATTCATCGCCGGCCGAAGTCGAGGCGATGCGTGAACGCCAGCGTCTGGCCGGGGACAAGCCGCGCTACGACGGCGCCTGGCGGCCCGCGCCCGGCAAGACCTTGCCGCCTGTACCGGCCGACCGTCAGCCGGTGGTCCGCTTTTGCAATCCGCTCGATGGCGAAGTGACCTGGATCGATCTGGTCAAGGGGCCGATCACGATCGCCAACCGCGAAATGGATGACCTCGTCATCGCCCGTCCGGACGGCACGCCGACCTACAATTTTTGCGTGGCCGTCGATGATTCGGACATGGAAATCACCCACGTCATTCGTGGCGACGACCATGTCAACAACACGCCGCGCCAGATCAACATCCTGCACGCGCTCGGTGCCAAGTTGCCGGAATACGGCCACTTGCCGATGATTCTTGGCACCGACGGCGAGAAGCTCTCGAAGCGCCATGGCGCGGTCAGCGTGATGGATTATCCGGCGCAGGGATTTTTGCCTGAAGCGATGCTGAACTATCTGGCGCGGCTGGGCTGGAGTCATGGCGACGAAGAGATTTTTTCGATGGCGCAATTCATCGAATGGTTCGACCTCGATCACCTGTCGAAATCGCCGGCCCAGTTCAATCCCGAAAAACTGGCCTGGGTCAACAACCATTACATCAAGCACACCGACGACGCGCAACTGGCCGGGCTGGTGCGTCCGCTGATGGTCGACGCGCAATTCGACGGCAGTCCCGATCTGGCGCGCGCCATTGGTCTGATGAAGGAACGTGCGAACACGCTCATTGAAGTAGCCAGTGCGACGATGCTGTTCTATCGTCAGCCGCAACCGGATGCAGCGTTGCTGACGCAGCACCTGACAGAGGCAGTCAAGCCGGCGTTGGCGGAGTTTGCTACCCGGTGCGAGACGGTTGAATGGAGCAAGGCAGCGATTGCCGCCATGATCAAGGAAGTCCTGACCAGCCATGGCTTGAAGATGCCGCAACTGGCGATGCCATTGCGTCTGTTGCTGACCGGTCAGTTGCAGACGCCGGCGATCGACGCCGTGATCGAATTGTTTGGTCGGTCGCTGGTGCAAAAGCGGCTTCTGAATGGCTTGGAATAATTTCCCGAATGGGATTTACAGGTGCCGAATTCCTCGGCTATAATTCGGCCTCTGTCGTACGGGGGTATAGCTCAGCTGGGAGAGCGCTTGCATGGCATGCAAGAGGTCATCGGTTCGATCCCGTTTACCTCCACCAGCATCTTGATGATGTCGGGTCAGCGCACAGAGTAGTCAGGTAGTAAGCAGTAACGGCCAGTACGGACAGTTTATGTCCCCATCGTCTAGAGGCCTAGGACATCACCCTTTCACGGTGAGTACAGGGGTTCGAATCCCCTTGGGGACACCA